>JAZLHW010000205.1:0-5252 GCA_045617105.1 Selenomonadaceae bacterium | reverse complement strand
CAGATTCAAAAATTAAAATGCAGTTTGAGGATCTGTTGGCAGGAAAACCGCTCTGTGTGTCTGTAGACGATCAGATCGTTTTTAGCCAGCTGGATGGAAGGGCAGACGCTGTTTGGTCCTTTCTTTTGGCAAGCGGTTATGTGAAGGGGACGGCACGGGTGGCAAAATTTGAGTCAACGGATGATTTTATCTATGACGATCTTTCCATCACAAACGGGGAAACACATCGCATGTTCTTGGGAATGTTCCAAGGGTGGTTCCGTGACACGAAGGCAGGGACTTATTACAACAACTTTGTGCAGGCATTGCTTTCAGATGATGTGGAAGCGATGGAGGAGTATCTGAATGAGGTCTCTCTTGCGGTTTTCAGTTATTTTGATACAGGCAGGAGTCCATCGGGGAAGGCAAGCCCTGAGAGGTTTTATCATGGATTCGTGCTGGGACTGATGGCAGACCTCAGGGACAGGTACGTTTTGACCTCGAATCGGGAGAGCGGATTTGGCAGGTATGATGTGATGCTGGAGCCAAAGAATGACAGGGATAATGCGGTCATTATCGAATTCAAGGTGCATAAGCCAAGAAAGGAAAAAAGTCTGGAAGAGACTGTACAGGCGGCACTCCGGCAGATCGAGGAAAAGAAGTATCGGGAGGCACTGATAGAGAAGGGGTTTGCAAGAGAGCGGATCCGTGCGTATGGCTTTGCGTTCCAAGGAAAGACGGTGCTGATTGGCGGAGGCGAGTGAGGGTGGAAGAAAGAAATTTCCATCATGAAAAAGATTGGTTTTTGCACGGATTTTTTTCTGAAAACACATAGAAATTTTTGGCGGAAGTAGGGTATAATAGACTAGCGGAAGTGGGTTGTACTAAAAAGAAAAACATGGCAAGAAGACATATTTGATGGAAAAGAGAGGAATCTGACATGAAACGTCTTGTAATCATTCGCGGCGCAGGAGAGATCGCCAGCGGAGCTGCGATATATTTGCATAATGCAGGCTTTCGCGTGCTGATATTGGAAAAAGAAAAACCCTCCTCCACACGCAGGGAGGTGTCCTTTGCAGATGCTGCTTATGACGGGGAAAAAACCGTAGCGAGAGTGACCTGCAAGAAGGCAGGTTCTCCCAAGGAAGCAGAAAAGCTTTTGAAGGCAGGGGAGCTTGTCATGCTGATCGATCCGGGCGGAAGGCACATTGCAGGCTTTGAGCCGCAGGTCGTCATAGATGCACTCATGGCAAATGAGAATTTCGGGACAACGAGGGACATGGCGCAGCATACGTTGGCACTGGGGCCTGGCTTCTGTGCAGGACGTGACGTAGATGCCGTCGTTGAAACGATGCGGGGGCATACGCTGGGACGCATTATTTACGAGGGCTACAGCTATCGCAAGGAAGGAGAGGTTTTTCAGGTCGGGCATAACGACAAGGAAAATATCCTCCTGTCTCCAGCAGAGGGCAGGGTGGAAGCTCTTCACAATATTTCCTGCAAGATGACAACGGGAGAGCCTGTTGCGCGTATTCACCAAGAGGACGGAACGGTTACGGAGATCTGTGCGCACATTTCAGGTGTGCTTCGCGGTATCGTTCGTGAAGGTTCGATGGTATCGAAAGGGCAGAAGCTTATCGACATCAATCCTATCATGCATCAGGAGGATTGTTTTACGATTTCGGACAAAGTGCGTTGTATCGCAGGGGCTGTGCTTCAGGCGGTCATGAAATGGGAGAACCAGCAGCCCAAGAGAAGATTTTTTTAACAGTTTTGATTGAGGGAGAGCTATGGGACTGCAGGGAATCCTTGCTGCGGTGATGGATCTGATCTATCCGCCCCATTGTCCTGCTTGCGGTGCTTATGTGGAGGATTGCGGGGCGTGGTGTCCTGAATGTTTGGCAAAGGCTGTCTGCGTGGAGCGTCTGCCTTTGGACGATACTGCTGAAAAATGGGTGGACGGTGCGTATGCACTGGGAAAATACCACGGAAGCCTGCGGGAGCTGATTCGAGGTTTGAAGTACCACCAAAAGACGGGAAATCTTTTGCAGATCCGTACTTTTTTGGATGCATGTGATGCAAAGCTTCCTTTTTTGCAAAATGCGATGGTTGCGGTTCCAGTACCGCTGCATGAGGACAAGCTGCGTTCACGGGGCTATAACCAAGCAGAGCGAATCTTTCGGGATTGGCTGGAGGCAAAAGGCATTGCGGTTCAAGAGGCACTTTGCAGGAATCGTGTTACGGTGCCGCAATACGGATTGTCACGGGAGGAACGCAGAAAAAATATGAAGGATGCCTTTTCCGTGACGCAGGCGGAGCTTGTTTGCGGCAGGGAAGTCCTCCTGCTGGATGATATCATGACGACAGGCGCAACGGTGCAGGCATGTGCGGAAGCCTTGCGGCGAAAGGGTGCCGTGCGGGTTCTTGTTCTGGTATTGGCAAGCGACAGGCGGCAGAGATAAGGGAAAGTATGAACGATAGAAGAAAATGTATTGCATTTTCTTTACAGTTAAGTTATAATATGCAAAAATTAAGAGAAAATATGTAAACCTTAGAGGGGGATTTTCGTATGGTGATAAATGGAGCAGAGGCTGTTCTGGAGAGCCTGAAAAGGGAGAACGTGGATGTTGTGTTCGGGTATCCAGGGGGAGCCGTTCTCACTTTGTATGATGCAGTATACAAGTATGAATTTCCGCACATCCTGACACATCATGAGCAGGGAGCTGTTCATGCGGCAGATGGCTATGCAAGGGCAACGGGAAAGGTAGGCGTGGTTTTTGCGACCTCTGGACCAGGTGCAACGAATCTGATCACGGGTATTGCTACGGCATGTACGGATTCTGTTCCGTTGGTTTGCATTACGGGGCAGGTAGCGAATCCCTACATCGGGAAGGACTCCTTTCAGGAGGCGGACATCTTTGGCATTACGACTCCGATCACGAAGCATAACTACCTTGTGAAGAAAGCCGAGGACTTGCCTCGTGTCTTGAAGGAAGCCTTTTTCATTGCACGGACAGGCAGACCAGGGCCTGTAGTCATTGACGTGGCAAAAGATGTTTTTGCAGAAAAGTTTGATTATGCATATCCGGAAAAGGTATATCTCCGCGGCTACACGGGAGAATATCCGGGAGATGAGAAGGACGTTGATGCTGTTGTTGAGGCATTGAAGCAGGCTAAGAAGCCGTTGCTTTTTGTTGGGGGTGGCGTGAACATCTCAGATACGGCAGAGGAGCTGCGCAAGGTCGTCAAGCGGTTGGGAATCCCCGTGACGAGTACGCTTTTGGGACTTGGCACAGTTTCCGCTGATGAGAAGGGCTTCCTTGGCTTTGCAGGAATGCATGGCTCGTATGCTTCCAATATGTCCATCATGGAGTGCGACCTGCTTCTTTGCATTGGTATGCGTTTCAGCGACCGTGTGACAGGGAAGGTATCTGATTTTGCACCAAAGGCGAAGGTGGTTCATTTTGAGCTGGACCGTGCCGAGGTAAACAAGAATGTTGCGGCGGATTATTGCGTCATGGGCGATCTGCGCTGGAGTTTGCCGTGCTTCCTAAAGAAGCTGGAAGAAGCGAAGGAAGATTTCCCTCAGATCTTTGCACCTTGGCTGGATTCCTGCGTGAAGATGAGCAAGGAGCATCCGTTTGAGTACAAGGAATGTGGGGACGTGATCAAGCCGGAGGCATTGATCGAAAAGGTCAGTGAGCTTTCAGACGAAAATACAATCGCTGTTACCGATGTTGGCCAGCATCAAATGTGGGCGGCGCAGTTCTTCAAGGTCTACCAGCCGCGTCATTTCCTGACATCGGGTGGGCAGGGAACCATGGGCTATGGACTGCCTGCCGCTATGGGCGCAAAAATCGCTATGCCTGACAGCAAGGTGGTTCTCTTTACGGGTGATGGAAGCATCATGATGAATTGCCAAGAGCTTGCGACACTTGCCGATAACGGAATTGATGTCAAGGTCATTATTGTGCATAACTGTATTTTGGGAATGGTCGGACAGTGGCAGAGACTGTTCTATAACCATCATTATTCCCAGTCGGAGCTGAATGGAAAAACGGATTTTGTCAAGCTGGCGGAATCCATGGGCGTAAAGGGCTATCGTTTGACCAAGAAGGAGGAGCTGGACACGCTTCTGCCTCAGATCATGGAGGAGAAGGGTGCTTCCGTGACCGATGTATGGGTACCGCAGGACGAAGATGTTTTGCCAATGGTGCCTAGCGGCTGCCGCTTGGACGAGATGGTTCTTGGAGGTGAAGAGGAATGATGAAGAAATATTTGTTGGCGGTTTTGGTTGACAACAAACCGGGCGTTCTCACGCATGTAGCGGGATTGATCAGCCGCCGTGCGTTCAACATAGAGAGCATTTCTGCTGGATATACGGAAGAGCCGGAGGTTACACGCATCAATATCGTCGTATCGGTTGAATCGGAAAATGAGCTGGATCAGGTAGTTCACCAGCTTTCGAAGCTGATTGATGTTATCAAGGTCGTGAATCTCAGCAAGGCTCCGTCTATTGACCGTGAGCTTGTGATGATCAAGGTACACGCAACGAAGGAAAATCGTGCGGATATCGTCAATATCGTTGATATTTTCCGTGCCAACATTGTCGATATTACGCAGGAAAACGTGGTAATCGAGCTTACTGGACAGCAGAACAAGATCGATGCCATCGTGGAAGTGCTTTCGGAATATGAGATCGTTGAGATCGCCCGTACAGGTGCCATCGCACTTTCGAGAGGGCCGGTTCCCGTCAAGAAAATGTAACGGGGATCTTGAAAGACAGAGTTTGGAGATATTCTGACAACAAAAGCCGAATCATGCAAAAAGAAATTCTTCTGTTTGCGTGATTCGGCTTTTTGGCGTAAACTTTCTTTCATTGCAATATGGGGATGTTGTTTTTGCAAGAAAATAATCTATTCCCTCGGCTGCTTTTTGTATTCCTTGATAGTACGCATGTCATACTCATCTTCCAGTTTTTCAAAGGTCAGCTTTTTTATGAGTGAATCGAAGCGGCATAGCATGTTGTGTGGTTATGTTAACCGTAACGTTTTATTTTAGCAGGATTTTGAAGTATTATGGAGAATTTAAAAACGTAGAAGTGATAGGTTCAAGGGACGTAAGAGTTTCCGTTATAACGAAGCTAAGATGTCCCCTTCTTCAACAGCTTGCTGTAAGTGGGGGAGACAAATTTTAACAAGCGGTGAGCATATCTCCCGCTTCGTTGAAACGCAAATTGGAGGGAAAATGCTTATGGCATTTTCTTGAACAAT
>JAZLHW010000204.1:0-25538 GCA_045617105.1 Selenomonadaceae bacterium | reverse complement strand
GTTTTGAGAAAACTTCCAAGGTGGATTTGTGCAGTAATTGTTGTATGCGAGTTGTTTCATAACTTTGGGACATTTTCTTTTCCGATATACTAGGATATTATCGTAAATAATTCATATACTTTGGGACGTTTTTCCGTGATTTTATTGACAATTAAGACTTTTTAAGATACAATATTCAAAAAGATGATATTGCCTTTAAGAACAGTCCTGCGAGGCTGAAAGGAAACTTTTACTTTTGTTTAGCATACTTTTGCATGTCTTGATTAAAGCGATTTTGAGCTTTCTTGTGTCTGCGCATGAGAAGGCTCTTTTTTTGTAAGGTAATGCATTTTGGAATCTGTTTTATGTTGAGAAGGTCGCTTAATTCGTGAAGGAGTGATTGGATTGGGAAAAACAAATGTTTCGCTCAGAGGAAAGAATATTTTGTCTTTGGAAGATTTTTCTGAGGAAGAAATTCGCTTGGTTTTGGAAACTGCGAAAGAAATGAAAAATATTATCCATCGAGATATTAAAAAAGTACCAGCACTTCGTGGAAAGTCTATCGTAACACTTTTTTATGAGCCAAGTACGCGAACACGTACTTCGTTTGAATTAGCGGGAAAGTATCTTGGTGCTGATGTTGTCAACATAACGGCATCAAGCAGCAGTATTGTCAAAGGGGAAAGTCTTAGAGACACGCTTTATACTGTTGAAGCGATGGGGGTAGATGCCATTGTTATGCGGCACAAAGCAGAGGGAGCAGCGGCATATGCCTCTAAGGTGGTTCATCCTGTAATCTTAAATGCAGGTGATGGGGCGCATGCTCATCCTTCACAGGGTTTGTTGAATCTTTTTACAATTCAGCAGCATAAAGAACATATGGAAGGTCTTAAAGTAGCAATCATAGGAGATATATTGCACAGTAGGGTTGCCCGTTCGGATATCTATGGTATGCGTAAAATGGGAATGGAAGTGCATGTTGCCGGTCCGAAGACGCTTTTGCCGCGATTCCTTTACGAAGAGCCTGGGATCGTTGTACATGACTGTGTTGAAGATGCCATTGCAGGTGCGGACATTATTGAGGTGCTGAGAATTCAGCTGGAACGTATGAAGGGTGGGCTGTTTCCGACAACACGAGAATATGCTCGTATTTTTGGAATCAATGATACACGGCTGAAGTTAGCAAAAAAAGATGTGTTGGTACTCCATCCAGGACCGATGAACAAGGGATGGGAAATTTCGCCAAGTGTTGCTTACAGTGATAGATCTGCAATTCAAGAGGAAGTGCAGAATGGCGTGGCAGTGCGTATGGCACTTTTCACTTTGGTTCTGACAGGAGGCAAGCAGGAATGAAAACTTTGTTGAAAAATGGTCGTGTAATTGATCCCAAAAACCAGTTAGATGAAATTCTTGATGTGCTTATCAAAAATGGGAAAATTGCAGAGGTTGCAAAAAATATTTCTGCAGATGATGCTGATGTTATTGATGTAACGGGAAAAATAGTTACGCCTGGTCTTATTGATATGCATGTTCATTTTCGGGAACCTGGGCAGGAGGCAAAAGAGGATTTTGAGTCGGGTTCCAAAGCAGCTGCCGCTGGTGGATATACTACGGTTGCAACTATGCCGAATACAAAGCCCGTAGTGGATAATGCGGCACTTGTTCGCTCTCTTCAAATGAGAGCCAAAAATGTTGGAATCGTTCATGTGGAAGTAATCGGCGCACTTTCCAAGGGACAGCAGGGGGAAGAACTTGCTGAGGTTGGAGATATGTCGGAGGCTGGTGCAGTTGCCTTTTCTGATGATGGGCATTATGTGCAGTCGGCAAAGCTTTTGCTGAATGCTTATGATTATTTGAAGCCTTTTGGAAAAATAATTATCAATCATGATGAAGAAACTACGCTTGTGGAAGATGGCGTTATGAATGAAGGGCATAAGAGTGCATTGCTTGGCATGAAGGGACGTCCGACTGTTGCAGAGGATATTGCTGTTATGCGAGATATTATGCTGGCAGAGTATGCAGAAGCCAAGGTGCATGTTGCACATATCAGCTCCGCTCGTTCCGTTGAAATTGTACGTCAAGCAAAATCCCGTGGTGTTCAGGTAACAGCTGAGGTTACTCCGCAGCATTTGACAATGACGGAGGATTGCGTGGATTTTACGGATTCTTCTACGAAGATCAATCCTCCGCTTCGAAGCCAAAAGGATGTGGAAGCTGTTTTGGCTGGTTTAAAGGACGGCACGATCGATATGATCGTGACAGATCATTCTCCTCATGCAGAGGAAGAAAAGGACAGGGAATATATTTATGCTCCAAGTGGTTTTCCAGGACTGGAAACAGCGCTTGGCGTGCTGCTGACAGACTTGTATCATACGGGAAAAGTGGAATTGCCAATGCTTGTAGAAAAGATGACATATGCTCCTGCCAAAATCTTTGGATTGCATACAGGCAGTCTGGGGGTTGGTATGCCGGCAGATATTACCATTATTGATACCGAGAAAGCTTGGGTAGTTGATGCGGAACAATTTTATACAAAAGGAACCCATTCTCCTTTTGTAGGACGAGAACTCAAAGGAAAAGCGGTTATGACAATCGTTGATGGACGCATTGTTATGCGTGATGGCAAGATTATTGATTGATGCGGAGGTGTTATTTTGAAAGGCAAATTAATTTTAGAGGATGGCAGTGTATTCTATGGAACATTGCTGAACAACATTAAGGCGACGGGAGAAGTGGTTTTTAACACAGGAATGACAGGCTATCAGGAAATTCTGACCGACCCTTCCTATTGCCGTCAGATTGTGACGCTTACTTACCCTATGGTGGGTAATTATGGAATTGCAGATATCTTTATGCAGTCTCGCAAATCCTTTGTAAATGGGTTTATTATTGGCGAGCTTTGCGAAACGGGAAGCAACTGGCATTATGAGACATCTTTAGCAAATTTCTTGACGAAACAGGGCATACCGTGCTTGTACAATGTAGATACGCGTGCAGTTACCCAAAAGATTCGTTCTGCTGGCACAATGAAGGGAATTATTGTAGCTGAGGATGCTTCACAGTCAGAAATTGACGAGCTTTTTTCTGTACCAATAAAAAAGGATGTTGTCAAGGAAGTGACGACTTCTAAAATATACACAATAGAATCGGAAAAACAAGATGCGCCGCACGTTGTCTGCATGGATTTTGGCGTGAAGCAAAACATCCTGAATTCCCTGCATGAGCTTGGCTGCAAGCTGACGGTCGTTCCGGCACAAACGAAGGCAGAAGATATTCTTTCGATGGATTCGGACGGAGTTTTTCTTTCCAATGGCCCAGGAGATCCTAAAGATGTGCCGGAAGTGATCGAGGAGGTAAAGAAGCTTCTTGGGAAAAAACCTGTTTTTGGTATTTGCTTAGGGCATCAGCTGTTGGCACTTTCTCTGGGCGCAGATACTTACAAGCTGAAGTTTGGCCATCGTGGTTCGAATCAACCAGTGAAGAACCTGAAAAATGGTCGGGTTCATATCTCTTCGCAGAATCATGGATATGCCGTTGATGAAAGATCCTTGGAACAGCTTCCTTTGGAAGTGACGCACGTTTCGGTTAATGATGGAACAGTGGAAGGTATGCGTCATACAGAGCTTCCTATTTTCTCTGTACAGTACCATCCAGAAGCTTCGCCAGGGCCGGATGACAATATGTATTTGTTTGATGAGTTTTGGGAACTGCTCAAGAAGGGGGAGTAATCTGTGCCGAAGAAAGAGTACTTAAAAAAAGTAATGGTTATTGGTTCTGGTCCAATTATTATCGGTCAGGCTGCTGAATTTGATTATGCAGGTTCACAGGCTTGTCGTGCATTGAAAGAAGAAGGCTTGGAAGTTGTACTTGTGAACAGCAATCCTGCTACGATTATGACAGATACGCATATTGCAGACCGTGTTTACATAGAACCATTGACTCCAGAATTTTTGGAGGAGATTATTTCCAAGGAACGTCCGGATGGACTTCTTGCTACCCTTGGTGGGCAGGCTGGATTGAATTTGGCAGTGCAGTTGGCAGAAAATGGTGTTTTGGAAAAGTACAATGTAGAACTTCTTGGTACACCGTTAAAAGCCATTGAGCAGGCAGAGGACCGCGAGCTTTTTAAGGAAACCATGCAAAAGCTCGGTGAGCCGATTCCAGAAAGCACTATTGTTGAGGATGTGAAATCTGCTGTAGATTTTGCTAATGAAATCGGTTATCCAATTATTGTCCGTCCAGCTTATACAATGGGAGGAACTGGCGGCGGTATTGCTGACAATGAGGAAGAACTCATCGAAATCGTGATCAAGGGCTTGAAGTACAGTATGATAGGACAGGTCCTGATTGAACGCAGCGTAGCCGGCTGGAAGGAAATCGAGTATGAGGTTATGCGTGATGGGAACGATAACTGCATTACTGTCTGCAACATGGAAAATTTTGATCCTGTTGGCGTGCATACAGGTGACAGTATCGTAGTTGCACCGTCACAGACTTTGACAGACCATGAATATCAAATGCTGAGAAGTGCATCTCTTCGGATCATTCGTGAACTTGGCATTGAGGGAGGCTGCAATGCACAGTATGCATTGGATCCTAATAGCAACCAATATTATGTAATTGAAGTAAATCCTCGTGTCAGTCGTTCTTCTGCACTTGCCTCTAAGGCAACAGGATATCCAATAGCAAAGGTTTCTGCAAAGATTGCCATTGGGTATTCTTTGGATGAAATTACAAATGCAGTAACACAAAAGACGAAAGCATGTTTTGAGCCTGCCTTGGACTATTGCGTGGTCAAATTCCCTCGCTGGCCGTTTGACAAGTTTGTGTATGCCGACCATACGCTTGGAACACAGATGAAGGCAACGGGAGAGGTTATGTCCATCGATCGCAATTTTGAAGGAGCGATTTTGAAGGCAGTTCGCTCTTTGGAGATTGGCGTTCATCGTCTGCACATGGAGAAAATGGATGCATGGGATGATGGAAGAGTCAAGAAGAATCTTTCTCGCATCAATGATGAGCGAATTTTTGTTGTTGCAGAAGCTCTGCGCCGTCAGATTGCCAGCGTAGAGGAGATCCATGACATTACCAAGATTGACAAGTGGTTTATTCACAAGATAAAAAATATCACGGATATTGAAAATCGTATTCAGAAGGAAGAAATGACTCCTGATCTGATGCTGGCGGCAAAGGATGTGGGATTGGCAGATCGCTCGATTGCTGAAATAGCGGGCAAGACGATGGATCAGATTCGTGCTCTCCGTAAAGAGATGAACATTCTTCCGTGCTATAAGATGGTAGATACCTGTGCTGCTGAATTTGAAGCGGCTACCCCATACTACTATTCCACATTCCATGCACAGGAGGATGAGGTTAAGGTATCCAGTGCCCGCAAGGTTATGGTTCTTGGCTCTGGCCCGATTCGTATAGGTCAAGGTGTTGAGTTCGACTATTGTTCTGTTCATTCCGTTTGGGCACTTCGTGAAATGGGCATTGAGGCAATTATTGTCAACAATAATCCAGAAACCGTTTCCACGGATTTTGATATTTCGGATCGTCTTTATTTTGAGCCGTTGACAACGGAAGATGTCTTGAACATCATTGACAAGGAAAAACCGGAAGGCGTTATTGTCCAGTTTGGCGGGCAAACGGCTATCAATTTAGCAGAATCCCTGAGCAAGGCTGGAGTCAAGGTGTTCGGTACTTCTGTGGATGATATCGACCGTGCAGAAGACCGTGAACGTTTTGATGAGGTTTTGGATGAAACACAGATTCCACGACCGAAAGGTATTTCCGTCACCAATTTGGAGGAAGCTATCACTGGTGCTGCTGATATAGGATATCCTGTCATGGTTCGCCCATCCTATGTCCTTGGCGGACGTGCTATGGAGATCGTGTATAACGAAGAAGAACTTCGTGATTACATGAGCCGGGCTGTCAAGGTAACGCCGGATCATCCAGTTCTTGTTGACCGCTATATGCAAGGAACGGAAGTAGAAGTGGATGGTATTTCCGATGGAGTGGATGTTGTTATTCCGGGAATTATGGAGCATATTGAACGTGCAGGTGTTCATTCTGGTGACAGTATTGCCGTTTATCCTCCACAGACGCTTCCAGCAAAAGTCATTTATACTATTATTGACTACACGAAGCGTTTGGCGGTTGCACTGCATGTCAAGGGTTTGCTGAACATACAGTTTGTTGTTGTCAACGATGAAGTGTTCATCATTGAGGTGAACCCTCGGTCTTCCCGCACAGTCCCATTCTTGTCCAAGGTGACAGATGTAAAGATGGTAAATGTTGCAACTCGTATTGCGCTTGGCAGCACGGTTAAGGAACTGGGTTTCCGTTCCGGACTGGTTACGCCGAAGCCGTATGTTGCAGTTAAAGCTCCTGTGTTCTCTTTTGCAAAGATGCAGGATGTTGATATTGCACTTGGACCTGAAATGAAGTCTACAGGTGAAGTTATGGGAATCGACTATCACTATGCACGGGCTTTGTATAAGGCTATTGTAGGTTCGGGAACGAATGTGCCAACCAATGGATGCATACTCTTTACGGTTGCGGATAAAGACAAGGAAGAAATGAAGCAGTTAGCCAAGGCATTCAACGAACTTGGTTTTCATATTGTTGCTACGAGCGGAACGGCAAAAGCCCTTCAATCCATCGGCATTGATGCAGAGCTTGTCGGCAAGGTGCATGAGCGCAGCACAGATATTATTCAGCGCATAAAGAGTGGAAAAATCAATATGGTAATCAATACATTGACACAAGGCAAACATTCCGTAGGCGATGGCTTTAAGATTCGTCGTGCAACGGTAGAGCATGGGATTGCCTGCCTGACATCTTTGGATACGGCTTGGGAGGTTTTGCGTGTGCTTTCCTTTATGCGCGAACGGAGGTTAGTATATTCTCTGGCAGTGCAGGATTATGTTGGCGGCGGTGATGACCTTGCATAAATTTGCAGTTGATGCAGAGATCCTTGAGCAGAAACAGCTCTTGGACAATATATTCAAAATGACGGTTTATTCTCCCCAGATTGCAGAAGCAGCAAGACCCGGCTGTTTTGTCCAGCTTCGACTGCTGGGTGGAGATATCTTATTGCGGCGTCCTGTGGGGATTGCAGATGCGGACGTGGAACGTGGCACGATCTCCTTTATCTATCGTGTGGTTGGGAAGGGAACGAAGGCGTTTTCTTCCCTTCGTTCCAAGGATATCATCAATGTGCTTGGTCCTTTAGGAAACGGTTTCACGATGAATGTTAAGAAGCCCTTGTTGGTTGGCGGCGGCATGGGACTTGCACCATTGCTTTTTTATGCAAAAGAAATGGGAAGTGCTGCCGAAGTTTTAATGGGGGCAAAGAATGAAAGAGAGCTTTTTTGGAAAGAATTATTTGAGCCATTTGTTTCCAAAGTTCATATTACGACAGATGACGGCTCCGTTGGAACCAAGGGCTTTACGACAACATTGCTTCCGCAGCTTTTAAAAAGTGAACAATATGATGCGGTTATTGTTTGTGGCCCTGAAATCATGATGCGCAGTATAGCTGAGATTGCAAAAGCTGCTTGTATTCCTTGTCAGGTTTCACTGGAAAAAAGAATGGCGTGTGGTCTCGGTGCGTGCCTTTCATGTTCTATTGATACTACGGATAACAAGCGCAAAAAGGTCTGCAAGGATGGTCCGGTATTTTGGGCGCAGGAGGTATTTGCATGAGTGAAATGTCACTTTTATCTACGGAGATTGCAGGAATTTCCATGAAAACACCTGTGCTGACTGCTTCCGGAACCTTTGGCTTTGGGGAGGAATTTGCTGATTTCACGAATCTTTCCCAGCTTGGCGGTGTTATGGTCAAAGGAACGACCTTGAAACCGCGTCGGGGAAACGAAGGAATTCGAATTACAGAAACTCCGTCGGGCATGTTAAATTGCATTGGCTTGGAAAATCCAGGAGTCGATGTCTTTTTGAAGGAAACTCTGCCGCGTATCTCAAAGTATAATATGAATGTTATCGTCAATATTTCAGGAAGCACGGTAGAAGAATATGGAATACTGGCAAAGCTGTTGGATGTGCCGGGAGTTGCAGGAATTGAGCTGAATGTTTCTTGCCCTAATGTAAAAGAAGGGGGCATTGTTTTCGGAACGGATCCAAAAGCGGCTTCTGCAGTAGTGGCTGAGGCAAAAAAGAATACAAGCAAGCCAGTGATTCTGAAGCTTTCTCCTAACGTTACGGATATTGCAGAAATGGCACAAGCTGTGGAAGCTGCTGGTGCAGATGCTATATCTTTGATCAACACGCTGATGGGGATGGAAATTGATATTCATACTTGGAAACCAACGCTAGGAAATATTACAGGTGGGCTTTCCGGACCGTGTGTAAAGCCAGTAGCGCTTCGGATGGTTTGGCAGGTAGCACAAAAGGTTCGTGTTCCAATTATTGGAATGGGAGGAATTTCCTCTTGGCAAGATGCTGTGGAATTCTTTTTGGCAGGTGCTGATGCGATTGCTGTTGGGACGGCAAATTTTGTAGATCCTGCGGTAACGGAAAAGATTATCCTTGGCTTGGAAAAGTATTTAGAGGAAAAGAAGCTTGGAAGCATTAAGGAACTTGTTGGAAAGATAAAATGTTTATAAGAAGGTGGGTGCCAATATGCATGATGATCGCTTAATTGTTGCGTTAGATGTTCACACAATGCAAGACGTAAAAAGCTTTGTTGAAAAATTGGGAGATTCTGTTACATATTACAAAGTCGGTATGGAATTGTTCTATAGTGTAGGCCCCTCTGTAGTATCTTATTTAAAGGAACAGGGAAAGCATGTATTTCTTGATTTGAAATTGCATGATATACCAAATACCGTAGCTGGTGGACTTTGTTCTTTGATGAATCTTGGTGCCGACATTTTGAATGTTCATGCTGGCGGCGGATATACTATGATGAAAACTGCTGTGGATAAGCTTAGATTGGCAGCACAGGAGCAAGGAATACCTTGTCCCAAAGTAATTGCTGTTACAGTATTGACCAGCATCAATAAGGAAGACTGGGAGGATCTTGGTCAGACAGTCAATATGAAGGGGCAGGTGCTCAATTTTGCGAAGCTGGCAAAGAAAGCAGGATTAGACGGTGTTGTAGCCTCCCCGCAGGAAGCGTCTATTATCCGTGAAGCATGTGGACCGGATTTTCTTATTATAACGCCGGGAATTCGTCCTGCTGGTGCATCTATTGATGATCAGAGCAGAATAGCAACTCCTGAAATGGCACTCAGAAATGGTGCATCGCATCTTGTCGTCGGTCGTCCTATCCGTATGGCAGATGATGTTAAGCTTGCAGCCGAAAATATAATTGAAGAAATGAGGCATGTAAAATGACAGAACAGGAAGTTAAGGAATTGCTGATTAAGACAAATGCCATTATGAATGGTCATTTCCTTTTGACATCAGGTCTTCACAGTCCCCATTATGTAGAGAAATTTAATGTCCTTCAGCATCCTGTATATACGCAGCAGCTTTGTGAGGCTATGGCAGAAAAATTTAAGGATGCCAATATTGAAACTGTAGTTGGTCCTGTTACAGGGGGTGTCCTGTTGGCACACGAGACAGGAAAGGCATTGGGAACCCGTGCTATTTTTACGGAACGCGAAAATGGCAAGATGACTTTCCGCCGTGGTTTTTCGCTTCATCCGGGAGAACGTGTTCTGATTGTTGAAGACGTTGTTACGACCGGCGGTTCTATCAAAGAAGTTATTGATGTGGTGAAGGAGCAAGGGGCGATTCCAGTTGCAGTTAGTATGCTTGTTGACCGCAGCGGAGGAAAAGTTGATTTTGGCGATGTTCCTTGTACAGCACTTCTTCATATGGAAGTTGAAACCTATAAACCGGAAGAGTGTCCTTTTTGCAAAAAAGGAGAACCCATGACGAAAAGAGGCAGAACTGGAAAATAGGTGAGTAAATTTTTGTATTGTTTATGGCTGCGGTTTTTGCCAATCGGAACTCGATTGGCAGACGTGGCCTATGATGTTGACTTTGCTGGACAGTATACCATCTAGCTGGAGCCATGATGTCAGATTCTTATTGACAGGTATAACGAAACGGAAGATGTCCCTTCTTCAACAGCTTGCTGTAAGTGGGGGAAGCCAAATTTTAACAAGCGGTGAGCAAACTTTCGCTTCGTTGAAACGCGAATTGGAGGGAAAATGCTTATGGCATTTTCGTGACCAATGGCGTTATAAAAAATATTGACAACTATAGGCGTCTATACTAATATGAGATATTGTTGAGACTGGGGGATACATTTTATGTATCTTTTTTATTATACTGGGAGGTAATTGTTTAAGTGAGTACAAACGACAAATTGAGAAATATTGCGATCATTGCCCATGTTGACCATGGCAAGACGACCTTGGTCGATGCTATGTTGAAGCAGAGCCATGTTTTTCGGTCTAATGAACAGGTTGAGGAACGTGTTATGGATTCTGGAGATATTGAGCGTGAACGTGGTATCACGATCCTATCGAAAAATACAGCACTCATGTACAATGACACGAAGATCAATATTGTTGACACCCCTGGTCATGCGGATTTTGGCGGTGAGGTAGAGCGTGTTCTTAATATGGTTGACGGCGTTCTTTTGCTGGTTGATGCATTCGAAGGACCAATGCCGCAGACTAAATATGTTTTGCGAAAAGCATTGGAGCAGAAGCTTAAGCCAATTGTTGTTATAAATAAAATCGACAAGCCCAATCAGCGTGTTGATGATGTTTATGATGAAGTACTCGAACTTTTTATGGAACTGGATGCAGATGATGAGCAGTTGGATTTCCCTGTTATTTATGCGACGGCACGTGATGGTATTGCAAAATATCAAATGGAAGATGAGAATGATAATCTTGATCCGTTGATGGAAACGATTATTAAAGAGATACCTGCTCCTCATGGCGATGCTGAAGGTCCGCTCCAAATGATGGTTACGACATTGGAAGCAGATGAATATGTTGGCCGTGTAGCGATTGGCCGTATCATTCGAGGAAAGGTAAAACCCAATCAGAGTGTCGTCGTTATTGACGGAGATCAAGAGAAAAAAGCTAGAATTGGCAAGGTTTTTGTTTATCAGGGATTGCAGCGTGTTGAAGTGGAAGAAGCTGGTATGGGAGAGATTGTTGCTCTTACTGGTTTGGGCGATGTCAGTATTGGGTACACAGTAGCGGATGCTGAGAATCCAGAGGCACTTCCGACGATAAATATTGATGAGCCGACGCTTTCCATGACTTTTGGTGTTAATACAAGTCCATTTGCAGGTCGTGAGGGACAGTTTGTTACTTCTCGTCATTTGCGTGACAGACTCTTTAAAGAAGTGGAAACGAATGTAGCATTGCGTGTTGAGGAAACGGATTCTGCTGACGTATTTAAGGTTTCTGGACGCGGCGAGCTTCACCTTTCTATCTTGATTGAGCAAATGCGCCGTGAAGGTTATGAATTGCAGGTTGGAAAGCCTGAGGTTGTTTACAAGACGATTCATGAGCAGCGTTGCGAGCCAATTGAGAATTTGACGGTCGAGGTTCCGCAGGAATATATGGGAACGGTCATGGAAAGCTTGGGAACTCGCAAGGCAGAGCTGTCCAACATGACGGAAACGTCAGGGTATATGCGTCTTGAGTTTACGATCCCTGCACGTGGCTTGATAGGTTTTCGTGGAGAGCTACTTACCAATACGAAGGGCAATGGCATCATGAATCATATTTTCCATGGATATGCTCCATATAAGGGTGATATACCAGGGCGTTCTCGTGGTTCTTTGGTTGCCTTTGAGCAGGGAGAGACAACAGGATATGGCATTTTCACATTGCAGGATCGCGGGACGATGTTCATTTCTCCTGGTCAACAGGTCTATGAAGGAATGATCGTTGGTGAAAATTCCAGAGAAAATGATATTGACATCAATCCTTGCAAGAAAAAGAATGTTTCCAATATGCGAACGTCATCTTCTGATGAGGCAATTCGTTTAGTGCCTCCTCGTATCTTGAGCTTAGAACAAGCTTTGGAATACATCAATGAAGATGAGCTTGTGGAGGTAACTCCGGAGAATATTCGTTTGCGTAAGGCTGTTTTGGATCGTACAGTTCGTGGACGTGCTGCTAAAAATGCTCGCAAATAATTAAAATAAAGCAAAAGTCCCATAAGGAAAATAAAAAATTCTTTACAGGACTTTTGCTTTTTTTCACAAGATATGGTAGAATATGAGTGATGAAATCATATATATTTTTTATTCTTTAGTTCTAGGTGGGAAATAATAACATTTTAGAAGGGCGAGAGGTCAATGGATTGGTGGAGGAAGATTACTGATTTAATCATGCCAATAGAAGATGTTGTCGTGGAAGTGGAAGATGAATCGGTAAAGAAGCAGGAAACAGTTCAAAGGTCGGCAAGGCAGCAAGTTTATGAAGAGAAGATGGCGGTAAATTATGGGACAGTGCCGTATCCGGGTTCGTATGAGTCTCAGCGGGAGACTGCAGCGGAGAAGGTAAAGCCTGTTAAGCCTCAGCTTACTGTTCATACGACCAAAATTCCGGAGATGAAGGTTCAGGTGTACGTTCCTACGGAGTACCAACAGGTTGTTGAAATGGCAGATGACTTAAAGGAAAAGAAGTCGATCGTTGTTAATTATGACAAGGTGGACAAGCCGTTGCAGCGACGTATTTGTGATTTTGTAAATGGTGTATGTTATGTGTCGGGTGGGGATGCCCGCCGCATTACTCGCAGTATTGTTCTTTATGTTCCGGCAGGCGTTGATATTACGGATGCTGAAGTTATGGCGTTGGTAGATTGATGGTAATATGTATAAGCAGCAAAGCAGTCTTTTGTGATTGCTTTGCTTTCTTTTTAGGGGAGATTTTTTATGGAGAACAAAGAACCAATCTTAGAAGGTGTCTTGGAAGAATTTGGCAAGTTGTCTGTGATACCGAGACCATCTGGGCATGAAAAAAAAATTAGTGACTTTTTAAAGCTTTATCTTATGGATCTTGGTTTGCATGTAGTGCAGGATGAGAGGTTTAATATCATTGCGGATAAACCAGCAACAAAGGGATACGAGGATTCGGCACGTATTATTTTGCAAAGCCACATGGATATGGTTTGTGTGGCGGAGCAAGGCGTTTTGTATGATGCTTTAAAAGATTCCATTCAAGTGGTACGCAAGGATGGATATTTGTCAGCAAAAGGAACAAGTTTGGGCGCAGATGACGGTATTGGGATAGCAGAAATTTTATATATTCTAAAAAATCTAAAGGAGCATGGTCCTCTTCGTGCAATTTTTACTGTAGATGAGGAACAGGGAATGAGTGGTGCAGAGTATTTGCACGAAAAATATCTTTTGGATGCGGAGTATCTGCTGAATTGTGATTCTGAGGATTATGATGTTTTGACGGTTGGTTCCGCTGGCAATGTAACCATAGATTTTAATCGTAGTATACATTTTGTTCCTGCGACATGTCCTTCTGCATATCGTATTTGCGTAGATGGCTTGAAAGGCGGACATTCAGGTGAAAGAATCGGTGACGGTCGAGGCAATGCAATACGAACCTTGGCATTGGCTATTTTAGCACTTCAAAAAGAAGGAAATGTGGAGCTTCGTTTTGCAGAAGGAGGGACTGCGCGAAATGCAATTCCTTCGGAAGCTAGTGCGGTAATTCAGACAGATTTATCGGAAAAAACGATAAAAAGAATTTTGGAAGGTCAGGAAGCTCGATTTCATGAGATGTATGGAATTGCAGATTGCGTAAGAATAAGTGTATTTCCCGAAAAGGACGTTTCAGAAGTATTTGCAAAGGAAGATATGAAACAGCTTTTGCAGCTTTTAACGATTCTGCATACAGGTGTCTATTCCATGAGTCCTTTAAATCCAGAGCTAGTGGAGACCTCAGCAAATCTTGGAACAGTGCGAATGGAACAAGAAAGAATGACGGTATCTTTTTTGCCTCGTTCTGCAGTAGATCAAAAGATAGAGGAATTTTGCCAGATTGCAGAAACTGTCGGAGAAATGACTGGATTCGAGGTTTCTATTTCGGGAAAATCACATGGCTGGAAAGAAAATCCGAATAGCAGGCTTGTGAAATTGATGCCAAAGATCTTTCAAGAGCAGACAGGCCGTGAGATGCTTGTAAAAACGATTCATGCTGGCTTGGAATGTGGTTGGCATTATAAAAAAAATCCAAAGCTTGATATTGTATCCATTGGGGTTACGACAAAAGATATTCATACTCCGAAGGAACGATTATTGTTATCGACAGTTAAGCCTCAGGTGGAATTGATAATGGAAACAATTCGCAGATTATCGAAGCATGAGACTTGAGCATGTTTGAAAACTGAGTTTGTAAGTTGCATGATGGGTATATGGGAGGAAATAGAAAATGGGTTCAGGAAATACTTTGGAAAAAATTGCTGCAGGAGCGGCAGTCGTGGTAATTGGGTGGATCGCTTTCAAGATAGCAATTTTTTGTTTGAGTTCTGCTTTTTCGATTTTATGGATCGTTATTGAAATTGCTGTTTTCTATCTGTTTGGCAGGCTTGCTATTAAGATCATACGCAATATTTTTAATCGATGATAAATAAAATAAGCGTATCCCATAGCTATGGGATACGCTTATTTTACGATATATCGGTTTCTGACACTTGCGCAAGAATCAGATTAAAGAGCGCGCTGAACCTTACCGGAACGCAAGCAACGAGTGCAAACATTGATACGCTTTACTTCGCCATCAACAACCGCACGCACGCGCTGAATGTTTGGCTTCCAGCTACGCTTTGTCTTTAAATGGGAATGGCTGACATTCATACCTGCCATTACACCCTTTGCGCAAACCTCGCAAACACATGCCATGTGACACACCTCCTATTCTAATATATATGGAGCACAAACTCACATACATAACGAGAGTATTTTATCATATTTAGTTGACCAATGCAAGGCTTTCTGTATTTTACCTTGACACCTTGACGGTATTTTGGCAACGTTTGTCAGACTGTGTATTGATAAAATCGGTACGGATAGCTTCCAGCAATGATGATGGAACATACGCTCGGAAATATCTGTATCTTTGAATTAGCAGATTGGGAAATGTCGAAACTTCTTGGCAGCACTTTTACTTATGAATCGAAAAGTTGTATAATTTGTTTGAGGAGGATGGAGCAGGTAATTTTTCTGTTTGAAAGAAAAAGCGTTATAGGTTTTTATGGAAAGATAATGAATCTGACTTGAGAGATGGGAGTCTTTTATGACACAGTTTGATAAGCGCAATATCAGTATGATGATGGATTTTTATGAGATGACCATGGCAAATGGTTATTTTCAGGATTGCAATACGGATACCAAGGTTGTCTTTGATGTATTCTATCGTCAAAATCCAGATAAGGGTGGTTTTGCTATTTTTGCGGGATTGGAACAAGTAATTGAATATGTGGAAAACATGAAGTTCTCAAATGAGGATATTGATTATTTTCGTAAGCAAAACTTGTTTTCTGAAGAATTCCTTCAATACTTAGCAAATTTTGAGTTCAAGGGAGATATTTATGCTTTTGCAGAAGGAACTGTCATGTACCCCGATGAGCCTGTGCTTACCGTGGTAGCTTCTCTTATTGATGCACAGTTAGTGGAAACTGCAATTTTAGCACAAATAAACCATCAATCCTTGATTGCTACCAAAGCAAGACGTATTGTAAGGGCGGCGGCTGGGAGAGCGGTATCTGATTTTGGTGCACGTAGGGCGCATAATATGGATGCGGCAACTTATGGAGCGAGGGCTGCTTATATTGGAGGAGTGGTTGGAACTGCTACAGTATCGGCTGGTCAAATGTTTGGGATTCCTGTCAGCGGAACAATGGCACATAGCTGGGTCATGTTTTTTGGTGATGAATTTGAGGCATTTAAGAAGTATGCGGAGGTCTATCCGGATTCTACGGTATTTTTGGTAGATACCTATGATGTGATACACTCTGGAATTCCTAATGCTATTCGAGTGGCAAAGGAAGTTTTGGAACCTATGGGAAAGAGGCTTAAGGGGATACGTATTGATTCTGGCGATTTGGCATATTTATCCAAACGTGTGCGTATGATGTTGGATGAAGCAGGGCTTGAGGATTGCAAGATCGTTGTATCAAACAGTTTGGATGAATTTACGATAACCTCTCTTTTAGGGCAAGGAGCTTGCATTGACAGCTTTGGTGTTGGGGAACGTTTGATTACAGCAAAGTCACAGCCTGTTTTTGGTGCAGTCTATAAGCTGTCTGCTGTTGGTGAAAACGGAACCTTTTTGCCTCGTATAAAGGTTTCTGAGAATGTGGAAAAGATTACGAATCCAGGACTTAAAGACGTTTACCGTGTCTATGACAAGGACGGGCATGCTGTGGCTGATCTTTTGGCGATTTGCGGAGAGACGGTTGATATGTCAAGCCCTTATCGCTATGTTGATCCTCAGAAGCCGTGGAAGAATCGTTCTTTTGATGGATGTACGGTGAGGAATCTTCGCAAGCTTTATGTCAGGAATGGAAAACGTGTCGAAAAACTGCCTAAGCTGGATGAAATTCGTGATTATGTAAAAGAACAACTGAATCATGAAATTTGGGAAGAAGAACAACGATTTGAAAATCCACATCGCCATTATCTTGACATGACACCAGATTATTATGATTTGAAGATGAGCCTTTTACACGAAACACGAAAGCAACATACTTGAGAGGTAGATACATGATTACGGGAAATACGAAGAACCTTGGGGTAATTGGATATCCCATCGCACATTCCTTGTCTCCGGTCTTACAGAATACGGCTTTGAAAAAAGAGGGGTTGGACTACACATATGTAGCATTTCCTGTTAAGCCTGAACAGCTGAAAGAGGCTGTAGAGGGGATTCGTGCATTTCAAATTCGGGGAATCAATGTAACGATACCGCACAAAACTTCTGTCATAGAATATTTGGATAGAATTGATGAAGATGCAAAGATCATCGGTGCTGTGAATACCATCGTAAATGAGGATGGATATCTTGTAGGCTATAATACCGATGCGGCTGGTTTTATGGATGCATTGCTGAGAAAGGGATTTCAGCCAAAAGGAAAAAGTGTTTCTGTGTTGGGGGCTGGCGGTGCTGCAAGAGCTGTCATTTGGAGCCTGATAAAAGGGAAGGCGGCACGGATTCGGTTGGGGGTACGAAATGTTGCAAAAGCAAAACCCCTAGCAGATTTTTTCTGTCACTATGCAGATGTTGAGGTGTTGCCTTGGGAAGATGATGTTTTTCTTAAAAATTTAGGGGAAACGGATTTGCTTGTAAATACGACACCTCTGGGAATGTATCCCAATGTGGAACAGATGCCTTTCGTAGATCTATCTCGACTAAAAAAGGGTGCATTGGTTTATGATATTATCTATACACCTGCGGAAACAAAATTATTGAGAAAGGCCAAGGAAGCTGGTTTTGATATATTGAATGGAGAAGGGATGCTTGCGGGGCAAGGAGCGGAGGCATTTCGGCTTTGGACGGGGATTTTGCCTGATGTTGAATCCATGAAGTCAGCATTAAGAGAATATTTGCAGGGAACTTCATAAGGAGAGGCGGAGATCGTTTTGGATGTGGGGAGCAAAGAGAAGGTCGTTATTTGCCCATTAAAAAATTCTTCCGTAGAAATTGTTACGGATGGAATGAGAATCATGGAATTGATTTATCACCCTGTGAAGATGGAAAAGCACACGAGCAAGGGGGCAGTTCCGCCAATTGCAAATCAAGCAGTGCGGGAATTGGATGAATATTTTTCTGGAAAAAGAAAACATTTTACGTTACCGTTGAAGCTGTGCGGCTCAGATTTTCAATTAGAGGTGTGGACACAGTTAAGAAAGATTCCTTATGGAGCAGTTCGTACCTATGGAGATATTGCAAAGGCTTTGGGAAAACCGCAGGCAGTTCGAGCCGTTGGTCAAGCGGTTGGAAAAAATCCAGTGCAAATTATCATTCCGTGCCATCGAGTGGTTGGAAAAGATGGAAGTATGACGGGATATTCTGCTGATGGAGGAATAGAAGTAAAGAAAAAGCTCTTGTGTATAGAACAGTCGAGATGCTGCAATCAAAGTTAAAACATGGGACAGTTTCGGCTGCAGGGGAATGTAAATGTAATAGAATTGGATCAATACCATGGATATAGGGTATTTGAGGTATGAAACGTCATCTTTTGCGAGATGGCGTTTTTTTATGTCCAATATCTTATAACGCCATTGTTCAAGAAAATGCCATAAGCATTTTCCCTCCAAGTTGCGTTTCAACGAAGCGGGAGATATGCTCACCGCTTGTTAAAATTTGATGTCCCCCACTTACAGCAAGCTGTTGAAGACGGGGACATCTTTAGCTTCGTTATATGTATTTTTACGAAAGACACTTGTACTTTAACTGACATTTGATATAATATAAATATGTTCATTGTCAAAGGACAAAAGACCGCATAAGAGATTAGAAAGGGTGATTCTGTGAAAAGATTAAATCAACGGGGATTCACATTGATCGAAGTTCTTGTAGTTTGTACTTTACTTGGCGTATTAGCAACGATTGCGGTACCAAGGTTTACCAAATCGGTAGCATTAGCAAATACAGCCAAGGTACAAGCGGATCTACAGGTTTTGGATGCTGCTATCATTATGTATGCAACTGAGTATGGGACAGAACCATCTAGTTTGTCTGACTTGAAAGAATATGTTACAGATATAGAGAACTTAAAGCCGCCCAAGGGAAAATGCAAGTTAAAAAACGGAAAGGTGATAGAACTTTCCGATACAGCTTATACGATTGCTGATGCCAAGGAAACAGAGGATGCTGTCTCTGGGACGCAGAAACGTGCGATGTGCGGCGGCATGACAGCGGGAGCGTTTGGAAAGTGAGGAAATGCTATGGAAGATACCATGCGTTTTTCATGGGGGCTTTTGTGGAAAGATCGCAGCTGTATTTTGAGTGGAATCGTTGTTTTAGGTATTCCGGTCTTTGCGGTCAATGGATTGAGTTTGCATGGATTGACAGGATGCTGTTTTTTGATGATGCTTTTTCTCATTGCCATTTTGGATTACCGATATGGATATATTTTTGACTGCTTCACTTATCCTTTTTGGGGAATGGGGATGATTTTATCCTTGCTGCCCATGCGGATCGATATTTTTGATGCTTGCTTTGGAAGTATATTGGGAGGCGGCTTATTTTATATGGTATACTGCATAAGCCATGGAGGTATGGGCGGCGGTGATGTGAAACTTGCGGCTGCACTTGGTGCATGGCTGGGAGGGGATTTGTTATCGGTTGCAGTATTGCTTGCATTTTTTTTAGCAACTATGGTGGCATGCTATTTATTCAGCATAGGGGATAAAAGACAATATCTTCCATTCGCTCCTTTTTTGTCGGTTGGTTCTTATATATCATATTTGGGGGGCGATCAAATTTATTTGGCAGTATGGGGCATTTGAAATGATGGAAAATGAGCGAGGATTTTTGTATCTGGAAGCAGTTTTTGTAATCTGTGCTATCTTTGTATTTTTTGGAACCGTTGCTATGGTAGGACGTAATTATGTTGAAGAAGCATTATTGGAGTATGAAGCGATATCTCTTGCAAAAGATATTCGCTTGCTGCAGGAAGAACAAAGGACTAATTCATTTCATGGATTTAATTTTGAGGAGGAACGCAGGAAAAACAATTATTTTCATGTTTTGCGAATTCACGCAGATCGATATGAACTTTTGGATGCCTCCTATCAACCTAAATCGGTTCATACCTGTCTGCCATTAATTTCCTTGGTCGAAGTATTTGGCAAGAATGATATCGGTTTCTTAATTGATGGGACACCATGGACACCGAGGACGATTGAGCTGCGAACGAAGCTGTCTGCAAAGCCACGAAGTCGGTATGTCATTATTGATCAAGCAGGACGAGTAAGGATAGACAGGGTGCGGCCATGAAGATTGGGAATGAGAAGGGATTTTTTTTGATGGAAACCATTCTGCTATGCGGTATTCTGTTTTCGATGATTGGATTGCTGGCAGGATATCGGATGAGCCTTCAACTGCGAGAGGACAGCCGCAATCGCATTGCGGCAATTTATCTTGCAGAGGAAGAAATGGCGGGGGTTATTGCGGAGGGAACGCATGGTTGTTTGCAAGAACAAATTATGAAGCTTGCAGGAGGAAAAAAACAAGTTTTTCGAAATCAATGTGGTTATGTTGTGTCTGGAACGGCAAAATTCCAAGAAAGTTCTGCCTATTTAGTTTGCATTAAGATTTCTTGGAAGGAAGGCGGCAAAGAAAAACATGTGGAATTGGAACGAAAGGTACGAGACAAATTTATGGAATGAGCGTGGGTATGTGTTGTTTGAAACCTTGTTGTCTTTGCCAATGATGATTTTTCTCATGACCTTATTGGGCGGTATCTTTCTGTGGATGGGAAAAACGGCATATATCCAATTAGCGGATTGGGAATTGGAAAATTCTATGACGATCGTTATGAATCGTTTGGTAGATGATTTGGTAAGGGCGAAACAGGTAGATTGGTATCATGATATTTATGATGATACCATACGAATTTATGCACATGCAGATGGGAACCCAAAGAGTGCAGAGAAATTTCCTTTGATAACGAAGCTCTATGCAAGAAAGCGAGATGGAGGGCATCACAGGTATCGTATTATTTATCAGACGGCAAGTGCACCGCTTACGGGAAGCAGTATTTTAGGGAATGTTTATGTTTCTGATTTTCAATGCGAGAGAGTGTCACCTGATATTTTGCATATTACATGCACGGGGACAAGTGATAGAACGAATCATTCCTATACCTTGGAAACCTCTGTTTATTTGAAGGGCGAGTGACGTGCGGAATGAAATATTTCAATCAAAAAGGAATGTTTTCTGTAATTGCAGGGCTTTTTTTGCTGACAGCATCGATTGCAGGAATCGGCTTGCTTGCCGTTGGGAAGGCAAGTCAGTCTATGGCATTATCTTGCGAACATGATTTGCAGCTGCGATACGACATGGAAGGTGCAATGGAGGATGTTGTTGTTGAACTGGAAGAAAAAGGCTTGCAGGCAGAAACCGATATGCCTATTTCCGTAAAGAAAATATGTAAAGACGAATACAATCAAAGAGATGTGCATCTCATAGTATATGGAAAACGAATCGAAGAGGGGATCTTGCTTTTGAGCATTGCCGAAAATTTGAAGGGTGAAAAGCAAGAATCAAAATCCATGCAGGGATTCATGGAAAAAAAGGAGGATCGGTACAAATGGGCCTATTGGATTCCTTGGACGCAAAATTAAGAAAAAACTATTCCGAAGGAACGGGAGTCTGTTTTTCAAAGGATAGAATGTATATTCTCCATATAAGGAAAGAAGAAAAAAGCTGGGCGGTTTCAGAGTTTGTAGAAATTCCATGGAATCATCAGGCAGATTTGGAGAATGAAGCCGTTGATACGGCTGAATTGTATTATTTGCATGCCATGAGAATGTCAAAAAAGGAAGAAAATTTGGCTGTTTGTATTCCTGATGAGGAGATCTATTATTGCACTGGAAAATTTCCAAACCTGATGGATAAAGAATTGCAGGAAGCGGCTTATTGGGAAATAGAAGGGAGCGGATGGTTCGGAGAAGCTGCTTTTCGGTCAGCTGTCAAAAAAAAAGAAGCATCTGGCGATGAATATCATATCTTAGCCGTGAATGAGGAATATGCAAAGACATGGGAAAAAACTTGGAAGGAAGCAGGAACACCTATCCATTTTTTTATGGGTGTGTATGGTTGGAAAGAGCAAGCATATTATGATGATATCTGCCTTACTGTTTATGAAAATGAAATAAGACTGCCGGAACATATAGAAAAAATCCCAGAAGATGCCATTCCTGCTGTTTGTGCGGCTATGAGTGCATGTCAGGAATCGCTTCCTTGTTGCATGGATATGACATGTTTAGATTGCAAAGAGCGATGGGATTGGAAGAAAATCAATATATTGGCAGTTTGTTTTTTTATGGTGCCTTTGCTTTTTCTTTTCGGCATGGATTTATGGAAGCTATCTGATGTGAGATATGAAAAAGAGGATACGCATAGGCAATACATGGAGTTTGCGGCGGAAAAGAGAAAGATGGAGGAATTAGAAGATTGCTGCAGGCAGACAGAGCGGAAGAATCATCAATTAGTACAACTGTCAAAAGCATCTATACCTTGGAGAAGTATATTAGTTCATTTTGGAAGCATGACCCAAGAAGGTGTCTATATAACAGAATTAGGGCAGACAGAAAATCATCAATTGGAGATTAAGGGGAAAGCGGTTAATTTTGATGCTTTGGCTGATTTTTTAAAAATGTTTGAAGAGGATAAGGATTTTTTTGCTGATGTTCCTTCGCTTAAAGAATCAAAAATACAAAAGGATGGAAAGGATGTGGGCATGGTAGAATTTTCTTTGCAGTTTAGCTTGTGAATTTGATAGTGAAGATTTTAGAGAGGCTTATGGAATGGATCGAATCGGAACATGTATGGGGGAACGGATCTTTCTTTGCATTTGTATTGCAGGTGTTTTATGCCATGTTGTATATTTTTGCTTTGTGCATTGTGCGTGGAAAAATGAAATTAGCGAGTTGAAAGAAAATCAGCTTGCGGAAATGCAGGAAATTTCTATGATTGAAAACTACATGAATGTACATCCCAATTATGATGAGGACAAGAAAAAAGCAGAAAAATTGAATGAATCCGTCCAAACGATGCTTCCTGATGAGTTGGAGCAGGGAAATGTATTGTTGGGGCTGCAGTCTATGGCATTAGAGAACCGAGTAGAGTTGTCTGGAATAACTCCCGGAAAAAAAGAAAAAAATGGCGAAATGGAGCAACTTCCAATCGAGGTTAAATTTCAATGCGGATATTTTAGCTTGTTGGATTATTTAAAAAGTCTGCAAGAAAGCAAGCGATATTTGCAGATTCAAGGAATGAATGTAAAAAGCAATCAGGAAAGGCTGGATTGCCAGATGAAGGTTTTTGTTTATTCCATGAAAAATTGAGATACTTGATTTATGCTGGTGGATAGCCTAAACTATTAGTTGAAAAATCCATCAGTGAGGTGTCGTTATGAGTGCGTTGCGTTTTATGACAGCAGGGGAATCCCATGGACCATGCTTGACCGCTGTTTTAGAAGGATTGCCGGCAGGCTTGCGGGTAAATATGGACGAGATCAACGGTGAGCTGGCACGCCGCCAGCAAGGATATGGACGTGGCGGTCGAATGAAGATAGAAAAAGACAGCATCGAAATCTTGTCAGGTGTTCGTTTTGGGGAAAGCTTGGGCGGCCCCATTACCTTGCGGGTCATTAATAAGGATTGGGAAAATTGGATCGAACGCATGTCGGTTACAGGAAGTCCGGCAGGAGAGCAAGTAACGGCTGCACGTCCGGGACATGCAGACTTGACTGGCTATAAAAAATATGCACGCAAAGATATCCGTGATATTTTGGAGCGTTCCAGTGCAAGAGAAACTACCATGCGGGTGGCAGTAGGGGCACTTTGCAAGCAATTTTTAGGGGAATGCGGCATACAGGTCGTTTCTCATGTGACCAACATTGGCGGCATTGAAATTGATAAAGATAAAGTAAAACAGGATGATATTCATAAAACGGATTCGGATCTAAATTGTTATGATGCAATGGCTGAAGAAAAAATGAAAGAAAAAATACGTGCAGCAAAGGAAAATGGCGATACGCTTGGCGGAATTTTTGAGGTCATTGTTCGTGGAGTTCCTGTTGGTTTGGGTTCTCATATTCAATGGGATCGTCGATTGGACACTAAAATTGCCGGAGCGATCATGTCCATTCAAGCAATTAAGGGCGTGGAGATCGGTGCTGGATTTGAATATGCCAATTTGCCTGGAAGCCAAATGCATGATGAAATGTATTTTGATATGGAGAAAAAGGTTTATCGCAAGACCAATCGGGCAGGCGGATTGGAGGGCGGCATGAGCAATGGCGAGGATATCGTTGTGCGTGCTGTTATGAAGCCGATTCCAACGCTTATGAAGCCACTACATTCCATTGACGTGCATAGCAAGGAGGAAGTGCTTGCGTGCAAGGAACGCAGTGATACCTGTGCGGTATCGGCTGCTTCTGTAGTGGGGGAGGCTATGATGGCATTTGTTATAGCGCAGGCTGTTTGCGAAAAGTTTGGAAATGATGCAATGGTGGATTTGCTTTCCTCTATGGATGCATACAAGAATCGTATGGAAAATGCATGGTGATTGCTATGAAAAATATTGTGTTGATTGGATTTATGGGAACCGGAAAGACCAGCACAGGGAAAAGGCTGGCTTCAAAGCTGGGGTTTGCGTTCGTAGATATTGATCAAGCCATTGAAAAAGAATATGAAATGACGATTCCGGAGATGTTTGCAAAATATGGTGAAAATCATTTCCGGACATGCGAAAAACAAATGGTGAAGCGTTTATCAGAAAGAAAAAAAACAGTGATAGCCACGGGCGGAGGCACTGTGAAGGATGCAGAGAACGTAAAAATGCTAAAAGAAAATGGCGTAATAATTTGCTTGTCAGCCTCGGTTGATGCAATTTTGGAGAGAACTGCACACAAGGGAAATCGCCCCGTGCTGGATGCGAGGGATGAAGGCGATCGCCGCAAAGCTGTGGAGGTTTTGATGGAGGAACGCAGGGAACTCTATAAACAAGCGGATTACACTGTAGATACGAGTGAATGGTCGCCTTTGCAGGTCGTTGATGATATCGTTCATTATCTGAGGAACAGGGGGCTGTGATTATGCGTAAAGTAAGGGTAGACCTTGGTGAAAACAGTTATGATATTTTTATTGGTCACTGCTTGAAGGATGAGATCATCAAGTTTATTTCATCGCAGGAATATTCCTCCCATGCCCTTGTTATTACAGATACGAATGTTGGGGCATTGTATGGGGAACAGGTGCTTTCGATTTTGAAAGAAGCTGGATTACAGCCTGCACTGTATACAGTATCTGCTGGAGAAACATCAAAAAGCATGGAGATACTGGAAGGGATCTATACAAAAGCTATTGAATGGAGGCTTGATCGCAAATCACCGATTTTTGCACTCGGCGGCGGTGTTGTAGGGGATCTGGCAGGATTTATAGCAGCTACTTATATGCGGGGCGTTCCATTTATTCAGTTGCCGACTAGTTTGCTGGCACAGGTAGATTCGAGTGTTGGAGGAAAGGTGGCAGTCAACCATCCGCTTGGCAAGAATTTGATAGGTTGTTTTTATCAGCCAGATGCTGTTTTTATGGATTTGGATTACATGAAAACATTGCCTGAGCGTGAGATTTATACGGGACTAGCTGAAATCATCAAATATGGCATTATTTATGATGAGAGCTTTTTCTGCTTTTTGGAAAATCATGCAGAGGAAATACTATCTCTTCATTCAGAAACAATGATGCATATTATAGCAAGATCCTGCGAAATTAAAGCACTGGTTGTCAGCAAAGATGAGAAAGAAGCTGGACTGCGAAGGATCTTAAACTTCGGGCATACGATGGCACATGCAATAGA
>JAZLHW010000203.1:0-27750 GCA_045617105.1 Selenomonadaceae bacterium | reverse complement strand
ATGTCCCCTTCTTCAACAGCTTGCTGTAAGTGGGGGAAGCCAAATTTTAACAAGCGGTGAGCATATCTCCCGCTTCGTTGAAACGCAAATTGGAGGGAAAATGCTTACGGCATTTTCTTGAACAATGGCGTTATAATCAGTTTTGCAATTTTTTGAGAAATATTTTTTCATACTAAAAGGTCTTCCATGATTTTTATTCATCATAGAAGACCTTTTAACTCAGAAAACATATCTACACCAAAGTAGGTGCATCAAAGGCACGTAATGCTGATAATCGTTCCGCAATGGATATGTTGGCTTGCATCCGTAGGATTACCTTCCAAAATCAAATCCTTTACAGTATCTACATTCTGCTTGTCAATAGAAATCCTCTCAGCCGCAATCTCTGACTGAATCTTTTCCCAAAGTGCCTTGCGAGATGCTTTTGTTTCACGATAAACTACACGATTATTTTCATAGAAAATATTCATCGTGTTCTGGTTCTTTTCTTCATTGCAATTAAAGAAAATAAAACCTAATGATGCCTTCTTTTCTGCTGGTGCCTTCTTTTCTGCTACAACAGTCTTTTTCGTTTTTTTCGTCTTAGCTGCTGTTTTTGTTTTTTCGCCTTCTGCCATAACAAATCTCCTCTCAGGATAAAACTACAATAAAAATCCTTCTCCATTATAGCACAAAATTTTTTTCTGACAAGACAATAGATTTTCGGTTTTATAGTTATATGAACCATTTATGATAATGTCTTAATGTACTTGAGAGTTAAAAGTTACTTTTGCGTTGAGACAGTTTGGTTCTTAAGGTATAAATCATGAAGCTGTTTTACGGTATAAAAGTGCGAGTAGAACTGCTCCTGTGAACCATGATTGAGGAAGCCGTTTTATAAGCCCGAAATATACATAAATTTTATGTTTTGACTTAAGGTTGATTGACATGAGCCCATAATTGCTGTAAGATGAACGAGGAACGATTCTTTTGATGAAAACAAAATATAAACTCATCCAGAGCAGTGGAGGGACAGGCCCAATGAAGCTGCGGCAACCATTGATTTACTCAAAACGGTGCCAATTCCTTTAGGCTTGACCTATAAGATGAGCATGAAAAAAACTCTCTTATAGAAAAAGGGGAGTTTTTTTGTTTTCAAAAGAAGGAGGACTTTGAAAAAGGAGGCAGATTATGAACAAGAAACGTATGTTGTTTACATCGGAATCGGTGACGGAAGGTCATCCGGACAAGATGGCGGATCAGATTTCCGACAGCATCTTGGATGCGATTTTGGAAAAAGATCCGCAGGGACGAGTTGCTTGTGAAACCTTAGTTACGACGGGGCAGGTTCATGTAGTTGGTGAAATTTCTACGGAGTGTTATGTGGATATTCCGCATATTATCCGAAATACGGTGAGAGAAATTGGTTATACGGATTCCTCGTATGGATTTGATGCTGATTCTTGCGCTGTGTTGGTTTCACTCGATGAACAATCCGCTGATATTGCTCTTGGTGTAGATAAGGCTTTTGAGGCAAAAAAAGGTGAGATGGATGAAGCTGAGGCAATTGGTGCAGGAGATCAAGGCATGATGTTCGGGTATGCAACGAATGAGACACTGGAATATATGCCGTTGCCGATTGCCTTAGCGCATCGTATGGCACGCCGATTGACTGAGGTTCGCAAGAATGGTGAAGTGAAGTATCTCCGCCCAGATGGAAAGACTCAGGTTACGGTTGCTTATGAAAATGATAAGCCAGTGAGTGTGGAGACTATTGTTATATCAACGCAGCACAACCCAGATGTTACGTTGGAACAGATTGAGAAGGATTTAATTGAGAAGGTTGTAAAGCCAGTAGTTCCAGCGGAGCTGTTGACAACAGAAACCAAGTACTTCATTAATCCGACAGGAAAATTTGTGATCGGTGGACCGCAGGGGGATTCTGGTTTGACTGGCAGAAAGATTATTGTTGATACCTATGGCGGATGGGCTCGTCATGGTGGTGGTGCTTTTTCTGGTAAGGATCCGACGAAGGTAGACCGCAGTGCAGCCTATGCTGCCCGTTATGTTGCAAAGAATATTGTAGCTGCTGGTTTAGCAGAACGTTGTGAGATTCAGTTGGCGTATGCTATCGGTGTGGCACAGCCAGTTTCTGTTATGGTGGATACCTTTGGGACAAATCGGGTAGATGAAGAAAAAATTGAGACTTTGATAAAGGAAAATTTTGATCTGCGTCCAGCAGGCATTATTCGTATGCTGAGACTTCGTCGTCCTATTTATAAGCAGACAGCTGCTTATGGGCACTTTGGACGGACAGATGTTGATCTTCCTTGGGAATGCACGGATAAAGCTGCTGTATTGAAGCAGCAGGCTGGAATCTGATTGCGTGTATGTGTTTGATGCCGGTATGATGGGAATGCTGTCATATCGGCTTTTTTATGTCGATTTGTGAATAATATTTGATTTTTTTGTTTTTTTGCGTTACTATATGGATATGCAAGTTGGCACTCTATTGAATAGAGTGCTAACAATATTTGGTATAAAGGGTGACAGAAATGGCAAAAGAGACAAGAGAGTTTCAGGCAGAAACAAAACAGCTTTTAGATTTGATGGTTCATTCCATTTACACGAATCATGAAATTTTTTTGAGAGAATTGATTTCTAATGCTTCGGATGCGATTGACAAGGTGCATTTTCAAGGCTTAACGAATCATGAGATTTTAGAGGGGGATGAGGATTACGAGATTTTCCTTGTTCCCGATAAGGATAGCCATACCTTGACGATTTCCGACAATGGTATCGGCATGACGCGTGATGAAGTTGTTGAAAACATTGGTACAATAGCAAAATCCGGTACGAAAGCATTTTTGGAACAGTTAAAGAAAGCCAAGGAAACTAATGAGGAAATCAACGATAAGGAAATGATTGGACAGTTTGGCGTAGGTTTTTATTCTGCATTTATGGTAGCAGAAAAGGTAGCCATTGTAACTCGCAAGGCTGGGGAAAAGGAAGCTGTTCGTTGGGAATCGACCGGAGATGGCTCTTATAGTATTGAAGAATGTGAAAAGGAAAAGAGAGGAACCACGATTGTCATCACATTGAAGAAGGATTTCTATGGTGATGAAGCAGAAGAAAACTTTACGGAGAATTATAAGCTGCAAAGTCTTGTCAAGAAATATTCTGACTATGTTCGTTATCCTGTCAAGATGAATTTTGAGGTGGAGGAAACTCCGAAGGATGATGAGGGAAAGACAATAGAAGGTGCAGAAAAAATCAAACGTACAGAGGTTCGGACGCTGAATTCCATGCAGCCTCTTTGGACTAGGAATAAGTCGGAGTTGAAGGATGAAGATTATAATGATTTCTTCAAGAATCAGTTCCATGAATGGGATAAGCCAATGGAAGTATTCCATACGAAGGCAGAGGGGGCAGTAGAATATACGGCACTTTTCTGTATTCCAGCACGTGCACCGTTTAATCTTTATCATACGGATTATGAGCCTGGCGTTCAGCTTTATTCGCGTCATGTCTTTATTATGGATAAGTGCAAAGACTTACTGCCTGACTATATGCGCTTTATCAAAGGACTAGTGGACAGCCCGGACCTTTCATTGAATATTTCCCGTGAGCTTTTGCAGCAGAGCCGAGAACTTAAAACGATTGGTCGTGCTTTGGAAAAAAATATCCTCAAAACATTGGAACGTAAAATGAAAAACTCCCGTGAGGATTATGAGAAGTTTTGGAATGAGTACGGTAAATCCTTGAAAATTGGCATATACAATAGTATGTATTCTGGCAGCGATACCATTGATAAGCTGAAGAACCTTCTTCTTTTTATGTCATCAAAGGAAAATAAGCTGGTGTCCTTGAAAGAATACATGGATCGTATGTCAGAAAAACAGAAGAAGATTTACTATGCAACAGCGAAGGACAAGGAAACCATCGAGAAATTGCCGCAGATGGAGCTTTTGAAGGAAAAAGGTATTGAGGTTCTGTACCTGCTCGATCCGGTGGACGAGTTCTGTATTGAGGCGCTCCGTGAATACGAGGGGAAGCAGTTCCACTCCATCAGCAGGGGCGATCTGGATCTCGACGATGAGGAATCGAAGGAGGTCAAGAAGGAAGCAGAGGAAATTGCAAAGTCTAATGACGATATGATAAAGGACATCAAGGAGGCGCTTTCCGGCAAGGTAGCAGATGTCAAGGTATCTAACCGCTTGAAGTCGAGTGCTGTCTGCTTGGTGGCTGATGAACAGGGACCTTCTCTTTCCATGGAGCAGACCTTTGCTGAAATGAATAATCCTATGTTCAAGGCGCAGAGAATTTTGGAGCTTAATCCGCATCATGAATTGTTTGCACGCCTGCAATCCTTGCATGCAGCGAACAAAGAGGGTCAGGATTTCAAGGATTATTGCGATTTGCTTTATACGCAGGCCCTGATTATTGAAGGAATTTTGCCAGAAAATCCAGTGGATTTTGCAAATAAGGTTGCTAAATTGATGGCAAAATAATAACGAAGCTAAAGATGTCCCCTTCTTTAACAGCTTGCTGTAAGTGGGGGAAATCAAATTTTAACAAGCGGTGAGCATATCTCCCGCTTCGTTGAAACGCGAATTGGAGGGAAAATGCTTATGCCATTTTCTTGAACAATGGCGTTATAAAATGAAGGGGTCTTCTATGATGAAAGTGAATGAAATCATGGAAGACCTTTTATTATGTAGAATAAAATCATTTCATCCGTGTTTTTGCAACATCTCCCAAAGGCTGACAGGTTGACATGCAGTAAAGACATAGATTACAATAATGGCATCCATTCTTTTAGGAGGCGTATTCTTTTGGTAAAGGTATTGGTAAATGGTGCCTGCGGGCGTGTGGGTCAGGCTGTTGTTGCCGCAGTACTTGATGATGATGAATTGGAACTAGTTGGTGCGGTTGACATTAGGTCAGGCATGGATATAGGCGAGTTGATTGGTCGCAAAAAAATAGGTGTTTCAGTAGATGGAAGTCTGCTGGATACGATAAAGAGAACTAAGCCTGAGGTTATGGTGGATTTCACTCGTCCGGACGTTGTTTTTGAGAGTGCATGTACGGCATTGAGGGAAAAGGTTTCTCCAGTGATTGGAACGACAGGATTGTCGGAGGAACAGAAGGCAGAAATTGATAAGCAGGCAAGGGAAAATGATACACCAGCATTTATTGCACCAAACTTTGCTATTGGTGCAGTATTGATGATGATGATGAGCAAGCAGGCTGCAAAGTATATGCCGCATGTTGAGATAATTGAGCTTCATCATGATAATAAGCTGGATGCACCGTCTGGTACGGCGCTTCAGACAGCAAAGCTGATATCAGAAGTTCGTCAAACTATGAAACAGGGAAATCCGAAGGAAAAGGAAAACTTAGCAGGCGCGCGCGGTGCTGAGTATGATGGCATGCATATTCATAGCGTAAGGTTGCCAGGATATGTAGCGCATCAGGAGGTTATTTTTGGTGGGCTTGGTCAAACGTTGACGATACGTCATGATTCTATGGACCGCAATTCCTTCCAGCCAGGTGTTGTGCTTGCCTGCAAAAAGGTTCGTGAACTGCAGGGGCTTGTCATTGGTCTTGAGAATTTGATGGATTTTTGAAATTACAATTCAGAGAGGATGTTTGTTATATGAAGAAATATAATGTCGCTATTCTTGGTGCTACTGGTGCAGTTGGTCAGGAATTTTTGAACCTGATAGAAGAAAGGAACTTTCCATTTGCTGATTTGAAGCTTTTGGCATCAAAGCGTTCTGCAGGCAAGGTTATTTCTTTCATGGGAAAGGATTATACGGTGGAGGAAGCAACGGAGAACTCTTTTGAAGGTATAGATATTGCTTTGTTTGCCGGTGGCAGTGCAAGCAAGACCTTTGCACCTTTTGCTGTGAAGGCTGGTGCAGTAGTTATTGATAATTCCAGTGCGTTCCGCATGGATCCAGAAGTTCCGCTTGTTGTTCCAGAAGTAAATCCCGATGCCATAGCAAGGCACAAGGGAATTATTGCTAATCCAAACTGCTCTACGATTATCATGGTAATGGCATTGAAGCCTTTGTATGACATTTCCAAAATCAAGCGCGTTGTAGTATCTACATATCAGGCAGTTTCTGGCGGTGGAAAGGAAGCTATGGCTGAATTGGAAACGCAGGTGGCTGATATTTCAGCTGGCCGAGCGGTTGTTGCAAATATTTTGCCTGGAGCATCGCTGCCAAAGCATTATCAAATTGCTTTTAACTTGATTCCTCAGATTGACGTCTTCAAGGAGAACCTTTATACAAAAGAAGAAATGAAGATGATTGATGAAACAAAGAAAATCATGGAAGACGACAGTATTCGTATTACGGCTACTACGGTTCGAGTGCCTGTTTACCGCAGTCATGCAGAGTCTGTAAACATTGAATTTGAGGATGAGGTTTCTGTAGAAGCTGCAAAGAAAGCGATTGCTTCATTTCCAGGAGCGCAGGTCAATGATAATCCGGATGAGATGGAATATCCTATGCCACTCTTTACTTCCGGAAAAGATGATGTAGAGGTTGGACGTATTCGCAAGGATTATTCTATTGAGAATGCATTAAATCTTTGGGTATGTGGTGACCAGATTCGCAAAGGTGCTGCACTCAATGCACTGCAAATTGCAGAATATATGGTAGAACACGACATGTTTTGATAGGTGATCCCTCGCAGGCAGAAGGAATGTCTTGGCTTGGTGATATGGAATGAACCCTCATTTGTATAAGCAAATGGGGGTTTGTTTTGTGTTAAATTTGATAAGTTTCTATATTTAGAGTGGTGCGTATTTTTTCCTATGTAACGGTAGAATTGGCAGACATTTTCTTAATGTTTAAAGATATTAAAAAATGCTTACTTTTTAAGGCATTGATAAATTAAGTCCTTTATCGTATACTTAATTATGTAGGCTTGTATGAATTTGTGTTGGTGGGGTGAAAAAAGCTTGTTACTTTGGAAGGCTGAGCTTTTGTCTGCTGTTCTTATGGTATTTTCTGCAATGCCTTCGTGGATCGTTGTACCAAATCTTCTTTTCCAAAGTGGGATGGATTTTGCTGGCTCGTATGCTGCATGTTTGGGAGTTTCAGCAGTTGGGACTCTTTTTTGGGGAAAGCTCATGAGATGTCCTGTGATTGTGGCTCCAAGTATTGCTATGCTTACATGGTTGGTATACGGAGAGATCATTTCTAAAGGGCATAGTTGGCAGATGGTGTTAGGTGCGGTTTGCATTGCTTCTGTTTTAGGACTAGTTGGCATCCTCTCACCATTAGGCAGGTATGTGAGTTTATCAATTCCTGAAGTGTTGCGGAATGCTTTTCCGGCAGGTTTAGGATTGGTGCTGGTTTTTCAAGGTTTCTTGCAGGGAAAAATTTTTGTTGGTGTTCCTTTTACTTTGATTACGCTTGGCAGTTTGGCATCGCCTGTGATGTACCTTACTTTATTGGGAGTTCTTATTATTTTGATACTGGTTCTTAATAGGTCTTCCTTTGCGTTTGCTATAGGCTTATTTTCTGTGGCATTGATTTCCCTTTTGCAAGGTTTTTGGGTGATTCCTGCGATGCCTTTTATGTTGCCAGAGGGATTTGATAAAGTAGTTTTTCAGTTAGATCTTGGACAAGCTGCTCTGCACCCTGAATTGATTTTGACAATATTTTTGATTATGTTTTCTGAAGGACAGTGTATTATTCAAGCGTTGCTTTGTGATGCTCAATCAAAAGCATGGATAAAACAGTTAGCTGTTTTGTTTGGAGTTAATATGGTATCGTCTTTCTTGGGAAGTATGTCATTACGGCCTGCACCAGAAACTTTTGTGGGTCGGTTGTCTGTAAACAGTACGAACAGAGCGGCTTATGTGGCAGCAATAGTGATGCTGCTATTGATTTTTTGTGAGCCAGTTGTAAAGGAGATATCGTCTTTTGGAGCAATCACGGCTTCTGTTTTAATATGCAGTGGATTATTGGTTTTATGTAATTCCAAAGAATTGTTTCATGGGGATTTATCTGATCGACTGACGGTTTTGTGTTTTTTGCTGTTCTTGCCATTTTCCCATGATTTTGTCATTGGTTTAGGCATGGCAATCATTGTTCATGTTGTTTTAAAGTGCTTTTCTGGACAGAAAGCATGTGTTCCTTTTTGCGAGATGATTTTGGCAGGGATGTATGGTTTGTTCTTTTTTTCTCAAGGTTTATAGCTTAAGGAGTGTGCATTGGTGAGTTTTAGGTGGGAAAAAAATAAGAAGTTTTTTTTTGTGTGTATGGCAGTTACGGTGGTCATGACGCAAGCATCTGACTCAGAGGCAGGCCGCTTGCATGATCCGCAGGTAAAAGCGACTGTGGATGCGAGTCGTGCAATTCAACAGAGTGCAGATGGAAGAAAGAGACTTTTGTTATCAGAGCGTATACAAGAGATTCTTCATCCTGTGGTTCCGCAAGCTTCAAACGACATACCTGCTTGTGTTCAGGTACCGGAAACGATATCTGCAGATGATGATGCCATTGTAGGTACTCCGCTCGCCAGTCAGGAACAGTGTGTAAGGTATCTTTTGAGCGTGAATCCATATCCTAATATTTCAGTAACTCCGCAGGAATTAGTCTCTTACTATTACGAGGAAGGAAAGCGGGAGGGAATTCGACCGGATGTTGCATTTGCACAAGCATTGAAAGAAACGGGTTTTTTTCGGTATGGTGGTACGGTAACTCCTGATCAAAATAATTATTGTGGATTGGGAACCACAAGTGCCTCTGTAAAGGGGGCATATTTTTCGACATCGCAGCTTGGTGTCCGTGCACATATTCAGCATTTGCTGGCGTATGTGTCAACTCGATCTCCGGCAGTTCCCGTGGTAGATCCACGTTACAAACTGGTTCGTTCATCGTATGGAGAAAATACGATTGGACGTTGGGGCGATTTGAATGGACGTTGGGCTGTTCCCGGAAACAGCTATGGGCAAAGTATTCTATCCATGTTTCATGCAATATTGAACAACTAAACTACATAGAGATGAGGAGACAATATGATCACTACAAACAATCTGAGCCTTCAATTTGGAAAAAGAACGCTTTACAAGGAAGTTAACCTGAAATTTACCCCTGGAAATTGCTATGGGGTGATTGGTGCGAACGGTGCGGGGAAATCTACGTTTCTTCGCCTGCTTTCAGGAGAATTGGAGCCAACAGGCGGTACGATAGAAATTACTCCTGGAGATCGTTTGGCTGTCTTAAAGCAGGATCATTATGCATTTGATGATTATGAAGTCCTTCGTACTGTTATTATGGGACATAAGCGTCTGGTTGAAATTATGCAAGAAAAGGAGGCTTTGTATTCTAAACCAGATTTTTCTGAAGAAGATGGAATGAAGGCCTCTGAACTGGAGGCAGAATTTGCAGAATTGAATGGTTGGGATGCTGAGTCAGAAGCAGCACGTTTGTTGAATGGTCTTGGAATTACCGATGAAAAACATACGATGCAGATGGTGGATCTTACGGCAAAGGAGAAGGTTCGGGTTCTTTTGGCGCAAGCACTTTTTGGGAGTCCGGATATTCTCCTCCTGGATGAGCCAACGAATCATTTGGATGTCGAGTCAATTAACTGGCTGGAAAATTTCTTGGCAGATTTTCCCAATACAGTTATCGTGGTTTCGCATGACCGTCATTTCTTGAATCAGGTTTGCACTTATATTTGCGATGTTGATTTTGGAAGTATTCAGCTTTATGCTGGAAATTATGATTTTTGGTATCAGTCCAGTCAGTTGGCACTTCAGATGGCAAAAGAGCAAAATAAGAAAAAGGAAGAAAAGATTAAAGAACTGCAAAATTTTATTGCACGTTTTGCAGCAAATGCAGCGAAGTCCAAGCAGGCAACTTCCCGAAAGAAAATGTTGGACAAGATTACTTTGGACGATATCAAGCCTTCCTCTCGCCGGTATCCTTATATTGCTTTTCAGCCAGAACGTGAGGCTGGCGATCAGCTTTTGACGGTAGAAAATATTTCAAAGAATGTAGATGGCGAGCAGGTATTAAAGAATGTAAGCTTTACGATTCGCAAAGGTGATAAGGTTGCCTTTGTTGGTCCTAACAGCCTTGGAAAAACAATGCTTTTCAAAATTTTAATGGGAGAGGAAGAAGCTGATGAGGGTACTTTCAAATGGGGCGTGACGACGACGCAGGCATATCTTCCATCGGATAACTCTGAGTTTTTTGATGGTGTAAAGCTGAATCTTGTGGATTGGCTTAGGCAATATTCTCCTGACCCTGATGAAACCTTTGTACGAGGCTTCCTTGGCCGTATGCTTTTTTCTGGAGAGGAAAGTCAAAAGGCTGCGGGGGTTCTGTCGGGAGGTGAGCGTGTGCGGTGCATGCTTTCACGTATGATGCTTTCCTCTGCAAACGTGTTGGTCTTGGATGAACCAACAAACCATTTGGATTTGGAATCAATTACGGCATTGAACAATGGAATGATTGCTTTTAAAGGGACAGCACTATTTGTGTCGCATGACCATGAGTTTGTACAAACAATAGCGAATCGTATTATTGACATCACTCCAGATGGGGTCGTAGACCGTGTATCGACTTATGATGAATTCCTTTCTAATGAGACAGTAAAGCAGCAATTAGCTGAAAAGTACAAGAAGAATTGAGGATTCCAGACAGTAATGAAGGTTTTGAATAGAATTCTGCAGGGACCCAACATAAGGAAGGAACAGGATGGTGGCTCAGCAAAGCGTTTGAAGGAAATGGTCTCTGTTCTTAGAAAACATGATGTTGTTATGGGGGTTACCCCAGAGAAGCTTAGGCTTATTTTAGAGGATTTAGGTCCTACTTTTGTCAAGCTTGGTCAGGTCATGAGTATGCGACCAGATTTTCTGCCGCAGGAATATTGCGAAGAATTGATGAAACTGCAAACAGAGGCAAAGCCACTTCCCTTTCAAACAATTCTTGAGGTCGTGGAACGAGAATATCATCATCCTTGGCATCAGATTTTCGATAGTATTGATGAAGAAGTTTTGGGGTCTGCTTCAATCGCTCAAGTTCATCGCGCGTTTTTGAAGGACGGGACAAAGGTTGTTGTAAAGGTACAGAGACCTGGAATTTATTCGGTTATGGCAAAGGACATCGTGCTTTTGAAACGTGCATCGGGACTTATCAAGGTCATAAGCCATTCACAGGATGTTGTGGATTTTAATATGGTACTTGATGAGATGTGGATGATTGCAAAGCAGGAAATGGATTTCTTGATTGAAGCAGATCACATAGAGGAGTTTCATCATTTGAATCAGGATGTAGAGTATGTTTCTTGTCCTGAGATTTATCGAAATTTGACAACACCATTTATCTTAGTAATGGAATATATAGAAGGTATTCCCATTGATGATTTCAAGAGTATTAAGTTAAAGGGCTATGATATCAATAAGCTGGGAAGAAAGCTTGGGGAGAATTATGTCAAGCAGATTATTTCGGATGGATATTTCCATGCAGATCCTCATCCAGGAAATATTTGGATACGGAATGGTCGTATTGTTTGGCTGGATCTTGGTATGATGGGACGCCTCTCTAATCGTGATCGCACGGCAATTCGTAAAGCATTGTTTGCTCTTGCAAATCATGATACGTTTGAAATGAAAACAGCAGTTTTAGCTCTTGGCATACCAAAGGGAAAAATCAATCATACAGCATTGTATCAGGATATTGATGCCTTGATGGCACAATACAGCAATATGGATTTTTCTCAATTACAGATGGGACGGCTGACGCATCAAATCATGAATATCTTGAAGACACATCATATTGCTTGTCCGCAAGGACTCAGTATGTTTGCGCGTGGCGTTTTGACGATAGAGGGTGTTATGAGGCTTTGCTGTCCAAATGTTAGTTTTGTGGAAATTTTTGCAAAAAGTCTTTCTGTAAACTATAAGAAGAATTTCAAGTGGACAGATGAAATTGACAAAGCAAAGCGAGAAGGATATCTTTTGATGAAGAAATCTATGCAGCTGCCTGAACAGATTTCGGACATCTTAAAAATGACTATGAGTGGGCAGACAAAGGTAAACCTTGACCTAACAGGATCTGAGGAGCCGCTCCGGCAGTTGGATCTAATGATGAACAAGTTGATTATTGCTATGTTGTGCGCGGCACTTTTGCTTGGCTCGAGTACGATTTGCACAACAAACATGGCACCAAAGGTGATGGAGATTCCTCTGTTAGGTTTTTTGGGATATTTTGCAGCCTTTGTCTTGACAATTCGCTTAATATGGGATATTCATAAGAAAAAATGAATGGGGTGAGGGAAATGCGCGGCATACGTGGTGCTACCACAATTAAGGAAAATACAAAAGAAGATGTGCAGCAAGCGGTACAAGAGCTTGTTATGGAGATTATCAATAGAAATGCCTTGCACCCTGAGGATATTGGAGCGGTAATTTTTTCAGCAACGGAAGATATCACAGCAGCGTTTCCTGCTTCAGGCGTGAGAAAAATTCAAGGCATGGAACTGGTACCATTGTTTGATACAAGACAGATGGACGTGGATCATGCGCTTCCTATGTGCATACGAGTTCTTCTTCTTGCGGAAACAGAAAAACCTCAAAGAGAAATTAATCATGTATATCTTTGTGGTGCTGAGGTATTGCGTCCGGATCTGGTAAATCACTGAAGGATATGCAAGAAATTTGGCTTGAAGAAAACTGAGATAGAAACCTGTATAGTTTTTATTCCAACACAGGCAAAGATGAATATAATAGGGGGAGATTATTTTGAGTCATATTGATACTACCTGCGTAAATGCCATTCGAGTTCTTTCGGCAGATGCTATTCAGAAGGCGAAATCTGGTCATCCGGGACTTCCGCTTGGGAGTGCTCCTATGGCTTATGAGCTGTGGGCAAATCACATGAGGCATAATGCAAAGAATGCAAAATGGGAAAATAGGGATCGTTTTGTCCTTTCTGGCGGTCACGGGTCTGCTATGCTGTATTCTCTTCTTCATTTCTTTGGATATGGATTGTCCATGGAGGATATGAAGCAGTTTCGTCAAGATGGTTCTTTAACACCAGGGCATCCGGAATATGGACATACGACGGGTGTGGAAGCAACGACTGGACCGTTAGGTGCTGGCATGGGAATGGCTGTTGGAATGGCTATTGCGGAGGCACATCTTGCAGAAAAATTCAACAAGCCCGATTTTCCTATTGTTGACCATTACACTTTTGTACTTGGGGGAGATGGCTGCATGATGGAAGGAATTTCATCTGAAGCCTTTTCCATTGCGGGAACACTGGGGCTTTCCAAGCTGATCGTTCTTTATGATAGCAATCGTATCTCGATTGAAGGAAATACGGATATTACTTTTACTGAAAATGTGCAGAAAAGAATGGAAGCATTTGGATTCCAGACGATAACGGTAGAAGATGGCACAGATCTTGAAGCTATTGGAAGAGCAATTGAGCAGGCGAAAAGTGACAAAGAGCATCCTTCCTTTATCACGGTCAAAACAGAAATTGGTTATGGCTGTCCTGCAAAGCAAGGAAAGGCAAGCGCTCATGGAGAACCGCTTGGTGATGAGAATGTGAAGGCCTTGAAAGAAACCCTGCAATGGCAGAATCCAGAGGAAAGCTTCTCTATTCCAGATGAGGTGTATGAGCATTTTAACATACTTGCCAAAAAGGGCGAGAGCGCTGAAGCAGAATGGAATATGCTGTTTGACGAATATGCAAAGAAATATCCAGAGGAAATGAAGCTTTGGGAAAAGATGCATGATGAAATCGATGCTGATGCATTGATGAACGACGAAGCTTTTTGGTTCTATGATGATAAGCCGCAGGCTACGCGTACTCTTTCGGGAAATTGCATTAATCGCTTAAAGGAGCTTTTACCACAGTTGATGGGAGGAAGCGCCGATCTTGGACCGTCTAATAAGACAGAAATGAAGGGAGAAGGCGATTTTAGCAAGAATAATTACAAGGGACGTAATATGCATTTTGGTGTTCGTGAGCTTGCAATGGCGGCGATTGCAAATGGCATGTTCCTGCATGGTGGTATTCGACCATACATTGCAACCTTCTTTGTCTTTAGTGATTATACGAAGCCAATGCTCCGCTTAGCTGCGCTTATGGGAATTCCTGTGACGTACATTCTTACACATGACAGTATCGGTGTTGGAGAAGATGGTCCAACGCATGAGCCGATTGAACAGTTGGCAATGCTCCGTTCTCTTCCGAATGTTAATGTATTCCGTCCTGCGGATGCAAGGGAAACAGCGGCAGGCTGGTATCAGGCGATTACAAGCAAAAAGACACCAACTGTTCTCGTTTTGACGCGTCAAAATATCCCGCAATTAGCAGGTTCCAGCAAAGATGCTCTCAAAGGGGCATATATTGTTTCAGAAGCAAGTAAAAAGGATATGGATGGTATTTTGATAGCTTCTGGATCTGAGGTATTTGTTGCAGTGCAAGCACAGGAAGAATTATTGAAGCAGGGAATTGACGTTCGTGTAGTCAGTATGCCGTGCATGGAACTCTTTGATCAACAGAGCAAGGAGTACAAGGAAAGCATTCTTCCCAATAAGGTGAGGGTGCGTGTAGCCGTAGAGGCTGCTTCTGATTTTGGTTGGGCTAAGTATGTTGGCTTGGATGGTGACACCATTACGATGAGGGGATTTGGTTCATCTGCTCCAGGTCCAGTTCTCTTTGAAAAGTATGGATTTACGCAAGAAAATATTGTTTCGGTTATGAAGAAGACTGTAAATAAATAAATTTGTTTTTGATAGCAAAGACCTCTTAAACAGCGTAGATACGTTGTTTGAGGGGTCTTTGCTGTACAATTACCAATGCCGATCTTTAGTTCGCAAATAAATATATTGTATGCGTTGCCTTTTTTTTACCGTTTGGAGTATAATAAAATAAAAGTCAAATGGTCAATAAGATTGTGAAGGTGATAAGGATGAGCAATATTGCGGATTTGATAGAGGAGTATATTTTGCGGCAGCTGGCAGCGAGGCAGGATGGCAAGGTAGAACTTCGCCGCACGGATATTGCGGAGCAGATCTCTTGCGCACCGTCCCAGATCAGCTATGTGCTGTCTACGCGCTTTACACAGGAAAAAGGCTTCGTTGTTGAATCTCGCAGAGGTCTTGGAGGATTTATTCGTATTGTTCAGATTCCGTTGAAAAATTTTGTTTATCAGGATATGCTGGAAAAGATTGATGCGGAAACAGAATTTACGGAGGTTCAGGCAATGGTTCGTTACCTCTTGCAGCATGAGATGATAACGAATCGGGAAGCGGCTCTCATGATGCAAGTGATTTCTCTTGCGTTTCATTCTCCGAGTATGCCGGATTCAGAGCGTGTACAGCTTTTGAAATCTATGCTTCTGACCTTGATTAATTTTTCATAAGGAAAAGGGTAGGGAATATAGATGCAGAAAAGGAATCAGTTAGCTCCTGTTGGGATTTGTGGAAAAGCTGGCAATTTCTTTTTAAACCTTTTTTGGGCGATTGCTTGGCTTGGTCGCTGGTGTCTGCGTTTGTTGCAAAGGCTTTTACGGGGAAAGGGTTGAATGTCTTGGCCAAAAAGAAAACGGTCTATGTTTGTCAGGACTGTGGATATGATACGCCGAAATGGCTTGGAAAATGTCCAGGATGCGGTGCATGGAATACGATGACAGAAGAAATCGTGGCGTGCGATTCAGTAGAAAAAGGGGGCTTGCGATTGGGGCTTTCCGATGCGCAAAAGCCACAATCAATTTCGGAGATTCGAGTGGAGGATCTGCCAAGATTTGCAACGGGTTCTGCTGAATTGGACCGAGTTCTTGGCGGCGGAGCAATCCCAGGTTCTATGGTTTTGATTGTTGGTGACCCAGGTGTTGGAAAATCGAGCCTTACATTAAAAGTCTGCGCTAATGTGGCAGAGCAGGGAAAGACAGTTCTCTACGTTACAGGAGAGGAAAGTACGAGGCAGGTTCGAATGAGAGCTGACCGCTTGCATGCATTGGAGGGAAGGCTGCTGGTAGTCAGTGAAACAAATTTGGAAACCATAGGAACACATGTGAAGAATACGAAACCATCTTTCTTAGTAATAGATTCGATACAGACGGTTTTCAAGCCTAATATTCAGAGTGCTCCTGGCAGTGTCGCACAAGTGCGGGAGTCTGCAGTGGAGCTTTTGCGAATCGCAAAAATGAATGGGATTGCAACATTCGTGATTGGTCATGTGACAAAGGATGGGACATTGGCAGGACCTAGGGTGTTAGAGCATATTGTTGATACAGTGCTTTACTTTGAAGGGGAACGCAATGCAGAGTTTCGTGTTCTGCGTGCAGTAAAAAATCGTTTTGGAAGCACTAATGAATTGGGACTTTTTGAGATGCGGGATGTTGGGCTGGTAGATGTGCCGGATACATCCAAAATGTTTTTGTCCGATCGAGAGGAGGATTTTGGAACGGTCATTATTCCAACGGTAGAAGGGACGCGACCTCTTTTGGTGGAATTACAGGCATTGGTAGCGCCAACGCCATACGTTCCGCCGCACAGAACTTCTGATTCAGTGGATATCAAGCGGATACAGCTTTTGCTGGCAGTATTGGAGAAAAGAGTACATCTTTCCATTGGAGCTTGCGATGTTTATATCAAGGCAGCAGGTGGAATTAAAATTGATGAGCCGGCAGCTGATCTTGGAATTTGTGTGGCAATGGCTTCCAGTTTTGCCAATCGGCTGATTTTGCCGAAGACTGTTGTTTTTGGAGAAGTGGGACTTTCGGGAGAAGTTCGTGCAGTGAGTCAAGCAGACAGCAGAATTCATGAGGCAAAACGTCTTGGCTTTCGGAATGTAGTTCTGCCTATGAAAAACTATCGTCAGTTAAAATCAGAGGTGCAGGGAATTACGCTTTATGGTGCGGAATCTTTGAGCGATGCACTGAAATTAGCTATGCCGAGAAGATGAGTTTATGGAGGTGGGGCATCTGTGCTGAGTTATATCGAAAAGATAGGACAGGAGATGAAATTAAATTAGTATGCGGTTGTTTAAAGTTGTAGTTGCATGTTTGCTGCTTTTTTACCTGCCGGTTTCCTTGGCAGAGAGTAAGGCAGGGATGGAAAAAGAGGATCTGCCGCCAAAGATCATGGCACAGTCCGCTATTTTGATAGAAGCCACTACGGGACGCATGATATATGAGAAAAATGCAGATGAGAAACGTCCTCCTGCCAGTATGACGAAAATGATGACATGCATTTTGGGCTTAGAGAGGTTGTCATCCCGTACTCCGGTTGTGATTGATTTTTTGGCAGCAGGTACAGAGGATTCCTCGTTGGGATTGCAGCCTTCCGATGTGGTGAATGCAGGAAATTTGCTGAATGGCATGATGATGATCTCAGATAATGGTGCTGCAGTTGCTTTAGCGGAGAAAATGGCGGGCAGTGTACCTGAGTTTGCTGCCTTGATGAATGAGAAGGCTGTGGAGCTTGGCTGCAAGGATACACATTTTGAAAATCCGAACGGCTTGCCGAATGAAAATCATTATTCAACAGCAAGAGATATGGCGAAAATTGCAGCATTTGGCATGAAGCAGAAGGAGTTTCGAGAAATTGTTTCTCAGCAAAGCGGGGTAATGCGTTGGGATGTACCGAACGGGAGATTTATACCGCTTGAAAACACGAACGAGCTTTTGAAAAGCTATGATGGAATGAATGGCATTAAGACTGGTTGGACAGATGCCGCAGGTGGCTGCTTGGCGGCTTCGGCAAGACGCAACGGAGTGGAACTTATTGCTGTCATTATGCATTCAGAGACGCAGGACAGTCGATTTGAAGATGCTGGGAAGCTTTTGGACTATGGATTTTCTCATGTAAAGATGCAGAGGGGCATTACGAAGGAACGTTTGCAAAAATCAACGTATGTCAAAAATGGCAAGGACTACAAGCTGCAGCTTTTCCCTGCGGAGGATGTTAATTATCCTTTAATCCATGGTGAGGATGCGAAGAAGTACAGTATAGAGTATGAAATTCCTCCTGTGATTGAAGCACCTGTTAAAAAAGGACAGGTGATTGGAAAAATCATCTTGAAGTATTCAGGAGAGCCTATTGCTGCTATTGATATGAAAGCACAAAATGATGTCGAGGAAGGATTCAGTTTCCTATCTTATTTCTTTGTGGGATTGCTTTCTCATTTCATGTGACAAAAATAAAGATCTGATTTAGCGAGCATTTTCTTAAAAAACATTTGTCAAGGTTGTTTGCGTATGATATAATCCTTATTGGTGTAAAAATAAACACGCAGTCTCCGATATTTGTGCTGTGCCTGCGTACAGACATGCAGGTGAAACAAAGGATGAGGGGTTGCGGAAGAAAAACAGGAGGTGCACCATTATGGCAGTTATTTCCATGAAGCAATTATTAGAAGCAGGTGTTCATTTCGGACATCAGACACGTCGCTGGAATCCAAAGATGGCAAAGTACATCTTTACAGAGCGCAACGGGATTTATATTATTGATCTCCAGAAGACGGTTAAGAAGGTTGATGAGGCGTATAATTTCCTTCGCAGTGTTGCTGAGGAAGGCAAGTCAATTCTCTTTGTTGGAACGAAGAAGCAGGCACAGGAGGCTATTAAGGAAGAGGCTCTTCGTGCAAATATGTTCTATGTTAATGAGCGCTGGCTCGGCGGCATGATGACGAACTTCCAAACGATTCAGAAGCGTGTGGCTCGCTTGAAGAAGCTTGAGGCTATGGAAGAGGACGGCACGTTTGATGTTCTTACGAAGAAAGAGGTTCAGATTCTACGTCATGAGATGGAAAAGCTGGAGAAGTATCTTGGCGGTATCAAAGAGATGACGAAGCTTCCGGGTGCACTCTTTATTGTAGATCCTCGTAAGGAGCGTATTGCGGTTGCTGAGGCTCGCAAGCTCAATATTCCTATCGTTGGTATTGTTGATACGAACTGTGATCCAGATGAAATCGATTTTGTCATTCCTGGTAATGATGATGCTATTCGTGCTGTCAAACTCCTTACAGGTCGTATGGCAGATGCAGTAATTGAAGGGTGTCAGGGACAGGATGGACCAGAGGAAGCTTCTGGGGAAGAAGCACAGGCTGAATAATATAAGAGCAGAACATAGATGGGGGTAAGGGAGTTATCCCTTGCCCTTTTTTCATATATGGATATTGGGAGGAATTGTGAATGGCAAATATTACAGCTGCAATGGTAAAAGAGCTGCGTGAAAAGACAGGGGCAGGTATGATGGATTGCAAGAAGGCATTGGCTGCCAATGACGGTGATGCTGCAAAGGCAATTGACTGGCTCCGTGAGAAGGGAATTTCCAAGGCAGAGAAGAAGGCGGGGCGTATTGCTGCAGAAGGTGCTGTTGCGGCATTCGTTTCGGAGGATGCCAAAGTTGGCGTACTCGTGGAAGTGAACTGTGAGACGGATTTCGCAGCAGGCAATGAGCAGTTCCGTGCTCTTGAAACAAAGATTGCAAAGCATATTGCAGATACGAAGCCTGCAGATATGGATGCACTCAATAACAGTGTTATTGATGGCAAGAAGGTTTCGGATCTTGTTACAGAGGCTACGGCTACGATTGGTGAGAAAATTTCCCTTCGTCGTTTCACTTGCTACGAGACGAAAGATGGATGTCTTGCAAGCTACATTCACATGGGCGGAAAGATTGGTGTCCTTGTAGAGCTTTCGTGTGGTGGTGAAGGCATGGGCAAGGATATTGCTATGCAGGTTGCTGCTGCTGCTCCTACTGCTGTCGATCGTGCTGGAGTAGATTCTTCTGCTTTAGATCATGAGCGTGAGGTTCTTCGCAAGCAGGCTCTTGAAGAGGGCAAGCCAGAGAAAATCGTTGACAAGATGGTAGAGGGGCGTATCAACAAGTACTACAAGGAAGTTTGCCTTGTAGAGCAGATTTTCGTCAAGGATACGGAAAAGACAGTGAAGGACGTTCTGGGCGATGTTGAGGTTCGTCGTTTTGTTCGTTACCAGCTTGGCGAAGGCATTGAGAAGAAGCAGGAAGATTTTGCGGCTGAAGTTGCAGCACAGATGAAATAAGGTCCATTCAAAGTTAGCTTTGAATGAAATTCATAGAATAGGAGAGAGCACAGAGTGTTCTCTCCTATTCTAAAAAAGGTGGCAGTCTTTCATGGAGTCCAAGGAGGCGCGAAGGAGTTCTTTCCCTCAAACTAGTTTTGAGAAGTGCTTCTTGAAGGTGGAAGTTTTTCGGATGGAGGGATTATCTTGGAAACAGCGAAATACAAGCGAGTTGTTCTGAAACTCAGTGGGGAGTCATTGGCAGGAGACCAAGGCTTTGGAATCAATCCAGCCGTTGTGGAAGATATTGCAGCACAGATCAAGAAGATCCGTGAGCATGGTATTGATGTTGCTGTCGTTGTTGGCGGTGGAAATATTTGGCGTGGAATGGCTGGCTCCGCCAAGGGAATGGATCGTGCACAGGCAGACTATATGGGAATGATGGCAACGGTCATGAATGCATTGGCACTACAGGATGCTCTGGAAAAGATGGATGTGGATACACGTGTACAGACGGCAATTGAGATGCGCCAGATTGCTGAGTTGTATATTCGCCGCAAAGCGATTCGCCATATGGAAAAGGGGCGTGTCATTATTTTTGGAGCTGGAACGGGAAATCCATATTTTTCAACGGACACGACGGCTGCACTTCGTGCGGCTGAAATTGAGGCAGATGTGATTCTCATGGCAAAGAAGGGAACGGATGGCATTTATGACAGCGATCCCAACAAGAATCCAGGGGCAAAGAAATTTGAATCACTTAAGTATATTGATATTCTCAATTTGGGTTTACAGGTGATGGATTCTACGGCTACGTCCCTTTGCATGGACAACAAGATCCAGTTAGTGGTGTTTAATATTGACGAGCATGCTAACATCTTAAAAGCTGCACTTGGTGAGCAGATCGGTACGACAGTAGGAGGAACAGAGAATGGTAAATGATATTCTTGCTTCCCATGAGGAACGCATGGAAAAAAGCTTGGAGGCATTAAAGCGCGAATTCGCTTCGCTTCGTGCAGGTCGTGCAACGCCTTCGCTTTTGGATAAAGTCATGGTAGATTACTATGGAACACCAACGCCAGTGAACCAAGTGGCGAAAGTTTCTGTTCCAGAGCCACGCATGATTGTGATACAGCCTTGGGAAAAAACAATTTTGCATGATATTGAGAAAGCTATCATGAAATCGGATCTTGGGTTGTCTCCTAATTCTGATGGGACAGCGATTCGTCTTGCTATTCCTCAGCTGACGCAGGAGCGCCGTCAGGAAATTGTCAAGACAGTCAACAAAAAGGCAGAAGAAGCAAAGGTTGCTCTTCGCAACCTGCGCAGGGATGGCAATGATGCAGTAAAGAAGTTGGAAAAAGCAAAGGAAATTACAGAGGATGAGTCCAAGAAGGGGCAGGAGAGTATGCAGAAACTTGTAGACAAGTATATCAAGCTTGTGGATACGGCTCGTGCAGTAAAGGAAAAAGAGGTTATGGAGGTCTGAGATGACTGTGCGGTTTGCCGCTCGTCCCTGGAAAGATGTGGAGAAGGAGCTTCAGGAAAAGAACCTAAAATATGAAGCGGAAAGGACGTGCCCGGCACGTGACTTTTTCGCAATAGACGAAGATGATTTGTATATTCTTCGAGAAAAAGAACGGGAGGATGGGAGCTGGTGTTTTGTGTTGGCTGCTCGTCTACGAAAGGAGGTGTCCGCAAATGGCTTACAAAATCGGTAAAGACTGCATCTCTTGTGGTTCTTGTGCTGCAACTTGCCCAGTAGAAGCAATCAGCGAAGGATCCGAGCATTATGAGATTGATCCTGAGAAGTGCGTGGAGTGCGGTGCATGTGCTGGCGGCTGTCCGGTATCTGCAATTGAAGCTCCGTGATGGACAATGACGGCCCCTCTTTTCGCATGCTTGCAAAGAGGGGCTTGTTGCTTTATATGGAAGCAGGGAAAGTCAGCTTCTTGTTCTATGGGAGTTTAAGTATTATGTGGAAAAAAATATTTGGTGGGAAAAACAAGGGAGAGTCTTCTTTGGATTCATCATTGTCTGCACCGCAAATCAATCAAATAGATAAGGAACGATTGCCGCAGCATGTTGCAGTGATTATGGATGGAAATGGACGATGGGCACAGGGCAAGGGCATGATACGCACGGCAGGGCATACTGCAGGCGTAAAAACATTGAAGCGTATTTTGAAAACTTCAATCGCCATTGGAGTGAAGGTGCTGACCGTATATGCGTTTTCGACAGAAAACTGGAAGCGTCCGCACAAGGAAGTTGATTTTTTAATGCAGCTTTTTTCGGAGTATTTGGAAAAGGAATTGCATGAAATGAACAAGGATAATGTTAGGATTCATTTTCTTGGGCGAAGGGAAGGTTTTTCGGCAGAGTTGCAAAAACAGATTCAGGAAGCAGAGACCTTGATGGAGAACAATACGGGAATTCATTTTAATGTTGCGGCAAATTATGGCGGACAGGATGAGCTTTTGCGCGTCATGCGTACTTTTGCAGGCAAAGCGGCAACAGGCGAATTGCATGAGGAAGATATTAATGAATCCCTAGTGGAGGCCTTTTTGGATACAGCAGGAGATCCACCTGTGGACTTGGTGATACGGACGAGTGGCGATATGAGATTGTCTAACTTCCTGCTATGGCAGGCTGCATATGCGGAGTTTTGGTTTACAGAAACGAATTGGCCAGATTTTACACCGGAGGAATTTGTAGAGGCATTGAATGCGTTTGCCAAAAGGGATCGCCGCTTTGGAGGAATCAAAAAGAAATAGCGAGGTTATTGAGTTGATTACACGCATTATTACGGGAATCGTTGGGATTGCACTGGCTGCTGCTGTTATTCAAACAGGTGGCTGGGTTTTTCGAGGAGTGTCACTGGCACTTTCGCTTATTGCTTGGTTTGAGTATTCCCGCGCATTTTCTAAGCTGGGAATCAGGACAACCTTTCTTACGGGAATCTTGCTTCTGGTATTGTTTTGGGGATGTGCAACGCTTGGGAATGCGGACGAGTTTATGGCAGTCAGTACGCTTGCGGTTTTGGTTGTGCTTTTGGAGTCTGTCCTGTTTTATGGGCGTATTAGCTTTGACGCAGCGTGTATTTCTGTTGCAGGAATCTTTTATACAGGATTGCCGTTTGCACATTTGATCATGTTGCGGGAATTTCATGAGGATCTGCTGCTTTCTACGTCGTTGGGAGAATTTGTATTTGGTTGTGCGTTGATTTGGATCATGTTCATAGGAACATGGGCAAGCGATACGTTTGCATATTTTGCAGGTTCGGCATTTGGCAGGCATAAGCTTTGCCCATCTATCAGTCCCAACAAGACAGTTGAAGGTTTTTTTGGTTCATTGGTAGGAACTACAGCTTCCGTAGCAGGGCTAGGTATCTTCTTTGGCTTGCCTGTAGAAGAAATGGCAGTGCTTGGACTTTGTATTTCTGTCTTTGCAACGTTGGGCGATCTTGTGGAGTCTGTGATGAAGCGGCATACGGGGGTCAAGGATTCAGGCAATTTGATTCCGGGACATGGCGGAGTACTGGATCGCTTTGACAGCGTGCTTCTTACAGCACCCTTTGTATATTATTTTGCTATTGTGGCAGGATTTGCATCTAGGTAGGAAGAAACGCTGATTCTGAAGTTTACGAGGTTAAAAAATGAAAAATATAGCAGTATTGGGATCGACAGGTTCTATTGGCACGCAGACGTTGGATGTGGCACGGTCTCATCCGGAACTTTTTCGTGTGTTGGTACTAGCGGCGAATGCAAATGACGAATTATTGGAGGAGCAGGTTTTGGAGTTTCAGCCAGAGGTGGCTGTTCTTTCCGATGAATCTGCCTATAGAAGATTAAAGGAGCGTTATCAAGGAAAAACAAAGCTTTGCGGTGGTCGTTCTGCATTTATTGATGCAGCGGCTTATCCAGCAGTGGATACTGTAGTTACTTCGATGATGGGATTTGCGGGTTTGGAGCCAACTATGAAGGCACTGGAAGCAAAGAAAAACATTGCACTTGCAAATAAGGAAACCCTTGTTGTTGCTGGAGAGCTTGTTATGCATCGAGCAAGAGAGCAGGGGGTATCTATTCTGCCGGTGGACAGTGAACATTGTGCTCTTTTCCAGTGCTTGCAGGGGGAAAATCCTGCAAAGGTGGAAAAGTTGCTTTTGACTTGTTCTGGAGGACCGTTCCGAGGAAGGAAGGCTGAAAACCTTCAGGGAGCGACTAAAGAACAGGTGCTGGCACATCCAACGTGGAATATGGGGCAGAAAATAACCGTGGACTCTGCAAGCCTTGTCAACAAAGGGCTTGAGGTTATTGAGGCACATTGGCTTTATGATATTCCATATGAAAAAATACAGGTTGTTGTGCATCCGCAGAGTATTGTTCATTCGATGGTGCAATTCTGTGATGGGGCTGTTATGGCACAGCTTGGTTCTACTGATATGAAGCTTCCTATTCAGTATGCACTTACCTATCCAGAGAGACAGTCTTCGGATTTTCAGCGTTTGGATTTTTGGAAGATGAAGGATTTGACTTTTGAAGCACCAGATACGGATACTTTCCGTGGCTTGCGGTTTGCATATGAGGCTGGCGATATGGGAGGAACAATGCCATGCATTATGAATGCGGCAAATGAAGTAGCAGTCAGTGCATTTTTGAAAGGGCAGATTCATTTCTTGGATATTTATGATATCATAGAAAAAACGATGATGAAGCGAACCTGCATTTTAGAGCCAACCCTGGAGGAACTTTTTGAAGAAGACCGTTGGGCAAGGGAATATGCGGTAGAAATTTTGAAAAATTGAGCTGAGGTATACGGGGTGTTTGTATGGTTTTGACAGTTGCGGCAGCTATTTTTGTTTTTGGTATGCTGGTATTGGTTCATGAGCTGGGACATTTCGTGACAGCAAAGCTGACGGGAATGAGAGTGAATGAATTTGCGATTGGTTTTGGTCCGCAGCTTTTCAGTATTCATTATGGGGAAACGGAGTATTCCGTTCGTTGTATTCCACTAGGAGGGTTTAATGATATTGCAGGAATGATTCCAGAGGAGAACGATGCAGGAGAACGGGGGTATTGTGAAAGACCTATTCTGTCGCGTATGTTGGTAATTTTGTCTGGTTCTGTTATGAACCTTCTTTTGCCAATCGTTATTTTTTTTGGAATTTTCTTCTTTGCAGGGGTAAGTACACCGTCTACAGAGCCAGTGATTGGAGGAGTTCTTCCTGATAGACCGGCAGCTGTGGCAGGAATCCAAAAGGGAGATCGCATCCTTAGTGTTGACGATACGGAAATTGCAAAATGGAGCGATTTTGTTCTTGCAGTGAAAGATTCGCCTGACAAGGATTTGCGTATACGCTATGAACGTGACGGTGTTCAACAGGAAACGGTGGTAACTCCAACATATGACAAGACCAGAAAACTGGCATTGGTGGGGGCGATGTCAAGTGTTACGACAGAACATCCTGGTATTTTCGAGTCGATCTGGCTTGCTGTGTCAAAAACGTGGGAAATTTTATCCATGATGATTTATGAGCTTACTAAAATTCTGTGGCAATTTTCTGGCGAAGAGCTTTCCGGACCTATCGGTATTGCACAAATGGCTGGAGAAATGGCACAGTTTGGAATGGTCACTCTTTTAAACTTTGCTGCGTTTTTAAGTTTGAATTTGGGAATTCTCAATCTTTTTCCAATACCAGCATTGGATGGAGGACATTTTCTGACACTGCTTGTGGAGGCAGTACGAGGAAAGCCTATGAGTACGAAAGCATTGCAGTATGCGCAAGCGGTGGGAGTTGCCCTTTTGGTGACACTGATGCTTTTTGCGACTAAAAATGATATTGTGCGAGTAGTTACTGGTGGATAAGCATTTCAGCTGTAAAGGTTAGGTGAGCGTATGTTGATGAGAAAGAAAACTCGTCAGATCCATATTGGTTCGGTAGCAGTTGGGGGCGATGCACCAATATCGGTGCAGTCCATGACAAACACGAAAACGACAGATACAGAAGCCACTGTTGCACAGATCAAGGCATTGATGGCAGCAGGCTGCGATATCGTGCGTTTGGCTGTTCCAGACATGGAAGCGGCAAAAAATTTAGGTAATATTATTCAGAGGGTAGGTGTTCCGCTAGTAGCAGATATTCATTTTGATTATCGACTTGCTATTGAGGCAATTCAACAAGGAATTTCTGCACTTCGATTGAACCCAGGAAATATTGGTTCTGAAGAAAAGGTTCAAGCTGTTGTCAAGGAGGCAAAGGAACGTAGGATTCCCATCCGCATTGGAGTCAATGCAGGCTCTTTGGATAAGAAGCTGCTTGAAAAATATGGGAGGGTGACGGCAGAAGCCTTGGTGGAGTCTGCCTTGGAACACGTTCGGATTTTGGAAGCTTTAGATTTTTACGATATGAAGATTTCCCTAAAGGCACATGATGTTCCATTGACATTGGAGGCATATCGGTTGATGTCTGAAAAAGTGGATTATCCCCTGCATCTCGGTATTACAGAGGCAGGTACGGTCAATACAGGAATCATTAAGTCGGCTGTGGGGATGGGAGCTCTGTTGTCACAGGGAATAGGAGATACTTTCCGCATTTCTTTGACTGGCGATCCTGTGGTTGAGGTTCGAGTGGCAAATGAAATACTGAAATCACTGGGACTTCGGGAATATGGTCCTACCCTTGTGGCTTGTCCAACCTGTGGACGTACCTGTATAGATTTGCCTGCTATTGCTGCACAGGTAGAGGAAAAGTTGAACGGGATTGCAGAACCTATTGAAGTAGCTGTCATGGGCTGTGTCGTGAATGGGCCAGGCGAAGCAAGAAGTGCGGATGTCGGCATTGCAGGAGGCAAGGGAGAAGGTCTTGTGTTCCGCAAGGGAGAGATTGTCCGCAAAGTTTCCGAAGACGTGCTAGTTGATGAGTTATTCAAAGAAATAGATGCGATATTGGAGGAACGAAGATAAATGAGAGCGACAAACTTATATGCACCAACCCTTCGCGAAACTCCGGCAGATGCTGAGGTAGTCAGCCATCAGTTGATGCTTCGTGCAGGAATGATGCGAAAGTCTGCTAACGGAATGTATAATTTTTTGCCTTTGGGTTGGCGTACGATTCGCAAGATCGAGCAAATTATTCGTGAGGAAATGGATGCAGCGGGAGGTCAGGAGGTTAGTATGCCGATCCTGCAGCCAGCGGAATACTGGGAAGAAAGTGGACGATGGGCAGTTTATGGAGCAGAAATGATGCGAATCAAGGACCGTCATGGACATGAGTATTGCCTTGGTCCGACGCATGAGGAAATGATTACAGCATTGGTTCGTGATGAAGTGCGTTCCTATAAGCAGCTCCCACTGCTTCTTTATCAGATGCAGGATAAGTTTCGTGATGAGCGTCGTCCTCGCTTTGGTTTGATGCGAAGCAGGGAATTTATAATGAAGGATTTGTATTCCTTTGACAAAGATGAAGATGGAATGAACCAATCGTACAAGAAAATGTATGATGCCTATACAAAGATTTTTACTCGCTGCGGACTTACCTTTCGACCAGTAGAGGCAGACAACGGTGCAATCGGTGGTGCGCATTCTCATGAATTTACGGTATTGGCAGAATCGGGAGAATCCTCGATTGCGTACTGCACGAAATGTGATTATGCTGCAAGTGATGAGAAAGCGGAGCTCTTGCCTATTCCTGCTGCGGAGGATGAAATAAAACCATTGGAAAAAGTAGAAACG
>JAZLHW010000202.1:0-6219 GCA_045617105.1 Selenomonadaceae bacterium | reverse complement strand
CTTTTTGCCCTTCTCAAAGCCGCCTTTTCCCTCCACGATACTCTTTGCTAGCTTCTCCGCCGTCATTCCCTTCGGCAAATTTTTCAAAAATACGACGCCTGCATGAATATCATACTTTTCATTTATCGCTTTCAGCTGCTTTTCCAAATCTGTCATTTTGGTCTCGTCAATGACAGAAATTCCTTTGTCAACATATACCAGCTTGCTTTCATTCATGACAGGAACCTCTGCCGACTTATTGGCAGCTGCCATAGCAGAAACGCTAAGCAAAAGCACGATCAGCAGGCCAGTCAAACCTGAAACTATTTTCCGCATGGTTCCCCTCCTATACAACAAGACATTTCACAATAAAGTAAAAAATCGGCAACATGATCAATGCTGAAATTCCAAAATACATGCCAGCCTTTTGCTTGTCATATGGAAGGCTTCCAACCATCTTCCCAGTCTGCCCATTCATCATGAAGGTATATGGTTTCCCATGATATTTTGTTGTAAGGATCCACACAGGAGCAAGCACATAACTAACCTTTCCATCTTCCTTGGAAACAAAATGCTCTGTCATGTTGACACGATGGTATCCTTCCACTGTTCCTTCCAAAACAGCAACAGCACTTGTTTCCACTCTCTGATCTGCACGAGGTACTGAGCTTTCTGCATCCACATCATACCGATCTGCCAAATATCCTGCCAAATATCCTGCATTAAATTCCACAAGCTCGCTGTAATCAAAAGGCTCAATAGATTCCATGTAGGCATCATCCATTTTTTCACTGCCATCTACGGGAATTCTTTCAAATTTCATAGTGCCGGTACGTTCACAAGCAAAAACACTCGTTTCCGTGACGACATCATCTCCGGTTTCATAAACTCGATCCGTCTCAGCACGAAAAGCAGCCGATGCAGTGACTTGAGAATCAAACAACCAAAAAGGTACATACATTGGCTGAATATCTTCCACTCGGTTATTCGCCGTAAATGCACTCGGCAACAAAGTTTTTCCCTTATAGAAAGCTTTCAATGCCTCTACTGCTTCCTTTTTCGTTTTCTTGAAAGGTATTACATAATCTGGTTTCAACATTCCGTCAAAACGTGAAGGCACCATGGTCGGATTTCCGCAATAGCAACACTCCGTTGCCATTGTGTTCTCATCACAGACCAATTCTGCCCCGCAGGAAGAACAGGTAAACTTCCGAAGTGCAGATGCATCTTCATTCCACTCTTGCCCTGCTGACTCTGTATCCCACTTTGCTTCCTGTGCTTCTGCTGCCTTTGCTGCCCTCTCCTGCTCTTTGTCAAAAAGTGACTTGATTGTGGAAATCTCAAATTCATTCCCACAGTATTCACAAGTAACTTTGTCATGTCTCGGCTGGAAACTGAGAGGAGCCGTACAATGCGGGCATTTATAACTTACTGTTGCATTTGCCATATCGATCCACCTCAGCTTCTGGAAGCTCCGCAGTTAGAACAAAATTTTCCTTCATTCACCGTACCGCAGGAACAAGTCCAAGGACCGGCAGGACGTGGCTTCCCACATTCCGAGCAGAATTTTCCCGTATTTTCCTTACCGCAGGAACATACCCAAGACGAAGCAGGCGCAGGCTGAGGACTTCCACATTCCGAGCAGAACTTCCCAGTATTCCCCGTATGGCCGCACGAACATGTCCAGCCAGCAGCTTGAACATTCTGCGCTGGCTTTGGTGCCTGTGCCTGTTGTTGTGCTGCCATCTGGAACATTTGTCCAGCATTCACGCCTGCCTGCTGTGCCATATTCATGCCCATAAATCCACCGATCGCACCCATGCCGCCTTCATTTTTTGCAGCGTCCTGCATTGCCTGTGCCTGTGCATTGACCGTAAAGGCTCCAGCCATTCCGGGATTCATCAAAGGAGATGAGAACTGCAGATCCTTCAAGCGTTTTTCGTCCTCCGGATTTGCCGTTACGCTTGAGACACCAAAGGTACCGACCTTGATTCCACGTTCTCCCCAACGCTTGCTAAGCACCTCATTCAGAGCATCTGCAATTTCCATTGTATGCCCGGGAAGCTCATCATATCGGATCCCCAATGCAGAAATTTTTGCAAAAGCCGGCTGCAATGCAGTCAGGAGTTCTGATTTTAACTGCCCATCAATCTCGCTTCTGTCATAAACATCTTCGACATTTCCGCAAACATTTGTATAGAACTGAATAGGATTTACAATGCGATAGCTGTATTCACCAAAACAACGAATGGAAACCGTTGCAGAAAGATTGATCGTCGCATCTATGATACGGAAAGGAATCGGCTGCGGCGTACCATACTTGTTTCCCATAATTTCCTTTGTGTTGAAATAATAAACCCTTTGGTCTTTTCCGGCATCGCCGCCAAAAGTAAAGCGTTTCCCTACTTCCTTGAAAATTGCCCGCAGATTCTGATCCAAATCACCTTCAAATATCGTTGGCTCAGATGACGTATCATACTTGAACTCACCAGGCTCTGCGCAAATCTCCACCACCTTGCCCTGCTCAACAATGATCATGCACTGTCCGGAATTTACCGAAATAATAGAGCCATTGGAAATAATATTATCCTCGCCATCCGTATTAGAGCTTCTGCCGCCCACACGCTTCTGCCCTTTTGCCACAAGCGTATCCGCATCCAATGCCTCACAATAAAAATACTCTTTCCATTGATCCGCAAGAACGCCACCAACTGCCCCCATTGCTGCTTTAATTAGCCCCATAATAAAATACCTCCTTTGTTTTTATGCCATCTGTATGCATTATACGATATTTTTAACATAAATAAAACAAAAAATATGTCACAAGGAAAAAAGTTCCATAAAAAATCTTAGTCGTAAAATCCTTTTCCCATAATGCCGATCTTTTTTCTCTTGGCAAAAATCACAGATACCTTCTCTGCCTTACTGCCTCATAGATGGCAACAGCAGAAGCTGCAGCTACATTCAAAGATTCTGCCCCGCCATGCATTGGTATATAAAATTTATTTGACATAGAAATTACTTCATCCGAAATACCATTTCCTTCGTTTCCAAAAATCAGTGCAACCCCCTCGCAAAAATTCACATCCGTATATTCCTGTGCTTCTTTATCTAGTGCAGCTGCATATAAACGCAACGGATATTCCTGTGCAAAGGAAAAAAAATCTTCCTTCTTCACTCCTGCGCAAATAGGTAAATGAAAAATAGATCCCATGGCAGAACGTACCACTTTATCCGAAAACACATCCACACATCCGGAAAGCAAAATGATACCATCTGCGCCTGCTGCATCTGCAGTACGAATTATGGTACCAGCATTTCCCGGATCTTGCACGCCATCCAAAACGACCAAAAGTGGCGGATTTTTCTTGGGAATACTATCCAAACTTATGCGTTGCTGTTCCATAACAGCAAGAATTCCCTGCGGGCTGCTCGTATCAGAAACTCGTTCAAAAAGCCCCCTCGGAACCTCATACAGTTCTATGCCCTTTTTTTCCATATCCTCCAACAGGCATATTCCACGCTGTTCTGACATCAGCTCTTTCACAAAAAGAACAAAACGTATTTTCCACTCAGAAGCAACCGCCATTTCCAAAAGACGTATTCCTTCTGCCAAAAAAAGACCTTCTCGATCCCTATGCTTTTTCTGCCTGAGTTCTCGGACAAGCTTTAATTTTTTATTAGCGGCACTCTCTATCAAGCCTCTCATAACATCATCCCATCAAAAAAAAGGGACTGCGAAAGCAGTCCCTCCTAATATAGCTTACAGATTTTCCTTAGCGATCGTTACAAACTGAGCAAATGCCTTCTCATCACTGATAGCCAACTCAGCCAACATTTTACGGTTCACCTCAACGCCTGCCACGGTAAGACCGTTCACAAGACGGCTGTAGGAAATGCCGTTTGCGCGAGCAGCTGCATTGATGCGCGCAATCCAAAGACGACGGAAATTTCCCTTCTTTGCACGACGGTCACGGCGTGCATAATAAAGAGCCTTCATTACAGTTTCATTTGCTTTCTTAAACTGCTTGCTCTTAGACCCCTTGTAGCCCTTAGCTAATTTCAAAATCTTCTTATGACGTCTATGTGCTGTCACGCCTACTTTTACTCTTGGCATGTTTCTTTCCTCCTAAATCAGTATTAAACAAAACCTCTTAAGCATACGGAAGCATTCTTTTAATGCGACCATGCTCCGAAGCAACAGCAAGTGCTGCCTTGCGAAGATTCCTCTTACGCTTCGGGGACTTCTTCTCCAAAATATGTCTCTTGTACGCCTTATTGCGTTTGAACTCACCACTACCCGTTATGGTAAAGCGTTTTGCAGCAGCTCTGCGCGTCTTAATCTTTGGCATTACTGTTTCCTCCCTTAGAATTTGAATCTTGTTTTGGCTTGGATGCTTTCTGCGCCTTAGGCGCAACGATCATCGTCATATTTTTTCCTTCAAGCTTGGCAGGACGCTCAATGGAAACACCATCGCCGAGATTCTCGGCAACACGTGCCAATACCTCCTTGCCCAGTTCCGGATGGGAAAGCTCCCTTCCGCGAAACATAATCGTCACTTTGACCTTGTTTCCTTCTTCCACAAAGCGAAGTGCGTTCTTCAGCTTGACATCAAAATCGTGTTGTTCAATATTGGGCCGAAGTTTGACCTCTTTGATCGTGATGACCTTCTGCTTTTTCTTGGCTTCTTTTTCCCGTTTCTGCTGCTCGTACCTATACTTTCCAAAATCCATAATACGGCAAACAGGCGGCTTTGCCTTGGGTGCAACCTCGACCAAGTCAAGGTGCTGCTCCTCAGCCATTTGAAGTGCATCCCTTGTAAGCATGACTCCCAACTGTTCACCAGCTGCACCCGTAACACGAACTTCCTTAATGCGGATTTCTTCGTTGATTCTCAAAGACTCCTTGCTAATAGTAAAAACACCTCCCAAAAACAAAATAAAACAGGATGGCACAAGCCACCCTGTAAAATACTGCACTATGAACCCATCTGACCTCTGCCAGCAGGTGAGAAGCGGTGGCTTCTTCTTTCTCAAGCAACTTTTGACATGATATCACAAATCAAACCTATCGTCAATATCTTTTTCTGGTTTTTTAATCAAGAAATGGCTTAGATTTGCTTCTATCAAAGCCGAAGATTCATAAGCTTTTCCGCCAAAGTGATATAGGTTTTGTTATGAACCTCCTCAAAATACTGCTTGTTTTTACTGTTTCCTATAGAATCCTTTTCCACAAATTTATAGGTAAACTTATCGGATTTCAGTTCTTTCAATTCAATATCACAGGTATCTGCGCCTGGATGGAATTTCAGGGAAACAGCCAAGAAATAGCGCATCATAATGTTGTTGAAAATAAAGCTGATACTCTTCCGAAGCTTAGTATCATAGGTAAAGAACAAGTGGAACACCTTGGAATAATAGTCCATCAGGCTCATTCCGTCACCGCTCAGATACTTCATATGGTCGATGCTGTTTCGGAGATCGTTTGCAATATCAAATGCACCGCGATCTTTTTCCGGCTCTTTCACAAAAAGCTCCATGCCGCACAGATACGTTTCCATAGCCCCCTGCTCACGATAAGCAGACAGGAATTTCCCCATCTTGGTACCAGTCGAAAGATTCGTTCCAAGCTTTACAAGCTGCTTATCTTTATCATAACCATAAAGCGGCAGATCCGGTGTATAGATGGACATAATATCATAAAGAATTGCGCCATCTTCAATCTGGACCTTAGGCAAGGAAAGCCTTCTCCAGCAGCTGTCGTCTGCAATGGTATTCCCATGATAAAGCCTTACATAATGCATGCCAAGCTGATAATACAAAAGATCACGCTCACGAAGATAGGAAAAGGACACCAGCTGGGAAAGATGATCCATGACCATCTCTGCATAATCCAAAAGGTCATGCAGCGTCAGTCGGTTCTTTAATTGTTGGTACTTCAAGACTTCACGCTGTGTACCGATATTTTCACATTTTCCAACAGCAAGTGCCTTTGCTGTCTTTTCTTTGAAATTTGGATAGTCCTTGTACTCTTGTTCTGTAACGGAATAATCCAGCTTGCTCAGGATATTTTCCATGCCATACATAATGGAAAAAATCACGCCGCGGCGAAGGATAGGATTCCTTTCATCAAAAAACAGTTCTTCCTCGCTATAGTGTTCTATATCAAAATCAAAGAACTTTTCCAGATACTTGCTGTATTCCAAACGACTGGAAAAATAATCGGTGATCTCATGGCTG
>JAZLHW010000201.1:0-1517 GCA_045617105.1 Selenomonadaceae bacterium | reverse complement strand
AGCTTGCTGTAAGTGGGGGAAGTCAAATTTTAACAAGCGGTGAGCATATCTCCCGCTTCGTTGAAACGCAAATTGGAGGGAAAATGCTTATGGCATTTTCTTGAACAATGGCGTTATAAAATACATGGTCACTTTTGAAATTTTCTTTCGAGGCATCGAACCGTTTTACAGTGTCCATGACTTCCTCGCAATGCCGCAGTATATGTTTGACAATCTGCTGTTCTCTATCGTTCATACAGCAACACCTCATCTTTTTTTAGATTGGCCTTGAACCGCTCCGAATCGGGGAGTTTGCTCAAAAGGTCGATTTCCATGCCCAGTGCATCTTCAAGGTCAGAATAGATGCCGCCGAGCATGAAGAAACTCTTTATATCTCCCTCAATTCGAAGGTCAACATCACTCTTTTCGGTAGCGTCGCCACGAGCATACGAACCGAAGAGATACGCCTTTTTTATCGGATATTTCTTGCAGACTGGAATGATGCGCTCCTTTATGATGGGAATAGACAACATTTATATCACTCCTTTCCAGTCGTCCGCCACAGACGGCTTTCTTTATTTTCCGAGGCAGCCTCGGCAGATGGGGAGGTCGTAAACATTCGCTGGGTGGCGGCCTGAGCGTAGAGCTTGGCACGGAACTTCTTCACTTTATCCTCTATGCCAGAGTCAAGTTCCAATCTGGGTGGCGTGGGGTACTGGGTTAACCATGATAAGAGGCATAATCTCTTGCCTCGATTGCAATTTTTTGATTTTTTTATTTTCTCGTTCGAGTTTTTCAATTGTAAGGTTCATAAGATCCATTTTCTCAGCCATTTCATAAATCGTATCAATGAGGGAAGCTTCCTTTTCTTCCCGTGTCATGGAAGCATATTTGGATATTGGCTCAGGTTTCCGGTACAGGAGCTGTTTCCTGAGGTGCTTCCGCCGTTGTTTCTTTTTTCTTTCCAAAGAAGAATCCCATATCAAACATCCTTTCAAATCTAACAATTTATTTGTAAAAAATAGTACATCACAACATTCAAACTGTCAATGAGGGCGCATGTTTCCCCCAATAATACCTTCAATGCTTTTCATCATATTGCTTCTTTTCCATGCTTTCCATGCGTCCATAGGATTTGCATATATAGAGGATCTGGAAAAAATCTCAGGGCAATACAGCACAGGGCGTGGCCAAATGGCATCGCCTGTCGATACCATTATCGTCACAAGCCCGTTCAACCTGTCAGGCCGTATGCATCCTGTCTTGGGGTATGTGCGACAGCATTTAGGAGTCGATCTTGGAGTGGATTGTGGAAAGCCAATCTATGCAGCAGCGGATGGCATCGTCATTGCAGCTGGCGATTTTAACGATGGCTATGGCAATCTCGTAATGATTACGCATGGGGGTGATCTTGTCACCTTGTACGGGCATAACCAAAGGATTTTGGTAGCCGTAGGAGAATCCGTGAGGCGTGGACAGCAAATTGCCGAAGCAGGTTCCACGGGACCTCACTTGCATTTAGATAAAAAGCGTTTTGA
>JAZLHW010000200.1:0-1326 GCA_045617105.1 Selenomonadaceae bacterium | reverse complement strand
AACGAATTTTGGAGATCAATCCGCAGGCTGTCGTGGATGTGATCGATGGATTTTTCCTTCCGGAAAGCGCAGAGCAGTTTTTTTTGAAGCGATATGATTATGTATTGGATGCCATTGATACGATTACAGGGAAGCTTCATCTTGTCCTGCAATGCAAGGAACGTGGAATTCCTGTTCTTTGCAGCATGGGAGCAGGAAACAAGCTGGATCCTACGAAGTTTGAGGTGGCAGATATTTATCAGACGAGTGTCGATCCTATTGCAAGAGTTATGCGGAGGAAGTTGAGGGAATACGGGATTTTGAAGTTGCCTGTTGTTTACTCGAAGGAATTGCCGCATGCAGAAAATGGAGGAGAATATTTGGGAAGTATTTCCTTTGTGCCGTCTGTTGTGGGGTTGATCATGGCAGGTGAGGCAGTGAAGGCTTTGAGTGGCAAGGTTTCATGAATGGGGGCGAGGGAATGAGCGGAAGGGTAACAGTATTGGGCTGCGGCCGATGGGGGACTTTTCATGCATGGTATGCAAACCGTATGGGAAATGATGTCATGCTGTGGGGGCGTTCAGGCTCTAAGCATTTGAAGGAATTGAGGGAAACGGGAAAAAACGAGTATTTGGACTTGCCCGATACGATACGATTGTCAGAGGATTTGCAGGAAGCGCTGGACTTTGGTGATACCTGTATTATTTCTATTAGTTCACAGCAGCTTCGTTCTTTTGCAGGACAGCTTGCCGGTACGGGAAAAATAGCAGGAAAGAGCTTTGTCCTTTGCATGAAGGGATTGGAGATTGGGACAGGCAAACGTTTGACGGAGGTTTTTTCCGAGGAGCTTGGAGAGGACGTTCCTGTTGCTGTGTGGGTAGGGCCCGGACATGTGCAGGATTTCGTGAAAGGCGTGCCGAACTGCATGGTGATCTCCTCTAAGCAGGAGGAATTGACAAAAGCTTTCGTAGATCGCTTTTCCAGTCCGCTGATCCGCTTTTACTATGGCAAGGATCTTTTAGGGACGGAGATCGGTGCTGCAGCGAAAAATGTAGTCGGTCTTGCGGCAGGAATGTTGGACGGCTTCGGCTACGGAAGCCTCAAGGGAGCTTTGATGGCACGGGGTACGCGTGAACTCTCCCGCTTGATCGAGAAAATGGGCGGAGATGCTATGACCGTATACGGGCTGTCGCACCTTGGCGATTATGAAGCAACGCTCTTTTCACAGCACAGCAATAACCGCCGCTTTGGTGAGGATCTGATTTTGGGCAAGCCATTTGGCAAGCTGGCAGAGGGCGTTTATACGGTGGAGGCACTGATGGATCTTTCCAAGCAATATGATGTGGA
>JAZLHW010000199.1:0-3213 GCA_045617105.1 Selenomonadaceae bacterium | reverse complement strand
ATTCCTTTTTCTTCGTTGAAAACCAATCCGCCGGAGCCAATCAGTTCTCCCGTGCTTTTCAGAACAAGGCCCCAGTTGTACACGGCATCGCTCTCTAGAAGTGCTTCGTCTGATTCCAGCCAGCTTTCTGTGTCCGATACGCTTTTATGTACCTCCCAACGCATGAACCTTGCCACATCGGGATCGCTTGTCCAGTTATCAAATACGGTTTGGGCATCCGCTGCGGTCAAAGGCCGAAGCAATAGCCGTTCCGTTTCCAAAATCGGTGTTTTCATTTGTGTTCCCCTTATTTTGAATTCATCGGAACAGATATTTCAGAATTATTCTTGTCCCGCAAGCTGTAGATTGTTTCCAGCTCTGCGATCACATCTTCCCGCTTACGGATCAGTCCAGCGTAATGGCTGACAAGAAGAAAACGGGCTTGCAGTTTCTTAAGCACTTCAATTTCATCTTTCAGAAGCTGGGCATTGTAAACATAGTTGCCGTTTTTGACCTTACTATAAAGCGCATCTCCCACAAATGCATAGGTGTTATCGACTTCCAATCCAAGACAGCCGCCCGTATGGCTGGACGGCAAAGGGAAAATATGCAGACCGCCGATGTAAAAATCATCCGTAACAACAGTTCCTTTGTGAACATGGTCGCAGGTCACTTTTGATACATAAATCTCCTTCGCCTGAATCTTATCAATATTTCCGATATGATCCTGATGGAAATGCGACAGGACAACATGATAGCTGCCATCCAGTTCAGCAATGCTCTTTTCGCCGTTGCCTACATCAAAAAGCCAGACTGCACCGTTATCTCTGATAATGCCAATATCCGCAGAGAGAGGATCGTCCGAGGCAGCTATATAGCTAATCTTTTCGTTAATTTTGATTTCGTTCATTTCCATAGCTCCAATGTGGTCAACCGGAATTCCGTTCATCGGTTACAATGTGCTTTACGGAATTTGTGGGATGTACCAGTTCTTGCCTAAAAAATGTGGGATAGTATGTAATTTCGCTTTTTTCATCCACCCAAACCAGATGCTCCTGGGAAGCATCGTCGGTAAAACTATTGCACACGGGCTCAAAATCTTCCGGTGTCTTCATGTAAAAGAAATAGGAAACTTCATAAATCAGCTTGCCTTGCTTCTCTGCGTAGTCACCGTAGAAAAAGTTTTCGTGAATAAAGCCGAGTCGATCAATTTCAAGCTTAACGCCCGTTTCCTCAAACACTTCCCGAACCACCGCTTCCTCCGCACTTTCCCCAAACTGAATTCGGCCTCCAACGGAATATAGGAAATCATCTTTCTGATTGCCAACCATCAGAAATTTTCCATCCTTCATAATAATTGCTCCGACTCGCAGATTGATATATCCATCATCAATTGCTACAGTACAATCTGATGCCATAGGTTTATCCCTCCATTTTCTCACGATTCGATAAATCTCAGATTGCTTCCTTCATCCCAGTTCAGGATCATGCCAATCAATTCCAAGCATTGTGCCCGATACTCTGGCTTTTTCAGGAACTCCTGAAAGGTGCTTGCATTGGCCCAGCCGGAGAACATGACGATTTTTGCATAAAGCAGGTATGCTTCCCATTCCTGTTCTGCAAAGTGATAGTGCTGCCGAATGACCTTGGTGGAACGGTAAAAACCATCCAGAATAGCATCAAATGCCCAGGCTGCATCGTGGGTGTCAAAAATATCATCGTCCAGGACAAATCTGGCTAAAAATGCCACGTTCGCCAGATAGTTGGCATTCACATCCCTGCCGGACATATTGAAATCAAACAATCCGATGATTTTTCCACTCTCGTCAATGCACACATTGGAGAAATTTTCATCCCCCTGAAATACGCATTGCGGAACCTGCCGATAAATAGGCAAGAGCTTCCTGCGGATGCGTTCGTTCTCTCCGATGATGCGGTCAGCCAGTGCCGTTTCGCCCTGTTCCCGCAGATCGGCAGTCAGCAGGTTCACATTCTGTTGCTTTTCATCCACGCCATAGGGAATGTCATAGGGTGCAAGCTCAAACATGGAGAACATAGACCATGTGTCGATCAGACCCTGCCCCTTAAACTGCTCGGCAAACCGTGCTACCATGACCAGCCGCTGAATAATCAGATCCTCTTTCCGCTCCGGGTGATTCTTATACAGATCATCCGCTATAGGAAGATCAAGATATTCGGAAAGATAGATATAGTTTCCATCTTCCTGCCGCAGGAAATGCCCATCCGTTCCACGGACGAAATGCGGTGCACGGATGCCAAAGGCATTATATCGGTCAATCAGTGGATTCAGCTCTTCCAGACGCTGCTCTGTCATCACCGGGGCAGAATTTACCCGAAGGACATGCCGCTTGTCGATGATGTAATTGAGCCGGACATCATCCTCCCCGTGGGAAGAATCCACCATTTTGTATTCGTATATTTCTGAAATGCCGTATTCTTGCAGGATAGCTGCAAGCCGGTCTTTTGTATATTCGGGTATCATGGTTTTACTCTCTTTCGGATAACTGTTTGCTAATATCTGCAACTGCGATGGCCTTTGCTTCGCTCAGCAATTCCCAGATAGGATTTTCGCTGGACTGACCACTATAATAGCTTCTTGCACAGCGGAGGGCTGTCTGAATATCCTCCTGAGCCCACATGGTATCGAAGGCTTCATCAAAGAGCCGCATATCCAGCCTTGCAGGGCATTCATCCTCCAAATCGACTTCATAAAGCCGGATCTTTGCCCGTTCTTCCTCCGAAGCCCCTGCCCAGTCGATCCGATACAGTTCCAGTACGCTCTCAAGGTTGTCAAAGAAATAATGCCCGGTGATGCGGCACGGCATATTGGAATATTCATTCCTGCGAACAAACTCAAAGATGGCCTCCGTTGCCCACTTGACATAGTTCGTCCACATATCCTGCAAGCCGAACTTTTTCAGCACCGCTTTCTGATGCTTCGCCGCCATCAGCATTGCAAAAAAGCAATCCTCACTGCGTTCCAAGGCTTGCAGGAAAGGCATAACCAGCTCCATCGTTTCTTTGTAATCTGCCGTCATAACTGTGTTCAGCGGCAATGTGTCGCTCATATGATATAATTTCATACCAATGTCCTCTTTTTTGGCAATCTTCATCAATCCCATAAGTTGGGATTTGGCGGCGAGTTGCCGCTGACAATGTGTTACGAAAATGATGCAAACAACAACCCTGTTCTCTCAGTCGGAAGAACACAGC
>JAZLHW010000198.1:0-5862 GCA_045617105.1 Selenomonadaceae bacterium | reverse complement strand
GCTTAGTTTGTTATTTAAACATGTTTCAGGATGCAAAAGCGGCAGAGGCTTCTTCTATGAGTGGTTCGTTGTTTGAGAATTATGTCATAAGTGAGATCATCAAGGGCTATGCTTTTGCTGGTATGGACCCCAGAAGGTATTTGTATTATTACAGGGACAATAATCAGAAGGAGATAGATTTGCTGATTCAGAAAAATGGCAAGCTCTATCCAATAGAAATCAAGAAAAACACATCACCGGGGGCAAAAGCTGTGAAGAACTTTAGTGTGCTGGATGGAATGGAGGTAGGTGCAGGGGCTGTAATTTGCATGACAGATGTTCCTGCGAAATTATCGGATCAAGTGATAACGATACCGGTTGACTGTATTTGAACCATATTTAGCCGTATTCGTGCATTCTGTTCAAAGCTTGGTTCAAGGTGACGGCATGAGAAATGGTTTTTCATTGGCAAAGCTTGACAAGAGCTTTCCGCCTTGTTTCCTTGCTTTTATGGCGAGAAAATGCTTTAATATAGGAATGAGCCACTTTAGAGGAAAGGAAGTCATGTCAGTTATCATGATGAGGAATGATTTATGCTGGTGCGGCAGCGGAAAAAAATACAAGAAGTGCCATGCGGATTTTGATGCCCGTATCAAGGAAATGAAATTCAATATTTTTAAGGGGCAGACCCGTCCAACCAAGAAGGCGATCAACAATGCTGCAGATATCGAAAAAATACGGAAGAGCGGGGTAGTGAACACCGGAACGCTTGATTTGATCGCGGAAATGATCCGTCCCGGGATAGATACGGCTTCTTTAGATGAGGCGGCGTATGATTATATCACCAAGCATGGCGGAACGCCTGCGTGCCTTAATTACGAGGGTTTTCCGAAAAGTATTTGCGTATCGGTTAATGAAGTGGTTTGTCACGGGATTCCGTCAAAAAAGACTATCCTGAAAGAAGGGGATATCGTTAATGTCGATATCACGACAAACTTAAATGGCTATTATGCGGATGCGTCCCGTATGTTCGTGGTAGGTGGAAAGACGACTCCGGAGGCACAGCGGTTGGTCGATGTGACAAGGGAATGCATGGAGCTTGGCATTGCGGCAATCAAGCCGTGGGGCTGGGTTGGCGATATTGGTGCTGCCTGCGGAAAACATGCACGTGACAATGGGTATTCTGTTGTGACGGATCTGGGAGGACATGGTGTCGGCAAGGGGTTTCATGTAGATCCCTATGTTCCGCATAAGAGCGAGGCAGGTACAGGTATGCTGATCGTCCCCGGAATGGTATTTACGGTAGAGCCGATGATCAACCAAGGTACCTACAAGGTCGATGTTGACAAGAAGGATAATTGGACGGTACGGACAAAAGATGGAAAGCTTTCGGCGCAGTGGGAAAAGACGGTCTTGATCACGGAAACAGGAGTTGAGATCCTGTCTCATTGACGAGAAGATGATCACTGCATGAGAAAGGAAGGAATATGACAACATTTCACACGATGAATATCAGTCCGGAAGTTTGCGAATTGCTTCGTAAAATGGGCATTCAGGAAATGACACCGGTACAGGAGCAGGCAATTCCTGCTGTGAGAAGCGGACAGGATCTTATTGTGCAGGCACAAACAGGGACGGGAAAGACTTTGGCGTTTCTGCTTCCTGTCATGGAAAGGGTGAAACGGAATGCAGAGGTTGCGCAGGCATTGATCGTCGCTCCCACGAGGGAACTGGCGATTCAAATTGGGAAGGTTGCTTCCTCCCTTAGTGATGCGGCAGGAATTTCGTCACTGGTCATTTACGGCGGACAGGATATGGAACGTCAGAAGCAGAAGCTTCGCCGACGCCCTCAGCTGATCATTGGAACGCCTGGGAGACTTCTTGATCATTTGCGTTGCCGAACCATTGACTTATCTCAGGTGAACAAGGTCGTTTTGGATGAGGCAGACGAAATGATGCGGCGGGGCTTTCTTGAAGATGTGGAAATGCTTTTGCGGCAGACAGCTTCAGATCGCCAGTTGATGTTGTTTTCTGCAACGATGCCGGACAGCGTGCGTGGGCTTTCGCAGCGATATATGAAACGCCCTCTGCATATTACGGTAAAGTCGGAGCATGTGACGCTTGACTCGATCGATCAGGTCATTATTGATACGACAGAGGAAAACAAGCTTGACAAACTTTGCGAGCGTGTCAACGTTGACCGTCCGTATCTTGCTATGGTGTTTTGCCATACGAAGCAGCGAGTCAGTAAGGTAGCGATGGAACTGGCACAGCGAGGCTATCTTGCCGATGAGCTTCATGGAGACTTGACGCAGGTACAGAGAGCGCTTGTTTTGAAGCGTTTTCGTTCTGCGCAGCTGCAGATTCTTGTCGCAACGGATATTGCAGCAAGAGGGCTTGATATTGAAGGGGTAACGCATGTTTACAATTATGATATTCCTCATGATGTGGAGTGGTACATTCATCGCATCGGGCGCACCGGACGTGCAGGGCAAAAGGGCGTGGCAGTAACCTTCGTGAATGCAAGGCAGTACAGTCTGCTCCGCAGGATCGAGGCGGGAATCAAGAGCCGCATCAAAAAGCAGGTGTCGGAGCGCAGTCTCGCTCATGCAAGGAAACAAGAGAGAATACAGGAAGAGATCAGCAAGGAACGGAAGGAAAAGCAAGCGATCCAACAGAAAAAATCATTGAGCCGTTACGCCAATCGAAAGGGCGCTGCACATAAAGGGCGAAATGACCGAAGCCGCAGGCAAAGCGTTCAGCAGAGAAAAACGAACAAGACTCACAGGGCAAAACTGTAAGAGTGGAGAGGGATTCATGGAAGAATTCCTCTTTTTTTATTTTTTTTGATATATGAAGAAGGAATTTTTAAAATTATGACGAAATATATAGGTATGTGAGATTAAACGAAGTGAAAGGGGACTTCAAGATGATAGGAATCAAGAACGTAATTGCCATTGTTTGCGGCGGTGGACCGGCGCCAGGCATCAATAGTGTCATTTCTGCCGTGACGAATGAGGCAACTCGTCATGGCTGGGATGTGCTGGGTATTTATGATGGTTTTTCCCGTTTGGCACGTGGTGAGAAAAACTATATTCGCTTGGATGCGAAGAATGTCAGCCGCATTCATTTGACGGGCGGCTGTATCCTTAAAATGTCTCGCTTTAATCCGACGAAGAAGGAGTCGGATTTGAGGACTGTTGTTGAGACGTTGACGGAATTAGGCGTTACCCATCTCGTGACCATCGGCGGTGATGATACGGCTTACAGCTCTACGGCTGTTGCTGAGTACGCCCGCAAGATAGGCCGCACGATCAATGTTGTGCATGTACCAAAGACGATCGATAATGACCTTCCGCTTCCAGAGGGTGTGCCGACCTTCGGTTATGAGACGGCTCGTGCATTTGCTACAACGGAAGTTGAGAATCTGATGGAGGATGCCCGCACGACGAACAACCGTTGGTATTTCACGATTGCAATGGGACGCACGGCAGGGCATCTTGCACTTGGTATGGGACGCAGTGCAGGAGCAGCTCTTACGGTTATTCCGGAGGAGTTCCCGCAGGACAAGGTCCCGATGCAGCAGGTCGTGGATATCATTACGGGATCTATCGTAAAGAGATATCTCACGGGCAAGAACTACGGCGTTGCAGTTATTGCAGAGGGCGTAATTGAGAAGATTGCAGAGGAGGACTTCGGTGAGCTTGGCGAGGTCGTGAAGGATGAGCATGGGCATATCCGTTACTCCGAGCTGGACTTTGGGCAGATCTTGAAGCAGGCAGTTCTCAAGGAAGTGAAGCGTCTTGGTATCAAGGTTTCCATCCTTGACAAGGAGATTGGTTATGAGTTCCGCTGCACGGCTCCAATTGCTTATGATATTGACTATGCACGTTCCTTGGGTTATGAAGCAGCTCGTTTCTTGATGAGAGGCGGTTCCGGAGCACTCATCACGATTCAGGAAAACAAGGCTGTTCCGATGCGCTTTGAGGATATTCGCGATCCTGAAACAGGAAAGACGCGTGTACGCAAGGTAAACATCAAATCCGTTCACTATAAGATTGCTCGTGGCTTCATGATGCGTTTGGAAAAGGGTGACTTGGATGATCCGGGTCTTGCAAATGCATTCAAGATGAATCCGGAGGATTTCAGGAATCGCTACAGCTATCTCTTTGATGGAATGGAAGATTTTGACGAGACTGGCGCAGAAGAGTAATTTTTTTGCAGCTTAGGATCAATAAGGAAAGTTAAGGGAATCTCCTCTCAATCGAATGTTTGCGTTTGGTTGAGAGGAGATTTTTTGCTGAAAAAGCAGGGTACTTCTTTCTTTGCCATTGTGCGGATAAAATTTTTATAGAAATTTTCAAAAACACACTTTACAAATAGTGTGGAATACTCTATAATAATTTCTTGTCAGCCATTGAGTGGCAAATATCGCGGGGTGGAGCAGTAGGTAGCTCGTCGGGCTCATAACCCGGAGGTCACAGGTTCGAGTCCTGTCCCCGCAACCAATTTTATATAGTAGTTTTTATCGCGGGGTGGAGCAGTAGGTAGCTCGTCGGGCTCATAACCCGGAGGTCGCAGGTTCGAGTCCTGCCTCCGCAACCAATTTTGTAGGAGTGCTGATGTAGCTCAGTCGGCAGAGCGTATCCTTGGTAAGGATAAGGTCACCGGTTCAATCCCGGTCATCAGCTCCATGCATATACGGCGGCATAGCTCAGTTGGCTAGAGCATGCGGTTCATACCCGCAGTGTCCGGAGTTCGAATCTCTGTGCCGCCACCATTTCACGATAAATTGAACCCCTTTATGGGGTTTTATTTATGCCATAATACAAAATACAGTGATACGATCTATGAAAAACTTTTGGGATGCGTTGACACCCCTTGGTTTCTGTGTTAAATTGTATTAGTGATGTTTTGAAGAGTGTGCAGTATTCTGCATGCTAATTTGCATAAGGTAAGGGGTGCGAGAAGATGCGTAATGCGGTTACATTGGCCTGCACGGAGTGCAAGAGCCGCAACTATCAGACCAATAAGAACAAGAAGAATAACCCTGATAGATTGGAATTCAACAAATATTGCAAGTTTTGCAAGAAGCATACGTTGCATAAAGAAACAAAATAAGCAACAGGTAGGGATGTGAAGGATTTGACGGACCAAAAAGCGTCATCAGGGCATGGGACGAACCCAAAGCGATTTTTTAATGAAGTCGTTGCTGAGATGAAGAAGGTCTCATGGTCGACAAAGAAGGAACTGATTACTTATACCGGTGTTGTCGGCATTGCCGTTGTTGTAGTGTGTGCACTTATTTGGGTTTGCGATACATTCTTTGCGAGATTGTTCCACATCATTCTGAGATAGGACTGGGAGATGCTATGGGATTACAGAAGGAGTCTGACATGGAATTGGATGGCAAGAAGCCATTGCGTGCTTGGTATGTCATTCACACGTATTCTGGTTACGAAAACAAAGTGAAGACGAACCTTGAGCGGAAGGTTGCTTCGCAAGGTCTTGGTGATGAAATTTTTCAGATCGTTGTTCCGTTGGAGGACGAGATCGAGGAAAAGGATGGCAAGAGAAAGGTAACCAAGCGGAAGATCTTTCCTGGGTATGTGCTGGTAGAGATGATTGTGAACAATCGTTCTTGGTATGTCGTGCGTAATACACAAGGGGTGACTGGGTTTGTTGGATCCGAAAAGGAGCCTATACCGCTTACGGATGACGAAGTGAAGCGAATCTTGAAATCCATGGGTGAGGCTGAGGTCAAGCCAAGCTTGAAGGTTTCCGTCAATGATGTCGTGAGGATCAAGGAAGGCAGCTTCTTTGCAAATTACACGGCAACTGTTATTTCTGTTGATCAGGAAAAGCAGCGCTTGAAAGTTTTGG
>JAZLHW010000197.1:0-5804 GCA_045617105.1 Selenomonadaceae bacterium | reverse complement strand
CCCCTGCAAATTCCGATACTTCTCGTCCTCCCAAATCAAAAGCCCCTCGAAGAGATCGCTCCTTCCTTGGTACTCCACGGAGAAGAACTTCGCCACCATATCCATCGTCAAGGTCTTGCCGAACCTGCGGGGACGCATAATAGCAGTCACATCATCTCCACTTTCCCACCATTCCTTGATAAATGCCGTCTTATCTACATAGAAACAGTTGTTCTCCCGAAGCTTTGCAAAGTCCTGCACACCAACCGCTGCCGTCCGCATAGAACATCCCTCCCCATTCTTCTTAGTTCCATCATACAATTCACCCAAAAAAAACGCAACAAAAACCTGCCACGGAAAAATCCAATGGCAGGAAATGTACTTCATTCATTTTTATTCATATCGCAATGCTTCGATTGGATCGAGCTTCGCCGCCTTCCTCGCAGGATAGATCCCAAAGAACAGACCTATGCCAACGGAAAACAGGAACGAACCCACGATTGGCGCAATGGTAATGACCGTTACAAAATTACCGATCTTTGCAATGAGAGACGACACCACGCAGCCGCAGCCTATTCCGATGATACCGCCGACAATGCCGATAACCATCGACTCTATCATAAACTGCATCATAATATTTTCAAAGGTTGCCCCCAGTGCCTTGCGAATACCGATCTCTCTCGTGCGTTCCGTAACGGAAACCATCATGATATTCATGATACCGATACCGCCAACGATCAAGGAAATTCCAGCAATACTTCCAAGAAGCAAAGTAATCATGGTCGTTGTCTGCGTCATAGTCTCCATCAGACTGGTCAGATTCCGCACATTGAAATCATCCTCCTTGCCTGCAACAATATGATGCCGCTGGCGGAGAAGCGTCTCTATCTCTGCCTGCACCTGATCCATTTTGTTTTGATCCGTGACCTGCACATTGATAGATTGCACATGGGTAATGCCCAGCATACGCTCCTGTGCCGTAGTCAGCGGAATGTACACAGCATCGTCCTGATCCTGTCCCATCGAGGACTGTCCCTTGCTCAAAAGAACGCCTATGACCTTGAACGGCTGGTTGTTGAGGCGGATATTCTTTCCCACAGGATTTTCCGTGCCAAAGAGGTTCGTTGCTACCGTTGTCCCGATAACTGCCACTCTCTGCCTCTTGTCCAAGTCCGTCTTGCCGACAAAAGAACCTGTGCTGATCTCCAGCGAGCGAATATGCATATACTCAGGCGTTACGCCGTAGACAGTCGTGTTCCAGTTTTGGTTGCCGTTGACTGCTTGGTAAGAACGGGATACCGTTGGAGAAACGTAGTCGATGCCCTTCACCTTGTCCCGAATGGCATTGCAGTCCTCATATTTCAAGGTCGTCATAGAGCCTGCCGCGCCTCGAACGCCTCCCCTGCCGGATGAGCCGGGAGAAACTACCAGCATATTGCTGCCAAGGCTCGCAATCGAGGACTGCACGTTGCTCCGAACACCCATGCCCACAGACACCATCGCAATCACTGCGCCAACGCCAATGATGATTCCCAGCATCGTCAAAAGAGAGCGCAGCTTGTTTGCCATCAATGCCGTTATTGCCATGCGAAAGCTTTCATTAAATAACATCCATGACCACGCCCTTTCCTTCATCTCTCGTAATCACGCCGTCTCGAACGAGAAGCTGACGGCTGGCACAGGCAGCGATCTCAGGCTCATGCGTTACCAAAATAATGGTTCTTCCCATTCCGTGAAGCCTTTCAAAAATCTCCATGATCTCCTTGGTTGACTTGGTATCCAGATTTCCTGTCGGCTCATCTGCCATAATGATATGCGGATCATTGACGAGTGCACGGGCAATCGCCACTCGCTGCCGCTGACCTCCTGACAGCTCATTCGGCTGATGATCGGCACGCTCTCCCAATCCGACTGCATCCAAAAAATGATGCGCCCGCTCCATACGCTCCTTTGTTCCGACACCTGCATAGACAAGGGGCAGTGCTACATTGTCCAGTGCGGAAATACGGGAGAGCAGATTAAAATTCTGAAAAACAAATCCTATCTTCTTGTTTCGTGTCTTGGCAAGAGAATCATCGCTGAGATGCGCTACCTCCTCCCCGTCCAGCTTGTACGAGCCAATTGTCGGACGATCCAAACAGCCTAAAATGTTCATCAAGGTAGATTTTCCTGAACCGGACGGTCCCATCAGAGCGGCAAACTCACCCTCAAAAATCTTGAGATCAATGCCGTTCAGAGCCGCAACCTCCTGATTGCCGATCTGATAGAGCTTCTTGATGCCGGAAAGCTCAATCGTCAGATGCTTTTCCTTCTTTTCCATCAACAGAACCTCTCTTTCCCGTCACCGCATACGCGGCATACCGCCGCCATGGAACCCTTGGGCAGGATTCTTGGCTGCCGTTCCCTTCTGTGCCGTATAGGTAACTGCGATTTCATCGCCTTCCTCGATCCCCTTGAGGATCTCCACATATTCATCACTGTAGATCCCTGTCTGCACATAGCGGTTTTCCTGCGTACCGTCCGGATGAACCAGCACAACATAGGAACCCGTACTGTCTGTCTTTAGAGTAGAGATCGGCACTGCCAAAGCATTGCTCCGCACAGCCGTTTGGATATCCACCCGTGCGGTCATAGCAGGGAGAAGCACATTCTCCGGATCCTCTACATCCAGCGTAACATAATAATAAATAACGCTTGCGGAAGAAGATGCCGAAGACGATCCCGAAGAACCGTTCGTATCCCAGCTGTTTCCTGTGTCCGTCTGCGAGATTTTGGACACACGCGCCTTGAATTTCTTGTCCGTATAGGCATCAACCGTAAAGACTGCCTCCTGACCGACTTTCACATTCCCAATATCCGTCTCGTCCACCTTTGCCTGAATCTGCTTCGTAGAGAGATCTGCGATACGCATGATGACCGTTGGATTGCTGTTTCCCTGCACAGCCATCGTTCCGACTGACTTTGGCTGTCCGACCACGACACCGTCCATCGGTGCGGTAATAATCGTATTGCTCACATCGGATTCTGCAGAAACGAGGCTGGAACGTGCCGTTTCATAGTTATACTGTGCATCCTGCAGCTCTTCCTCCGGCTTTGCGCCGATGGAATAAAGATACTCTGCCCTGCGGTATTTTGCCTCTGTGTTCACGACCTTGTACCTTGCCTGATCGCATTTTGCCTCATAATCCGTGCCATCAAGCGTTGCAACGACCTGTCCTGCTGTGACAACATCATTTTCCTTGACCGTCACCGAAGTGATGCGAGCCGTGATCTTTGGGCTGACCTCTACAGAATTGACAGGAATGATCGTCCCTGTCGCAGACACCATAGACCTCAGATCCATACGCACTGCCTTTTCCGTGGTCACTGCGCTTTTTTGCGTTGCCGTTTGCTGCTGCGCATAATAATGATATCCTCCATAGGCACATCCCGCAACTGCCAGCACGGCAGCGACTGCCTTTACCTTCCAATCAAATTTCATCGTCCAACCTCACTCCCTGCTGCCTCCTCGGCAACCTTTTCTGCAGAAGCCGTATCGGTTACTGCCTTTTCCGACTGACCTGTTTCTTCCGTCACAGGCTTGCTTTCCTGCACCATGCCCATGGATGCCAAGGATTCCTCCTCCGTCAGCCCAATGCCCATCACATTTTCGACCTCTGCCTTGTAGCGCACATAATCATACTGTGCACTGATATAATTGTACTGCGAAGCAGTCAGTGCCTCCTGCGCATCAATGATATCCAACATGATGCCTTCCCCCGCACGGTACTTCTCCGTTGCAATGTAGCTGTCCTCTCTTGCTTGGTCAACAGCAAGCTTCGTCGAATTCAGCCGTTTCTCTGCCTCACGCATATTGAAATACGCCTTGCGGAGTGCCAAGTCGATCTCTTCCTTATCCTTCTGCAAGGTAAGCTCTGCAATGTCCCGCTCGGTCTTGGCGGAATCCACCTCCGCACTCGTCACACCGCTGTCAAAAATATTCCAACTGGCATTCAAGCCTGCCGACCACCCGCTGGAACTGCTACTGGACGGCTCCAATCTCGTTTTCAGCGGATCCACGCCGACATTCAGCCGAACCGTAGGAAGATAACCTGCCTTCGCGGACTTGATAGCAAGCTCCTTCTGCTCCAATGTCACTTCGTCTACCTTCAGATCCTTGCGATGCCCATAGGCATACGAAATACAGTCCGACATCTCGATCTGAAACAGATCATAGACAAAATCATCGGTCAGCCGGATCGGCTCACTGCGGTCAATGTTCATCAAATTCCGCAAAACTGCAATATTGACCTCGTATCCATTTTGGGAACGGATCAGATCCTGCCGGGCATTGGACAGCTCGACCGAAGAACGAAGCACATCGACCCTTGCCTTGCTTCCTGCGGAATAAAGCTGCTGGACATTCGTATAGTGCGCTTGGTACTTGTCCACCCGTTCCTGATAAACATCTATGTTCTTCTTCGACTCCAATGCATCGTAATATGCCTTGATGACACTCAGCTTCATATTCTCCCTAGCACGTTCCGTAGAAAGAACTGCCGCATCCACGCCAAGCTCACTGCTCTTGATCGCCGCCTGATTCTTTCCGCCCGTATAGACAGGAAGCGATGCACTGAACCCAAGAGAATTCGAGGAACTGCGCTCGCTGTCTGACGACTTGCTGGTATTCAGATTATCCGAAGCAGAGATCGTCAGCCCATTCGTTCCCCGTGCCTTCCGAAGATTCGCCTCTGCCCTGTCCTCCGCCTTCTGCGTCACCCGCAGGGATGTATTGTTGCAAAGTGCCGTATCGATTGCCTCCTGCAGGGAAAGCTCCATGCAATGCCCCGTCAACGGCTGCAAGAGCAATGCTCCTGCCAAGAGCAGTGCAGCCCCTTGCGCCCTTTTTCTTCTCATTCCTATTCCTCCCCGTTCCATGTACGAAAGCATCCCTTCCCATGCAGATAAACCGCCCGCATCGCAGGGACACACCCCAAAAGGGAATCTATCACAGCAAAAGCAAAAAATTGCAAAAGCTATACCGGAAAATATTATACAGCTGAGCAAACCTATTATCAAATGAGATTTTTATTAAAAACACACAGAAAAGCCATCCCCCCGGATTTCCTCCAAGGGGACGGCTTTTTATGCCATATATCATGCAAAAATCAAAATGCCCAGTCAAGCATGCAGTTGGCGACAACGCCCCGCTGTTTTTTGCTTCATTTGACGAAAAACTCCCTAAGCGATCCGAACACATCGACTTGCTAGAGCCTGCCTTGCACCATCTTATCCGTTGCACAAAGATTCCAAAAATTTGTGCTTGAATATAGTACTATATTCTACGGGGGGGGGGATAATCCTCTCACTTTTTGACATTTTCCACAATTTTTTCACAAAAACAAGGCAAGGTGAAAACTCGCCCTGCCCTGTGGATAATTTCTGTTTATTCCAATATACATTTTAACGTTCTCACATAGCATAGCCCACGGAATCATGCTATACTTTTCTTGTTGCTCCCTCCAATCTGGCAACAGAAAGGAGGTGTTCCTCTTTTGGAGATACTAATCAACTTCTTCGTCTCCGTTGCGGCAGGTGTAATCAGCTACTACATTTGCAAATGGCTGAACGAGAGACTGTGAGCAACCAGCCTAGGAGGTAGCTCTCCCTAAAAAGTAAAACCCCCGTGGTTCGCACACCACGGGGGTTTCGTTGTTCCTACCTTGGAACTAACCAACTTCTTCAGCTACACCCAGTATACCACGGCATCACAGCTATTTCAAGCCTGTTTCAACGAAGGGGGGATAAAAAGAAGCCATCCCCCCGGATTTCCTCCAAGGGGACGG
>JAZLHW010000196.1:0-3200 GCA_045617105.1 Selenomonadaceae bacterium | reverse complement strand
AAGCACCGCAGCGAAGCACAGCAGAAACGCTTTGCGGATGCCATCAACAATCTGCCAAAAGGCGTTAATTCGGATGTAACGCTATTCGTTGCCAAGATAACGCAGTTTGAGCCGATTGATTACATCCAGTCCGCAGATGCCATATATAACCGCTTTGACCAGTATATAGCCTTGTGTGTGCAGGATGACCGACCGCCAACAGCCGCCAATTTCGCTCTGGCATTAGGAATCAGCCGCCAGCGGATGTATCAGCTTGCACAGGGCAAATACGCATCCAAGCAGACCCCGGAAGCAAGGGAAGCAATTAACTACTGTCTGTCCGTCTTAAATGCGGTGCTTGAGCAGTCATTGACCGAGAACAAGATACCGACCATAACAGGCATTTATCTGTCTAAGGCGAACTTCGGCTACACCGATGCCAATCAAGCCGCCATTGAAGAGGGTAACGCCGATGAAGGTCATAAGACCGCAGAAGAGATCAGACAGAAGTATGCGGATTTTGTGTGAGGTATTGCATGGCAGAACAGTTAGCATACAACATTGATTGCATGGAATATATAAAAACAATACCAGACAAGTATTTTGACTTAGCCGTTGTTGATCCCGTTTATGGTGACGTAACGCAAGGTGGTTATATGCAAGGGAAAGGCGGAGAAAATAAAGCGAAACGCATAGAATACCATCTTGCATTATGGAATCAAGAAAAGACGGGGAAAGAATATTTCAAAGAGTTATTCAGAGTCAGCAAAAATCAAATAATTTGGGGGGGCAATTACTTCACAGAAAGCATTGGCAAAGACTCTCAGTGTTGGCTAATATGGGATAAGTGCCACCCAGAAGGCGTAAGCTTCGCAGACTGTGAAATGGCATGGACATCTTTTAATAGTGCCACAAGAATATTCAGATACCTTTGGAATGGAATGATTCAGCAGAACATGGCGAACAAAGAAGTAAAAATCCACCCAACACAAAAACCCGTTGCGTTGTATGATTGGATATTTAAGAATTATGCCAAAGAAGGTGACAAGATTCTTGACACGCATTTAGGAAGCGGCTCAAGCCGAATTGCGGCACACAAAGCAAACCTCGATTTTGTCGGCTGTGAGATTGACAAAACGTACTTTGATAAGCAGGAAGAAAGATTCGATAGATTCACGGCTCAAGCAAGCTTGTTTTATGACACGGAACAGTTTGAAATGTAGAACGATATTTCAAGAACACAAATTCAAAACACCGCATAACGCAGAAAGGAATATTGCAGAATGACAGAAGAAGTCAAGAACAAAATTGCAGAAAGGGTAACTGCACTTATACCGAAAGCCGGAAGCGTGTCACAGTTTGCGGATAATATTCTCGCAAGAGGATTGAAAATCTACAAGATAGTGGACGGGAAAGCGATTGATATAAAGGAGGTAAAAGAATGAATGATTGCAAATGGCTATCTGACGAGTATTGCCATATCTGCTGTTGCTGTGACAACAAGGAAAAATGCGCTGAACCATGTCCGTTTTTTGCGAACCCGAGCGATAGTGAATGCAGGTATTTTAAGGAGGAAAGAAAATGACGAATGCAGATAAGATAAGAGCTATGCCGTCAGATGAGATGGCGAAATATATTTGCTGTCCCTCAAATTTTGATTGCACAAGACAATGTATCTATACCTCATGCACGACCTGCGTCAAAGAATGGCTCGATACGGTTGTTGACGAGCCGAAAGAAGAACCGCAAAAACCGAAAGTGCCGTCTTTAATCGACAAACAGAACTTTGAGCAACAGTTGGAATCGTTTTCTATTAAAGCGTTCGTACATCAGGTCAAATATCTTGCAAGTATAATCAATGAGATAATCAAGTATCTGGAGGAAGTCAAAGGTGAAAATTGATGATTGCACGATGACTACCAATGAAAACGGTGGCAAGCAGCATCTTGAGAAATTCCGTATGCAGGCTATCCCACCGGAAGCATTACTTGCCCTTGGAAGAATCCGCTGGGAAGGTCACGAACTGCACGGCTACGAAGATGAGAATTATAAGCTGATACCAATCGAGGAAAACATCGGAAGGGCAATGCTTCATCTCACACGCTGGCTGAACGGAGATCGGACGGACGATCACCTGGGTCACGCCTTGTGCAGGGTTGCTTTTGCAGTTCAGCAAGAAAAAGATCACGAGACAACGCAGATCATTGTCCACAAACTGGACGGAAGTGTAGAAATACAGGAGGTCAAAGATGGGAGACTTAATTAGCAAGAAATATTTGCAGGCGGTTATCGAAACAAAATTTGATATGCAAGAATTGTATCTGCCGTGTCACTTCTTAGAAGCCATGTGGGAAGTTCCTGATGCAGACAGCACTTTAGAAATTTTCAGAGAACACAATGGGCTTCTTATTAAGGAAAACAAAAAACTTAATGTACGAAACAGCGAACTTGAATCGGAACTTGTCCAATTGAAACAGATCCTTCACGTTCTGCAGGATGAAATCAAAAGAATAGAAAGGAAAGCTCATGAACAGCCGAAATAAGGGTGCAGCCGGGGAACGAGAACTCGCATCGAAGCTCCGTGAATATGGTTATGAGTGCAGACGGGGTCAGCAGTACTGCGGTGCCAACGGCGATGCGGATGTTGTCGGACTTCCCGGAATCCATGTTGAATGTAAGCGTGTGGAACGGCTCGATATATATTCTGCTATGAGTCAATCGAAGAGGGACTCCAAAAGCGGCGAACTGTCTGTGGTGTTCCACAGGAAAAACAACTGCGGATGGCTCGTCACCATGGAACTGGACGAATGGATGAAGCTATATAATGAGTGGTCACCGGCTTCCTTGATTAATCATGTAGGATATAGCGAAGAGCAGTGTGGCAGAGAAAAGTGAGGTTTGTATGGCAAAATACACCGACCTTGTTATACCGAGACTACGGGATCTTGAATCGAAGCGGTATTCCTTGTCCGCTATTCCAAGAGAAATAGAAGCAATACAGATGCGGATGACCGCAATCCGCTCCGCTACAACCGACAGTGAGCCTGTCAAGGGCGGCACAAATAGACGTGAGGACGCTCTTGTCGGTTGTATTGCGGAAATAGATTACTTGGAGAAAAAGCTTGCAGCGAATCAAGCGGAGGTTGGAATCATCGATGACGCTATAGCGCACCTTCCTCCTAACGAAAGAACATGCATTGAAAGGTTCTTCATCAAAGGTG
>JAZLHW010000195.1:0-6488 GCA_045617105.1 Selenomonadaceae bacterium | reverse complement strand
TCCTGCTTCACGTCCTTCGTCGATGGCTGCTGACAGGAAGGAACGGTAGTCTTTGATCGCTTTTTCCCGCTGTTCATATCTCATTCGGTAATCTGCACTTCCTGCGAAATAGTTCTCCGCATGGATCGCCTGCTGTATGGCCGGTTCCTGCATTGCAATCTCCTCCATTTCCTTTTCCGTACATTTCCCACTGAAATAGGCTCCCCACAGCTCGCCCCGTTTCAGCTGCTTCACATCGCTGATTTTCAGCTTCGAAAGCTCCAGAAAATGCATTTCCAAATGCTTGCTGAGTGCCTTATGATCTGCATTCGTGTTCTGCAGTGTATAAGTGTTATGCCAAAAGGCTTCCTCTTTCAGATGATTGAAATCCAACAAGTTCAAGGCAATCGCTGGCTTCAATCGCTTGTAATCCTCTCCCTCATTCAGCTGTCCGGCATACATTCTTGCCCAATAGTACAGGGAACGTTCTGCCATATATGCATACGAGCAGACCTGCACCTCTATATCGATCAGCTCTCCGTTATCCAGAACTCCACGGATATCCAGCTTGGAAAGCTTGCCTGCATCCGCTTCAGGCTCTAAGTCCTTATTCGTAAACTCTATGGATTCAAAACGCCTGTCTCCATCTGCCAGTATCGCATTCAGAAAGTTCAGTGTCAAATCCTTGCGTTCATCACTTCCCAGCAAATACTTGAAAAACAAATCATTCAGCCGATTGATCTTCAACCTCCAACACCTCCGTCCCGAAACATCTTCCGTCTGCTTCTATCATACCCTGCTCTCTTATTTTTCGCAACAGAAAAGCCCCGAACAAACGCTCCGCGCAAGTTCTGGACTCCCTTAGTAAAGAAAAGGCATTGCCTTCATTGAAAAAAATATATGCGAATGATAAAATGAAACCAATCATTTTTGAAAGAAGGTATCAACATGGAAAACATTTCTTGGAAAGAAGAATACAACATAGGCTGTGATTCCGTGGATCTCGCACACAAAAAAATATTTTCCGTCATACGAAAGGTAGACCAGCTTGTCAATTACAACGAATACGAGAGGGACAAGTTTGCCTGCATAGAGGCAATCAAGTTTTTGCGTGAATATACGATAACGCACTTCATGCAGGAAGAAGCCTTTATGAAGGAATTGGGCTATCAAGACTATCCCAAGCACAAGGAGATCCATGATGCCCTGAGAGAAAAAACTCTCCCCAGCTTGATAAGAGAGCTGGAGAGAACAGGATTTTCCAGAGAAAGCGTAAAAAAATTCTTGGCAACGTTCGTTGCTTGGCTGTCAGGGCATATCCTGATCGAAGATCGTGCCATCACAGGCAGAGCAAACAGGAGACGCTAAAAACATCAAGGACGCTTGCACTTGAGGAGCAAGGCACAGCCTGCAATACTGCCGAGAAGCACGGAAAACAGGAACGGAACGGGGCCGCCGATGGCAGACAGGACAAAAACTCCTCCATAGGGAACGTAGACCGTACAGCCAAATGCCGTAACAAGAAATCCTGCCAGTGCCGAGGACAGCATGGAACAGAAGACAATGCTGGCAGGAGAACCTGCTGCAAAGGGAACCGCACCCTCCGGAATACCTGCCAAACCAAAGATCAGGCAGGCAGGAGCAAACCTCCGCTCGTCCTTGGTATAGCGGTAGCGGAAGATGGAAGCAGACAAGCAGATAGCAAGCGACGGAACCATAGCCCCTGCCATGACTGCGGCCATCAAAACGAACGACCCTCCTGCAAAAGAGGCAACACCGGCAAGGTATGCTCCCTTGCTGATAGGTCCGCCGAAATCCATACCCATGAGAGCCGCCGCCAGTGTCCCCATGAGGAGCGGATGCTCTGCCGTCCCGTCCTTGATCGCATCAACGAGCCAACCACCCGTAGACTGCAGAGGCGGTATAATAATGAACATCGTGACAAAGCTGACTGCCAGCATACCGAGAAGGGCCTCTATCATGGGATATCTCTTTCTTGCCTTGATTGGGACTTTTCGCAGCTGGGCATCAAGCCAGTTCATGAAGAATCCAATAAAAAGACCTGTCATCAAAGCACCGAGGAAACCGGCACCCCCGCTCACAGCAATCGCACCGCCTGCCAGTCCCGGTGCAGCCCCCTTCTTCCCTGCAATGCTGATGGAAAGCGAAACAGGAAAAATAAGGAGCATGAGCTGCAGTGCATTAACTCCAATATCCTGAAAAAACTTGACGAAGGGATAGTTGCCTCCAAAGCTCTCCACCCCCAAACGAAAATCATCAAAGAAATAGGCAAAGGCAATGAAAATGCCTCCTGCCAGCAAGGGAAACATCGACTCCGTTGCAATCTTCAAATGAATATGAAGCTGCCTGAGCAGGGTTGGGGATTCTGCCGTCAGGCGTTCCCTTTCCCAAAGCGATTTTTTATATAGTTCCGTAAATTGCATATTGCTTGCTCCTTTGCATATACTGGTGCAGCATTTGCTGCACGTTCCTTTCGCCCCACGCCCCATTATTATAACGCCATTGTTCAAGAAAATGCCATAAGCATTTTCCCTCCAATTTGCGTTTCAACGAAGCGGGAGATATGCTCACCGCTTGTTAAAATTTGACTTCCCCCACTTACAGCAAGCTGTTGAAGAAGGGGACATCTTAGCTTCGTTATAACGCAGTTTTTTCCAAAAAGAACAGAAAGAACGATATTTTGTGATTCTTTCCAAATTTTGGCAGGAAGAACGAGGCTCTGCGTTTAATCATAAGAGTAATGAAGGAATTATTCAAGAAAAATCTTTTTCTGCTCACTTGCAGAGCAGAGCGAAGGGAGAGATCGCATGGAAGAAGCAACAACATCCGTACCCGAAGTTCCTATGGCGCAGGCAGAAGCCGCTCCTGCGGACAAATCAGCCGAAAAAACAAAAAAGCCCGTACAGCATCATCGCAAGCCGTCTTTCTATGCAAAGAAGTATACGCAGATTTTCATTGGTGCAGTCATTGCCTCTGTTGGGCTGGAATTATTCCTGATACCAAACAATGTCATTGACGGTGGCGTAGTAGGTATCTCCATCATGGCATCCTATCTGACGGGAATGCCGCTTGGTGTGTTCTTGGTCGTCTTGAACCTGCCGTTCCTGTATTTGGGATACAAGCAGATAGGAAAGCGGTTTGCCATAGCAACGGTTATCGCTATCCTGCTTTTGTCCGGATGGTCGGAATTCTTCAAACCAATAGAGCAGATAACAACAGACTCCTTTTTGGCGGCAATTTTCGGCGGCATCATTGACGGGCTTGGCGTTGGACTTATTATTCGTGCCGGCGGCTCTCTCGATGGTACTGAGATCGTCGCGATCATCATGGAAAAGAAAACCGTCTTTTCCGTTGGAGAGGTCGTCATGTTCATGAACCTTTTCATTCTGTCGAGTGCAGGCCTGCTCTTTGGCTGGGATAAGGCGATGTACTCCTTGGTAGCCTACTTCGTCATTGCAAAAATGATTGATGTCGTGATGAAGGGCATGGACGAATCCTATGCCGTCATGATCGTGACGAACGAGCATGAGGAGATCACCTCTGCACTGAATGACCGCTTGGGGCGTGGTATCACAAAGCTTCACGGCGAAGGCGGCTATACGGGAGAGAGCAAGGAGGTCCTGTATTGCGTGGTGACACGTCTGGAGATCGACAAGCTGAAGGAGATCGTACTGGAAAAAGACGAACGGGCATTTGTCACGATCAATGCCGTCCACGATATCGTGGGAGGTACTTTTAAGAAGAAGGCGATTCATTGATGAAAAAATATTTGTTGGGATTCCTGCTCCTTGTCCTGCTTTCGATCTCCTCTGCAGCAAGTGCCGCAGGGGAAAAGCAGCCGCTTCGGGTGGCATACTTTCCTGTGATCATGGAAAGCAGTTACGGATCGGCACGAGATGTCATGGATACCGTGCAAAAGGAGCTTGATAATGTAATGCATGTACCGCTCAACGGCTTTTTGCAATCTGTGGAATACCTTCCGGAAGAAGAATGTCTCATGGCCTTGCGTGAAGGAATGATAGCAAACAAAACAAGCGGCGGCAAGGGACGTTACCGTGACGTGATGAAACAAACAGCAGAGATCCTGAAAGCGGACTTCGTGGTCTGCCTCGTGATCCATCGATGCGAGGAATACACTTCACCATGGTTTGGCGGCTGGTATGGGAGAAATCTGCTTCACAGCTATGTATCCCTTTCCTTGCAAGGATATGACAGGCACACCGACACAGTATTCCGAAAATCGGCAGACCGTTCCTACCACGAGGAATATTCCACGGACGGGCTGGCACGGCAAAGAGCCAAGGACTGCATGTATGCCGTATTGAGGGAAACGAAGCTGAGGGATCTGTACCGTGATGCGATCCGTGCATCGCGGGAAGAAGAACCAGCTATGGAAGATAAAGAAAGCGAGGAAGAAAATGGCAGCACTGGAATCATACAGACAGAAGACGGAACGAGCCCTGCAGGATCTGCAGGACATGAAAAACCATGAGGCAGAATATGCGGTCATCAACCGCTATCAGAATATCATCAACCAGCTGGACGGAATTCGCACAGTCTGCAATGCAATGGCTGAGGATATCGGAAAGGAAAAAGGTCTGACACGCGATCAGGTCTTGGAAAAATATTGCGAGCGTTTGTGAAACTTGAAATAGGGGCTGCCTGCTGCGTCATAGCAGCAGCCCTTTTTTTTCCTGCTTGTATAAAAGAGCATCATGCAGAAAAAACGGTTCTCCTCATGGATACCGTAGTGACGCTCTCTGCGAATGGAGCACAGGCAGAGGAAGCGATTGAAGAAAGCCTGCAAAGACTAAAAGAGCTGGACACCTTGCTGGCTCCAAAGAGTGAAGAACTGGAACAGCTCTCACGCTCTGCGGGCAAACAGCCAGTAAAGATCTCCCCAGAGCTTTATCATATCCTAGAGGTCTCTCAGGAATATTCTAAGCGGACGGACGGTGCATGGGACGTAACGGCAGGGAAACTGGTGGAGCTTTGGGGCATCGGCACGGAACATGCCAGAGTCCCAACAGAGGAAGAGATAGCAGCCGCCTTGCAGAAGGTTGGCTGGGAGCATTTGCAGCTGGACGCAGACGGGCAGACAGCATACTTGGAGAGGGAAGGCATGAAACTGGATCTGGGGGGCATTGCAAAGGGCTATGCCGCAGACGAGGTACGCCGTATCTATGAGCAGCATGGCATCAAGAGCGGATTGATCAACCTTGGGGCAAGCTCGATCTATGCCGTTGGGCAAAAGGAAGGTCGGGACTGGCGCATCGGCATACGGCATCCACGCAGTGAAAACACCGATACCTGCCTTGCCATAATTCCGCTTTCCGAGGCCGCACTCTCGACCTCAGGGGACTACGAGCGCACATTGGAAACAGACAGCAAAAAATATCACCATATCCTGAATCCCAAAACAGGCTATCCGTCAGACAAGGGAATCATCAGCAATACGATTATCGTTTCGGGAACGGTAAAAGATGCCGGCATGCTTTCCGACCTCTTAACTACAGCAGTCTTTGTCATGGGCAGTGAATCCGGAAAAACATTTCTGGAAACGCTTCCGCCAGAAATACAGGGTGCAATCACAAGCAGTGACGGAAAGATCCTTGCCGTACATAAAATGGCGGACAAAATGGAGCAGATTGCAGAAGGCTTCACTGCAGTGAAATAACTAAGCACAAGGGCATTGCGCAACAGTTTTCGTATCAAGTATTCCAAAGAAGGTGGCAATATGTTTTTTATTCCATATTTTATTCCAGAGTGACCAAAACGGACAATGCTTCCATCAAAAAAACGGTAGAGAAGGTATGCGCAGAATACCAAAAAGCACTTGGAGAAGCTGCCATGCCAAAGACAAAATTTCGCTTGGCACTGGAGGAGCTGATCCTTCAATTCCGTGACTGCTATGGAAAAAATATAGAATATACGATCACATGCTCCATATTTCGCAAAAAATGCAGGATCGAGCTGTCTGTAAAGGGTTCCCGTCTTGATTTCTCCCCCCTTTGGAGAGGATCTCAGCTATACCTATGACATTCTGAGCCGATTGAATATCTCACCGCATTATTCCTATTCCCGTGGGAAAAACTGCGTAACTTGGCAGGTGGAACCGACAAAAACAAAGACAAAAATGTCTTGGCTGATGCTGGGTGCTGTTGTCCTTGCGGTCATTTCCTCATTGCTCATAAACAATTTGCCGATTCCCATTCAGGAAATCGTGACAGACGGCATCCTGACTCCTCTTTTCAATAAAACGCTTGCCATCATTTCCCAAATAGCAACACCGCTTATTTTCTTTGCCGTAATTGATGGAATCATCGGTATCGGTGATATAACGAAGCTAAAGATGTCCCCTTCTTCAACAGCTTGCTGTAAGTGGGGGAAATCAAATTTTAACAAGCGGTGAGCATATCTCCCGCTTCGTTGAAACGCGAATTGGAGGGAAAATGCTTATAGCATTTTCTTGAACAATGGCGTTATAA
>JAZLHW010000194.1:0-2461 GCA_045617105.1 Selenomonadaceae bacterium | reverse complement strand
CTCCTTTCTTTCAGATTCCTGTTCTGCGTACAACTGCTCCAGATCCTCGCTTATTCGGCTGGAGCGTTCTTCTATGGCCTCACATAATTTCACCTCCCTTCGCAGCTGACGGAGCTGTTCTGTTATTTCACTGACCCTTGCCTGTACCAGGGCTACTGCTTCTGTATTCTCCCTGCGTTTTTCTCTTTTGAGCTGGTTCTTTAGGTCAGACCGTTCCGCTGCAAGAGCTTCCATTTGGGACTGTATTTCAGATTTTTTCCCTTGGAGCTGCAGGGCGGTATCAATCTTGTTAGCACCTAAGAAACGGGTTTGTGCATCCAGATTGTCCAGCTTAATAAGATCCTCCCGCAAAAAAGAAGAGACCCGCTTCATGGAAGTCGGGTGCTCTTGAAGAATATGGAGTTCAAAGCAGTATCGAATGTACAAGGCATGAAGTCCTGTGAGCTTTTTGTGTGGCAGTTTGGGTGCATCATATTGAGAGCGAACATCGGTATCAAAGTCCGGGAATGGAAGCTGCCTGCGGCTGTTCTCATAAATTCGCTCCATGATTTCATCAAAAGAATAACCTTCTCCCAGACGATAGAAGCGGAAATTGTTCTTTGCTCCCGGTGGGCGAAGTGCGGGGTGTTTTACCCCTTGAACCTTCAGCTCATATCCCATTGCTTTCATGGTTTCCACGAAGTGCTTTTGGGTAGTGGATGCGCTGATTGCCCGATCAATGTCCGCCCGGATAATGCCTCGCCATGTGGGTTTCCCATTCTGTTCGGCCTGCCACTCGCCGTAGTTCTTACCCTTTGCCTGTGGATTATCGATTACGGAGATTCCGTACTCCCGGCAAAGGCGATCCGATTCCTCCCGCATTCGGCGGTAGTCCTCATGGGAGTTGTAGAACTTCAATCCATCTGCATCCGAAACGCTATTGATGACGAAGTGATTATGATAATGCCCCGTATTGCAATGGGTAGCGATAACCACCTGGAAGCGTTCTCCCCATAGTCTTTTGGCAAGCTCGACACCAATTTCATGAGCAGTTGCGGCATCCACTTCACCGGCCTTGAAGGATTGATAACCATGGTAGCAAAGCCTTCCGTCAGTTTTTCCGTAGGATTTCTTGACTTCCATGAACTCCTTCGCCGCCGTTTCTTCGCTCATCACACCAATACAGGAAACATAGGCACGGGTCTCCGTTTTCATGTCATCCGCAGCGTATTCCAGAACGCCGTCAATTTCATGGAGCTGGGCAAGAGTAGCCTTAGAAGCTTCTCTCGTTTTTTCAGGATTCCTCGCATAGTTGATAACGGTATCGATGCGTCCCTTGATGGGCCAGATGGATGTGACAGCCATCAGTTATCCCCGTAGGCACTTGTGACCATTTCCACAGCCTTGCGAATATCTGCCATGTCCTTGCGGAACTGAGGCATATCCACAATGCCGGAGGCATTTGCTCTGCGCAGGGTCTGATCCACATTGTAACCGACACGGCGGATTTCTCGAATCAGCATGGCAACATCCGTATCGGGCACCGGCTTGACCTCCGTTTCCTCGACTGCGTGGCGCACGAAAGAACTGGTGGTGATACCGGCCTTTCTTGCCTTCTTGGTCAGGTCATAATACTCATCCTTGGTCAGCCAGACCTGAAGCTTACAGTTTCTCTTCATTCCTCTTCAATCCTTTCTTCATATTGTGCGGCGTTGAGTAATGCCATCAGGATTACTCCGAAAGCGCCGCCCACCATAAAACCAATCACAAATGAAATCACAATCATTCTCCTTTTCAGAGGGGTTTCAGGGGCACTGCCCCAGACAAGCGGAATCTGGGAGTACAGATTCGTTGCTTGTTAGAACAGTGCCACTGTCCCCATGTTAGAGTCGTTCCACCGCTCCAAGGTAAGGAATCCCCTTGGTGGAGTTCTTGAAAACAACCTCAACGCGGGTGCCCACAGGCATTTCTCCGAGGCCGAGGTAGTTGGCGTTCTGCCAAGCCGAGGCAAGAATCTTCTGACTATCGTCAAAATCAAGATAGACCAGAATATTCTGGTGCTTGTCCCAGCGCTTGCAAGCAATGGTAGCAGAAAAAGTACCTTCAAAATCAGCAAACGCATAATCACGCCCATCAAAGTCAGATTCAACAAACTGCTTCCAGCTCATTGCTCTTTTATCTTCGCTCATAGTTTTCACCACCTTTCATGAAATGGCTCCGAATATGGAGCCAAAGGGTATTTTTCTGAGTTCATGGCATCATATATGGAGCCATCAGAAAGAACTCAGGAAATCAAAAACCGCAGAATCATCCGAAGTTGCCTCCGAAGTCTCCTGCGGTTTCTCGCTGATATTAAGACCGGTAATTGCCTGTGACACTACCTTGGTTAAGACATTTTCCAGCCTTTCATAGTTTTCTGCGGTTAAGATTGCATCGATGTCTGCCTGATTCACAGATGAGCCCTTTTGTTGGATATACGCCC
>JAZLHW010000193.1:0-17488 GCA_045617105.1 Selenomonadaceae bacterium | reverse complement strand
CGAAGGGCATCAACATGGCGCGGGAAACCTCGTGGATTGAGAGCTATGTGCCGCCCATGGTGGGGCCGCGCCGGGTCATCACGCCGGAAGACCTGGAGCATCGCACCTTTGGCGAGACGGTATTTTCCACCAAAACACCTGCCCAGCGGGCAGCGGAGATTCAGGCGAGGGATTTGGTGGAACTTCGCGACATGATCATCAACCGCAAGAACAAGATGGCGGCTGACATTCTCACCACGGGGAAATGCGACATCGAGGGCTTTGCCGATGACGGGAAGACTGTCCTTTTGGACACGGTGTCTTTCCCCGAATGGGATCAGAAGCTCACGCCGTACACCACATGGGACAATCCCAACGCCGACATCTACCACGACATCAAGGGCATGAGCGAACTGATTCAGGAGCGCACGGGCCAGATTCCCACGCTCATGCTTTGCGGCACGAACATTGAGGATTACATCATCCACAACAGCACGATGGAGAAGTGGCTTGCTATCCCGAACAGGGAAAACCTTGCGATGCTCTCCATCCAGCCGCGCTTCATGAGCAATCAGATTCGCCGCATCGGTCTGTTGCAATCCCTGAATCTTGAGATTTACAGCTATGCGGAAACCTACACGGACGATGACGGCACAGTGAAGCCTTTCCTCGATCCCGATTCCGTCATCATCGCCAATCCGGGCAGGGGGCGGCAGCTCCATGGGGCGGTTACGCTGCTGAATGATTCGCTGAACGGATACAACACCTACAGCGGACAGTATGTGCCTTACTACAACGGCGATAAGACCACGCAGGAGATTTCCCTGACCATGTACAGCCGTTTCCTGCTTGCGCCGGAATGGGCGGATGACTGGGCGTTAATCAAGGCGAAGGGGTGAGCGTCATGGCGAAGATTATCATCAACAAGGGGTTTCTCTCCCAGGGCGGGCGGCTCTACAAGGCGGGCGAAATCGTAACCATCGCCGATAACGGCTACGCCAAGCACATTGTCGCACGGGCGGGCGGTGACCTCGACTTCTACCATGGACAGGGAATCCCTGCCGAGGACGATGCCGAAGCAACAACCACGGACGCGATTTCCGATTCCGGCACGGGCGGCAATGACGAAGCCGAAGAGGGCGGCGTGTCCGAATCGGACAACGGCGGCGATGGCGGGGATTTGCCCGCCTTTGATGCCGCCGCCGCCGTGCAGACGGCGAAAACCTCCAAGGGTAAGAAAAAATGAGCGCATTCAAGGACATGGTAGCCACCGACATGGACAGTGTTTTCCTGAATGCCGATGAATTTGCCGAGGAGCATAACCTGAACGGGACGGTCTGCATCTGCGTAGTGGAAAGTCCGACCACACAGGAGATGTTCAAGCAAGGCGAAAAGTACGAAGGATATGACGCAATCCACGGCTTGACTGCCGTGATCCACGTCAAAAAATCCGACATCGGCGAGATGCCTGTGGAAGACCAGGATTTCACACTGGACGATGAAACCTTCCAAGTGGATTCCTGCACCGAGCATATGGGAATGCTGACCATCCGGCTTCGCGCCAACATCAGCGGCATCGAAGGAGCGGGAGGCTGGGATCATGGTTGAGATTGAATTTTCCCGCGAAAGTGCAAGGGCTTTGGAGGAACAGCTTCTTTGCCTGAAGGGCGAACGGGTTCATGCGGCGATGTCACAGGCGGCGAAGCGGGCGGCATCCCATGCCAAGCGCATCGGAACGAAACACGTCAGGCAAATTTATACCATCGACGCGGCATCCGTCAAAGCGGCCACCAGCATCAAAGACACACAGGACGGCGCGATTTTACGCATTGCAGGGCCACGGAAAAGCGCGGGGCATTACAAGGCGAAAAAAAGGAAGGGTGGCATCTTCGTGTCCATCAAGAAGGGAAGCGGGGATATCGTGCCGCGCTCTTTCGCCTACAGCAATACCTTTTGGAAACGCGAGGAAGGTGTGCCAAGACTGCCCATTGAGCGCATTTTCGGGCCAGCCGTGCCGCAGCTTTTCGGAAACGATGCCATCAAAAACGAGATTGCCGATGAAGCCATGAAGAAATACGAGGAGCGGATTCGGCATGAGGTCGGGCGGCTCATAGGAGGGTAGTGTATGGAAACACCGTTTGCTTGCGCCAGAACCATAGCGGATTTTCTCAATGAGAAATTCAAGGAGTATGACGAAAAAGAGTCAGCGACAGGGATTCCTTACAGCGCATATGCCGGAATGTTGCCGAGGTACGACAAGGCGGCAGAAATGAAGAAGCATTGCCCTGGGATAGCAGTCCGACCGCTGCTCATTGAGGATGCCCAAAACGAAACGCTGGCGAAGATGACCATCTACGCCGTGACCTATGAGAACGACACGAAGTTTGGTATCGGGACGCTCTACCATCTTTTGGAATTCATGCGGTTTCATCTGCTGTCCAACAATCCCATTAAAGGAAAGTACGAGATAAAATTGCGCGATGATGACATGATGGAGACTTTCATCCCGGACGAACAGCCGGCCCCTTTTTGGATCGGGCGCATTGATTTCGCCGCTTATCTTGAGCAGCCATCCAACAGCCGTATCATGGGGAAAATGAATCAATGGGGGAGGGAAAAAGACAATGGCAAAGACAAAAAAAGCCGAGGAAACGGCAGAACAGCTTGAAGCCCAGAGCGACTTGCAGGAAAAAACTGCGACCGAAGCCGTGCAGGAGAAGCCGAAAACGGTGATTTATGTGGGGCCGCCTGTACGGGGGACAATCCTGCACAGCACATTCATCATCTTCTCTGACGGCATCCCGGAAGAGTACAAGCAACATCCGAGCTTCAAGCACCTTTTCGTGCCGCCGGAACGGCTCGACCAGGCACGGAGGGAAATCGGAAAGACAGGCTCGTTCAGGAATACCTACTACAAACGGGCGGTCGAAGAAACCAAAAAGAAAGAAGGTAAGTAATCATGGCATATTTTCATGGTGTCAGGGCATCGGAAGTTCCCACATCCATCATCCCGCCAGTGAATACCACGGCGGGGCTTCCTGTGGTATGGGGGACTGCACCTGTCCATCTCACGGAAAATCCCGAAGCCAATGTCAACAAGCCTGTCATCTGCTACGAGTATGGCGAGGCGGTCAAGGCTTTTGGCTACAGCGCGGAATGGGACAAGTACACATTGTCCGAGGTCATGTTTTCCCAGTTCCAGCTTTACGGCGTGAAGCCTATCATCTTCATCAATGTGCTTGATCCCAAAAAGCACAAGACCGCCGTGGCGGAGTACGCCGTATCGATTACCGAAGGTGTAGCGACAATCGCCGATTCGGTCATCAAGTCTACTCTCGTAGTCAAGGATGGCGTGGGCGGAACAAAGCTGATTGAAAACGAGGACTATATCGCCGAATGGAACGATGACGGCGAGCTTATCATCACCGACATAGCGGGCGGCGAAGATAGCGGACTTGCGGCTTTCGGGGTCAGCTACGACAAGGTGGACGCATCGAAGGTGACAGCCAATGACATCATCGGCGGCGTGAGCCTTTCGGGCGAAACGAAGGGATTGGAATGGGCAAGCTCCATCTATACGCTTTTCTCGATGGTTCCTGGTATTCTTGCCGCGCCGGGGTGGACGCACGATCCTACGGTGGCATCGGTGCTGAAAGCAAAAGCCCTGACGCTTTGCGGCCTGTTCCGTTGCATCGTGCTGACGGATGTGGACACCGTAAATGTCAAAAAATATTCCGAGGTCAATGTTTGGAAAAACAACAACAACTACACGGGCATCAATCAGGTGGTATGCTGGCCAAATGTCAGGAACGGCGATGCCATCTACCATATGTCCACGCACATTTTGGGCATCATCGGTGCAACGGATGCCGCCAACGAGGATGTGCCATACCAATCCCCATCGAATATGTCCATGCAAGCCACGGGGCTTTGCCTTGCGGACGGCACGGAAATCGCCCTCACACTGGAACAGGCGAATATGCTTAACTCCCAAGGCATCATGACGGGGCTGAACTTCAGCGGTGGCTGGAAGAGCTGGGGCAACTACACGGGATGCTATCCCTCGAATACCGATCCGAAGGACTGCTTTATCTGTGTACGCCGGATGTTCGACTGGCAGTACCAGACCTTCATCCTCACCTACTGGCAGAAGGTTGACAGACCGCTCATGCCGAGGCTCATCAAGACCATCATCGACAGCGAGAATATCCGCCTGAACGGTCTTGTGGCTCGTGGATTCCTGCTTGGCGCAGATGTCCAGTTCCTCGAAAGCGAGAATCCGCTTACCGACCTTTTGCAGGGCATCATCCGTGTCCACAGCTATATCACGCCGCCTGTCCCGGCGCAGGAAATCGATTGCATCTTCGAGTACGATGTGAACAAATTCAGCGCACTCTTTGAGGCGGCATAAGGAAGAGGTGAAGAAAGATGGCAGTCAATAAAGTGCCTGAAATGCTCCAGGAAGCGCGGGTGTACTGGGACGGCGAGGACAACATGATCGGCATTGCCAACGTGGACTTGCCGGAACTTGCATCGAACACCACGTCCATCACGGGCGTGGGGCTTTCGGGCGAGATTGATTCCCCTGTCCATGGGCATTTCCAGTCCATGGAGCTTACGCTTAACTGGCGCACTCCCCATGTGAGCGGCATGAGGCTTGTGGGCGGCAATCCTGTATCGCTCCAAGTTTATGGCAGCGTCCAGAATTTCGATTCCGGGGCGAATGACTATGTGGAGGAGCAGGTCATCGTGACCGTGCGCGGGAAAGCGAAATCCTACGCACCAGGGACGTATGAAGCGATGAATACCACGGACAGTTCCAACATCATCGAGGTGCATTACTACAAGATGGAAATCGCAGGGAAAACCTTGATTGAAATCGACAAGTACGGCTACAAGTGCATCGTCAACGGTGTGGACTTCATGGCGAAGATTCGTCAGAATATCGGCATGAGCTAACTGGGAGAAAGGGGATAAAATATCATGGCAGAGGAAAAGAAAAACACCAAGGTCGAGGAGCAGGAGCAGGAGACAGCCGTTGTCCCTGCCGAGGTAGAAGTCGTGGACGATGAGAAGACGGTCAAGCTCACCAAGCCGATGAACGGCAGGGCGGAACTGGTTTTCGACTTCGACAAAATCAAAGGCGCAACGCTTTTGAAGTGCGAGAAGAAGACCAAGGAGATTGACGCATCCGTTGTCGTGCCGCAGCTTTCGATGATATTTCAGGCTCATGTGGCAGCGGCGGCTCTCGGTGCGAGATACGATGACATCATAAATTTGCCCGCGCCGGACTTTATGGCGGTAACTTTGAAGGTGAGCCGTTTTTTAAACGGTGCGGATGGATAAAAGAAATTCGCACGTCTGCAATGCGTTTATCCAAATATACAAAATCCCCGATTGAGTTCTTCTTGGAAGAACAAATCGAGGATTTTTATGCGTGGGTACGGACTATGAATAAAGAGATAGATACCGAAAACGCAATGCAGAAAAAAGCGATGGCGGCGGCAAGAGCAAGACGGAGATAAAAAAGAGCCGTCCGATTAGCACGGGCGGCTTATGGTAGTTTAGAAGCGTGTCGTTTAGACCATGTATTAAGAATTTCTTTAGCATCAGCAAGAGCGATTTGAGTTTCTTTCATTGTCTTTTTTCTTACACCGTATTCGCAGGTTTTATTCGCAAGGTGTTTGCAGTTTTCGCAGTCGTGATAGTGGGGATGTTCATCTGCTCCCCAAAAGCAAGCGTCAAAAGGGTCGGGATTGTCTAATGAAGCCCACATAAATGTATAAATCGACATTATCCTCACTCCTTTTTCCATTTTTATTTATTATATCACATCGGAGGTGTTTTGCGAAGTGGCAGGAAAACTTTTAGAGCTTGCAATCGCCATTAAGGGCAAATTAGACCAAGCCTATACGGAATCCATGCGCAGAGCAATCTCCGAGGCAGGGAATTTGCAAAGGCAACTTGGGGATATAAACCGCGCCGCGCAAGGGTCGCATAAACTGTTACAACAATTAGGCGATCTGAAAGGCATGGAATCAACAATTTTAAAATTTCGCGAGTTAAGGCAAGCAGTTACAAATTACGCTATACAGCTTAATCAAACGCAAGCGAGTGTAAAAAAATATGCGGAAGAAGTCAAACGCTCTCAGACGCAAACCGAGCAATTAAGGCAAAGGCATGAAGCTCTCGCGGCATCGCTTAAAAATTCACAAGGGAAAATTCCCATTGCCGAATGGCGGCAGATGAAGGAAGAAGCCAAAAATGTAAAAGCGACATTAAAAGAAAGCGAAGCAAATACAAAAGCGGCGGGCAGAGCGTTCGAGCAAGCCAAAAATCAAGCCGCATCCCTAAGAAACAAGTTGGCGGAACAGCGGGCGGAACTGCAACAAATTAAGGCAAATATGGAATCTGCCGGATATTCAGCTCAACATTTAGCTCAAAGCGAATCAAGGCTTAGACAGGAAATTCAGCAGACTACAAGAGCGTTAGAACAAGCTAACCGGGTGCAAGCGCAAGTTGATGCAAGTCGCACTGCTAAAAAAAATAACTCGCAAGCCTTGCAAGATACATATAACGCCTATGGTAATTTTCAAGGCGCAATCGGCACAGCGCAAACTATCGTTTCTCCCTTTGCCGGAGCGATAGAAAATGCCATGACATTTGAACACGCCATGAGCAGGGTCAAGGCTCTTACTCAATCGGGACTGATCCGTCAGGGCGATTTCGATGCCGTCAACGCCAATATGCAAAAGCTGGAAGCACAGGCAAGGGAGCTTGGCGCGACAACGCAATTCACCATGACGCAAGCCGCTGATGCCATGGGCTATCTTGGCATGGCTGGCTGGAAAACCGAGCAGATTTATGCCACCATGCCGGGAATGCTCGACCTTGCCGCAGGGGCCAGTGTAGATTTGGCTCGTACCGCCGACATTGTATCGGATAACATGACCGCCATGGGTGTCCCTGTCGAAAAGGCAGGGCGTTTCATGGACGTTTATGCCTATGCGCTGACCAATGCCAATGTCAGCCTTGAATCCCTGGGAGAGACCATGAAGTATGCTGCACCTGTGGCGGCGGCTTTCGGGGCATCGCTGGAAGATACGGCGGCAATGACCATGATGATGGGCAATGCGGGCATAAAAGGATCGATGGCAGGTACAGCCTTACGGATGGGTCTTTTGCGCCTGTCGGGGCCGCCGAAGAAAGCATCCAAGGAAATGGAGGCTTTGGGCATCAGCGTATCCGACGCCACGGCGATGGCAATGGAAGCCAAAGCCGAGATGCAGAGGCTGGGGATTAACATTGACAAAAATGCGCCACCCATGGAAAAGATGTCGAACATTATCAAGCAACTGCAAGTCAAAATGCAGGGGCTTTCCCGTGAGGAAAAGCTGGCATCCATAGGCGCGATTTTCGGCACGAACGCCGCATCCGGCTGGGTGAATATCATTGAGCAGGGCGGCGATGTGTTCGAGGATTATCGAAATGCGCTCCGAAATAGCGACGGTTACGCCAAACAATTTGCCAAAACTATGAACGATGATACACGGGGCGCAATGATTGCTTTGGACAGCGCAACGGATGCCGTTGTAAACGCTTTAGGCACGGTATTTTTGCCTGTGGTAAGACAAGCCGCCGAAGCTCTTGCGCCGATGGCAACGGGAATGGCGAAGTGGTTATCGGAAAATAAAGAAGTGGCATTTGCACTTGGCATATTAGCCGCCGCTTTAGCCGCAGTTATTGTTACCGCCGCCGGGGTTCAGCTTGTCTTTGCCGGATGGGGGCTTATCAATTCCACAATAACACTGGTCACTACATCAACGACCTTGCTTGCCATAAAAACGAAACTATCAGCCGCAGCCACATTCCTACACGCATCCGCAAATACCGCATTGGCGGCATCTATGAATGCTCTAAGAAATCCCATTACCACAGTCACGGGATTATTTGCCGGAATGCCCGCTAAACTTACGGCGGCACGAAGCGCAATCATGGGATTGCCCGCTATGATTTCGGGCGCATTTACCGTGCTCCCCGGCGTTATTTCAGGAGCGTTTGCCAGCCTTGCCGCTGTGGGGTGGCCTGTGGTGCTTGCAATTCTCGCCATTGTTGCCGTGGTCGCATTGGTAGCCGCAAATTTCGACAAGCTAAAAGAAACGGCAACCATCGTTTTCAATCACATATCCGGTACGGTCGGGGCATGGGTAGCCACCATCCAAGCAAAATTTGCCGAAGCACTGAATAAAATCACCGAGGTATGGAACAGCGTCACAGGGCAGAGCTTGCAATCCTCCGAGCTGATCGGCACGATTTTCAACAATCTTGGCTTTGCCCTGGGGGCGGCTTTTGATATTGCGGCGGGAATCGTAGGCACAGCCATTTCCGTTATCATCAATTGTGTCACATCCGTGGCGCAGATTGTCGGCGGTGTTATCAATATCGTTGCCGGACTGCTCACGGGCGATTGGGACAGAGCGTGGAAAGGCGCAGGACAGGCGGTCGAAGGATTTGCGGGCGGCACTTTGGGGACAATCAAGACCATCGCTGGCGGCATCGGGGACATTTTCGATACGCTCATGGGCAAATCTACCGAAGCGCAGCGGCAAGCAGAGCAAGCGAAAGCCCAGCGGGATTTGATTGCCAAGAGCCGCGATGCAAAAGTAACCGCAGACTATATGCCGGATGAGGGCATGATGCAGACCGCACAGGCCGCGCAGCAGACCGCACAGGCAACCGCCGAGGCATCGGCACACGCACAGACGCTTTCGGCGAATGTGGAGCAGGGCGGGGCCGCAGCGCAGCAGACAGCGGATTACATGAAACAGCTCCAGGAAGTCATGGGGCAAGTTCCCACGCAGACGCAAGCGGCCTTTTCCGGCATGGGAGAGCAATCCGCAGCGGCGGCACAGGCCGTCAATGCCAGTATGCAACAGATTCCCACGCAGACACAGGCAACCTTCCAGCAACTGCCGCAGATGGCACAGCAGGGAACGGATGCCATGGTGCAGGAGTTTTCGCAACTTGCCACCAAATGCCAACCGGGCGGCGAGGCTTTCGTACAAGCCGCTAATGGGTGGGGCCATCAAGCCTATGAAGCGATTGCGAATTGGTCAGACCAGATGGCTCATGTGGTGGTGGATAAACTCTCCAACGCATGGGCGCAAATTTCGGCGCAGTTCAGCGCGGGGCTGAATGTCAATGTGACCACAACGGGCGGCGGGAACATTTCCCACAACGCCGAGGGCGGCATCTACCGCAAGGGCGCATTCCTCACCACCTTTGCCGAGAACAGCGCAGAGGCGGCTATCCCATTGGATGGCAGCGGGCGGGCCGTTTCCCTGTGGAGACAGGCAGGAGAGCTTTTAGGCATCCTGCCGAAGAACACGGGAGACATCCAGCGGACAGCACAGGCGGCGAAGGACAGCGCAATTCCCATACCGCCAATCATGGACATGGTGGATGCCCTGCCGCCGGAAATCAGCACCATTGCCGAGGTGATATCGCCGCCGACCGAAGCGGAGATGGCAGCCGCTCCTATTGCCTACGAGCCGCCGAGCATGGGAGGAGATATTGTGGTCAACTTCAATCCGCAGATCACCATCCACGGCAACGCAGACAGCGGCACGGTATCGCAGATGGGCGATATGCTGTCCAAGCTGAAAGCGGAGCTGATGCGGGAGGTCAGACGAGAATTCGGCAACATGAAAGCCGACTTCGAGCATCAGGAAAGGAGGCGGTCTTATGCCACTTAAAACTTACACCACCATCCAGGGCGATATGTGGGATTTGATCGCCTACAAAGTGTACGGCAAGGAAACCTACATCTCGAAGCTGCTGGAAGCCAATGAGGACTTGAGGGAAATCTCGGTATTCCCATCAGGAGTGGAAATTGTTTGCCCGGAAGCGGATGCCGAGACATCAAGTATCCTGCCGCCGTGGAGGAGGTGAGCCGTCATGGCAGAGTATAAGAATCCCCTGCTGGGATGGCTTGCCGAAATACCGCAAGGCACGGAGCTTTCCCGCCGCGCCTGGGTGGAGGTGAAATACACTCCGGCAGGAAGCAGCGAAGAAAAGGACATTTCCGAGGACATCAGCAAGTTTTTCCTCTCCATGACCTTTACGGATAATCTATCCGAGGCGGCGGATGATGTGACCATCGAACTGGAGGATAGGGCACAAATTTGGCAAGCAGATTGGTATCCAGAGGGCGAAGGGAATATGCTGGACATCACCATCCATACCTACAACCGCATCACGCTACAAGACGGCGAAACGGTTTTCTTTGCGGGGAGGTTTGAGATTGACGAAATCGAAGCCAACGGCTTTCCTTCCACGATCAGCATCAAGGCGGTGTCGGTCATCAGCGATTCCACGCTTCGTGGCACACGCAAGAACAAGACATGGGAAAAGATTTCCGTTTGGAAATGCGCTGCCGACATCTGTGAGCAGAACGGGATAGAGCTTGTATGGGAATGCGAAGCGAATCCGAACCTTGACCATGTGGAACAGGCGGACGAATCCGACCTTGAGTTCCTGCTGAAAATCTGCAAGGACAATGGCATGAGCCTGAAAATCACGCCGGAGCAAGTCATCATCTTCGATGAGACGAAATTTGAATCCCAAGAGCCTGTCATCACGGTCTACAAGCCGGGAGTGACCGCAGAATTGAACGAAAACACCATGCCACTCCGATGGCTGCTGGATTACCGCTTGAGGGCAAAAACGAGGGATACTTATTGGAAGTGCCAAGTCAAGTACCAAAAAGGGAAAGACAAAGAGCTGATAGAGGGCGAATTTGCCGCACCGGGAAAAGAAAAAGGGCGCATCCTTTTTGTGCGTGAGCAGGTGGCAGACAAAGCCGAAGCCGAGCGGCTTGCCAAGAAAAAACTTCGCGAAGCCAACAAGGAGGAAATGACAGGGTATTTTTCCACCATCGGAAACCATAATTTCGCGGCTGGACAGGTCATAGAAATGAAGAATTTCGGACATTTTGACGGGAAGTATCTTGTCACGAAGGTCAGCCATGAAATCACAGAAGCATACACAACAAAGGTGGACATCAGGAGGTGCCTGGATGGATATTGAAGCACTCTTGCGGGAACTGTCAAAGTATATTTTTATTGGCATCGTGTCGCAGTACGGGGAAACGCCGGGGACGGTCATTGTCACAAGGCCAGATCAGGATAATAGGACAACCGCCGAACTTTTTGTTTTGAGCCGATGCACGAAGGAAACCAAAGACTACTGGATGCCGGACATCAACGAGGCGGTGATGTGCATCCTTCTTCCCAACGCCAGCGGGAAAGGCCCGGGCGAAGGATTTGTCATTGGAGCGCATTACAGTGAGGTGGATGCGCCAGCCGAAACAGATACCAGCGTCAGGAGCATCCGCTACAAGGACGGGAGTTACATCGTAAACGATAACGGCGCAATAGAGATTCACGCATCAAAATCCATCACGCTGACCGCACCGAAGATTGACATCAATTGAGGTCGAGTTGTATAAAAGTTGTATCGAAGTTGCGGGAGATGATTTCAATGCCAGCGGCAACCAGACAGGGAGACAAGGACACCGGGCATGATGCTTGCCCTCCAAGGGGGCTATCGGGTCACAGCTCGAATGTTTTTATCAACAAGAAAGGAGCGGGGCGTGTAGGCGATGCTTATCCCGCCCATGGATGCCCTGTCCATCCTCCCCATGGCGGGGTGATTGCATCGGGGAGCGGTACGGTGTTCATCAATGGAATTCCTGCAGGAAGGATAGGCGATCCTGTGAGCTGTGGCGGCAGTGTAGCCGAAGGCAGCGGAGATGTTTTTATAGGCGGCTGATTGTGTCCGAATCGGACACGGAAAGGAGGCGGGGTGGCTATGTACATCGGTTATATGGGAGATATTGTTTTTGCAGTGTCAGTCAATCACATGATTACGCCGACAAATTACGAGCGCGAGAGCGATGCCAGATGGGCCGAGCATAATCTGCTCCTCCGAAAGCCAGTCAGCCAGTTTGGCGGCCCTGGGCTTGAAAAGGTATCGTTTGACATCATCCTCGATGCCGACCATGGCATAAGCCCGGCAACACAATTAAAGAAACTCCGGCGTATGCGGGACACGGGAGCGGTCTTTCCGCTGGTCATCGGCGGACGGCCAGTTACGCAAAACTATTGGAGATTGGATTCCGTGAAGGAAGGTAATTGCTACTGGACACCGAGCGGACAACTCCAGCAGTGCATTGCGAAGTTGCAGCTCACCGAATACGAGGAAGGAAATCGTACCGAGGAAAATGCAATCGTAACAAATTATGGAGAAAGCTATAACGCTGAGAGCAATCTTTTGGGAGGGAATTAGTCATGGCGTATATCATACGGGCGGACGAAACGCCGCAGATTGATTTCGCTCCCGCGTCGGTCGTCGAGGAGGTCATCCAAAACGTCAGAACCATCATCACGACCATCAAATATTCCATACCGCTTGACCGTGGCTTCGGCATCGATGGCGAAGTGGTTGATTTGCCGATAAACGTGGCGCAAGCGAAACTGACCAATGAAATATTCAGAGCGATACGAAGATATGAGCCGAGAGCCGTCATCGAATCCATCGCATTTAAGGGCGAGGATACGGGGCGGCTCATTCCGATTGTGGGGGTGAGCATCAATGCCTAAATTGTCCGATTTGAAGGAGATAGATTTTGTCAATATCGATGAGAAGGAAGTGGAGGCAGAGATTTTCGCCCTCTACTACACAATCACCAAAAGAACAGAACCGCTTGCCGATGGCGATCCTGTGAGGTTATTCATCCTTTTCATGGCCAATGTCATCATTCTTCTTTTGAACAAGCTGAATAAAACCGGGAAGATGAATATGCTGAAATCCTCCGAGAAAGAATATCTTGACGGGCTGGGCGCATTGGTAGGGACAACGAGACTTCCTGCCAGCGCGGCACGGGCGGTCATCCAGATAAAGCTGTCAGCCCAGCGGGAGCAGGAAACCATCATTCCACAGGGTACGAGAGTCAGCCCGGAGAGCAATATCTATTTCGCCACCAGCGGAGATGTCATCATCCCGGCAGGGGAAACATCGGCGCAGGTCACGGCGATATGCACACAGACGGGGGAAATCGGCAACGGCTACGCCATCGGGGAAATCAATCAGATTGTCGATCCTATCGCCTATGTGGCGTCGATGGTCAACATTTCCGTGAGCGGGGGCGGCTCTGACAGGGAAGAAGATGATCCGCTAAAAGAGCGCATCTTTGAAGCACCTGAAAGCTATTCCTGCGCAGGGCCGGAGGGAGCATACATCTACCACGCCAAGAGCGTAAACAGCGCGGTCATTGACGTAGAGCCTTATTCCCCATCGCCGGGGGTGGTGCAGCTTGTCATCTTGCTGACAGGAGGGACAATCCCGGAGAACGTAGTCACGGGAGAGATTCAGGATGCCCTATCGGCGAAAACAAAAAGACCGCTGACGGATTGGCTTTTGGTCACGCCGCCGGAGGCGGTCAATTACGACATCGACATCAAATACTGGATTTACGAGGATGCCGATACAAGCGAGGTATCGACCGCCGTATGGAAAGCGATTGCGGAATATAAGCTGTGGCAGCGTACCAAGCTGGGGCGGGACATCAATCCAGACGAAATCATCGACCGCCTGAAAGCCATCAGCGGAGTGAAGCGGCTCGAAATTGTTTCCCCTGTGTTCACGAAACTCTCCAAGGTGCAAGTGGCGCAGGATGGCAGGACGAAGGTTTCGATGGAAGGGAGCGAGGAGGAATGAAGCATATCGACGATTATTCCGTCCATGATGACCTTCCAGAAAGTCTGAACCGACCGAATGCAAAGGAACTTGCCGAGCTTTGGGACAAAATACAGCTAAAATTCATTGATTCCCAAATTCGCAATATCCTCATATATCCCGTTATCGATGAATTGCCGAGCGATTTGGTGGACGCGCTTGCCATCCAGCTCCATTGCGATTTCTACGACAAGAGCCTGTCCATCGAAGCACGGCGGCAAATCGTCAAGACTTCCATTGCATGGCATCGCATCAAAGGCACTCCTGTCGCCGTGGAAATGCTGACACAGACCATCTTCCATGATTCCCATTCGAAGGAGTGGTTTGAGTACAACGGGCGGCCATATTTCTTCCGCATGGTGCAGGACATTTCCGATGGCACGGAAGACGTGACAAGGGAAACACTTGACTTGCTCAAAAAAGCGATATGGATGGGCAAGAATGTGCGCTCCTGGCTGGAGATGTTGGAGTTCCTTTTCCACACGGAAGATACCGTAACATTTTCCGAGGAAATATCGGAACTGCAAAGCCTGTACGCATTCAGTGAGTATGTTCCCTATGGGCATCGGATATGGGTGCCGGAAAGGGACGGGCATCTTTTCCATGGCGGCATCATCTATCGGGACGGCTCATTCTTCCATGACGGGGAACTTTGCCGGGAAGGGATTGTTCCGGGAGATTGGCCTTTCCATCATGGATGGGATGATCTTTCGATGGATGAGCTTTTCGCCGAAGCACTGTTTTCCTTTTTTGATGATGTCACGGCAGATGGCATATTCCGCAATGGATTGGCAATGAGGAATGGGGAGTTTTTCCACGGGGGAACGGATGCCCTCCCTGCCGACTTGGGGCTTTTCGGACTGGGGATGCGGTATCGCTTTACCGATGCGATTACGCCGCCAGCGCAGGAAGTTCATGGGAGAATGAATCTCCACCTTGCCGACATCATCCCCTATGGGACAAATCCGCTTTTCGACCACAGCGGAACAGCGGAGTGCGGCGGCAGCGGATACCAGGACGGCAGATTTGCGAGAGATGGGGCATACATCAGGGACGGCCCGCTTTTGGACGTGACAGCAGAGCATGGCGGCAGGGCGGATTTGGAGCATGACCACTTGGCATTGAGCCTATACACGGGCATAGAAGATGATGCCAGCACGGAAATCATCGCACGGGGCGGCGGGGAATGCCATGAGGGAGAAATCGAGCATGGCAAAAATACACTGCCGCGAGACCGGGGCATCCATGCCATGGGCATCGATGTGGGCATGGAGGAAGATGCAGAGCCGACCGATATGAGCGGCAATTTGTCCATCCTTTGCCACATCCAGCATTGGGGAGACTTCCGCAGGGATGGAGAGATGGAGCGGGGCAGCTACAGCCTTGACGATGATTTGGGCGGATGTCTTTCTGTACTTTCGCTGGACAGGAGCGGGAATTATACCCACGAGGGGGATATGGAAAGAGCCGCAGACGGGCGGCGCATAGCAATATGAGGAGGCAATCACATGAATTTGATGTTTGAGGACACGCCAAAGGCTTGCCAGGGAGAATTCCATATTGAGGTATGGAGAAAAGGGCAGCCTGTGTCAGAGCTTCACGACCACAATCTTGTGGTAAATGTGGGAAGGGAGCGGCTGGCGAGACTTGCGGCGGGACTTTCCCAGAATCATATCACACAGATTGGCGTGGGGTCGGGAACGACCATCGAGGAGGAAACCGACACCGAGCTTCAGGAACAGCAGCTTTTCCCGCTGTCGGGTGTCAGCGTGGACGGGAGGGACGCAAAGTTCGAGTTCATCATCGGGGAGAATGAAGCCAATGGTCTTTCCATCACAGAGTTCGGACTTTTTTGCGCCGATGATACCATGTTCTCTCATCGTGTTAGGCGAGATGAGGACACAGGGAAAATCGGGGTCATTGACAAGATGAGCGACATCGAGCTTCACGGCTACTGGCTGCTGCATTTTTAGGAGGTGGAGGGTATGGCAGTCAATGTACTGGATTATGTCGGTATCGGCATTGATCCGAAAACTGGCAAGAAACACGCCATCAATTATTTGCCGAAGGTGGCGGAATGGGAGGAGACCATCTATCAGTATGAGATGAAGGACAAGCTCATCGGCGGCGTGGACGGTCTTGACAATGTACAGGCGCAGATGCTTGCGAACCGCACCGAGTACCTGAAAAAAGCCATCGAGGAGAAGGGCGGGGCGGGCATCGAGGTTTGCACAATCTCCATCCCCAAGACAGGATGGACGAAGGGAACAGGTATCTATGAGTACACCATCGACATCCCGAGCGAGAGCATCACGGAGAACCTCATCCCGATATTAACCATCCTGCCAACATCGGTGGATGAAGCGGCATCATGCGGGCTTTGCCCTGCTTGCGAGACCGTCAACGGGGCCTTGCGGCTTTACGCTAAAAAAGAACCGCAGACGGCTATGGAAGGAAGTCTGACGCTCATTTTCCCGAAAGGAGGTGGGGGCAATGTTGATCTGCCAATTGCAACGGAATCAGCCCTTGGCGCGGTAAAAATCGGAAACGGTCTGACGGTGCAATCGGATGGCACTCTTTCCATCAATAAGGATACCGTCATGACCAATGAGGATTTGGTGGACGAAGAGGAAGCCAAAGCAGATTTAGCCGAAATCCTGAAAAACAGGAGCGGCGAATAATTTTTATATGTCTTTAGAGGAGGACAAACAAAATGGCCAAGAAGAATCTTACAACGAAGCTCACGATGGAAAATCTCGCCGTAGTGCTGAAGGACACCTTCGCCTATGCCGAAGATTTGCCCACTAAGGTCAGCGAACTGACCAATGACAGCAACTACCAGACCGGGGAGCAGGTTGAGGCATCCATCAACGCCAAGATTGCATCCGTGTACAAGCCGGGGCCGTCCGTAGCATTCGAGAATCTCCCTGAACTGACAGACACTAACGAGGGTTTTGTGTACAACATCACCAACGCATTCACTACCACGGCTGATTTCGTCGAGGGCGCGGGCAAGAAGCACAAGGCGGGCGCGGATGTCGGCATCGTGAATGTCGGGACTGCCGAAACGCCGGAGTACAAGTACAACGTATTCGCCAACTTCACTGACCTTTCCGGCTATATGGAGAAGATTGCGGGCGGCACGGCTGGTGCACTGGTGAAGCAGGATGCCAACGGTCAGGTGGTTGATACGGGCATCGCCGCAGCCGACATCGTGACCAAGGTGACGGGCGGCACGACCGGGAACATCGCAGTTCTCGATGCCAACGGGAAAATCGTGGACGGCGGCAATGCACCGAGCGATTTTGCCCTGCGCGATACCGATGCAACGGCGAACAATATCGCCAAGTTCGACAGCAATGGCGATCCCGTGGATGCGGGCATTGCGGCTGACGATATCGTGACCAAGGTGACGGGCGGCACGACCGGGAATGTTGCGGCTCTGGATGCCAACGGCAAGATTGTCGATGGCGGCATCACAGCCAACAAGATTCTGACCGAGGATGACATCCAGGATTACACCGTGGCAGAGATTCGCGCTCTCCTACCGCGTAACAGCGATATGTCTTAAGAGGAGGACAATCAAAATGGCTAAGAAGAATCTTACAACGAAGCTCACGATGGAAAATCTCGCCGTAGTGCTGAAGGACACCTTCGCCTATGCCGAAGATTTGCCCACTAAGGTCAGCGAACTGACCAATGACAGCAACTA
>JAZLHW010000192.1:0-16103 GCA_045617105.1 Selenomonadaceae bacterium | reverse complement strand
CAAATACGTCTTCTGCTTGAAAACAATCAATCATATTATCTGGTAGAGGAAACGGTTTTGTTATATCATGCCTTATCGTTCGATAATCATTGGTATACAACGACAACCCAATAATATTTTCGTCATTATACTCCGTTTTATTAGGAATATCGCCTGCATATAACCTAACATATTTCATTTTTCTTACTTCATCAAAAGACATTTTCTCTGTAAAAACATTGAACATTATACCACCCCATTACTATAAATAGTATTAAAAATGCTCTCTTTCTTATTAACACCCCGTCTCCCGATTGATTCATATATTGCTGTCGTTTTTTCCATATCTTCTAAGCTATAACAATTTCATCCATCAAGTACTATTCCAATATTCATATTCCACTTCCTAATCAAAAGCTGAATGCTGCTCAATTCAGATAAACACTAGTTTTATGAAGTTTTTTAACCCGCCATTACCCCTGAAAAACCTAAAAGAATTACCCGTTTCATTTTTATCATCCTCAAACCATGGTTATTATTTCATTGATAATTTACATCGTCAAAAGAAATGACAATTTAGAAGGAACTATCACTGCCATATCTTTTTCTCCCGCATAAATTCCTCTTATTGCATCTATCCCACTCTTATTCAATTTATCAATAATCTGTTGCACTAATATCTTTTCACCAATTCGATCATAATCATCCACAAGTATCACAAAAGTTTCGTCTAATATTTGCGGTAAATGACTCAAAATATCTATTCGTGATATTAGTTTGTCCCCCCCCCACGGGCCATCTATCGAGAGAAGGGAATACTTTTTGCCATTCACAACACTCTCGAAATCATCATATCCATAACAACTATCCTCATAATAATTCTTCTCTTTCAATATTCTAAGATGAATGTTCAAATTTTTAGAACATTCATTTTCCAGCTTCCAAAAATCAATCCATTCCTTGTCGTGTTCAATGATGTCAACCTTAACATTATCAAAATACTCAGAGTAACTATTTATTATCTTACTGCTTTGTCCAAGACCACACTCTAAAACAGATTCAGGTTTTAGAGTATTCAGCACCCTACAAAGTACATATGCATATTGATATCCAATTGCCCACCTTCCAAGTGATAAAGAACTAACCTTGTACCACTCCATTCCCTGAACTGTATCCACAAAAATATTTCTCCAATAATTCTCTTTTACTGTCCGCATAATTTTTTCATCTATATTTTTTTGTAGAATTTGAATCATAGACTCATTTACAAATAAAAAAGCATTATTAACATAATCAAATGCATTCAATCTGCCTGAAATACATTTTTTCAACCCCAGTTCAGTACACTGCCTCCTTATCAAATCTATAAATTCCGTAGCGATACAAATATAATCGTAGTCAATCTGCTTTACCTCATCAGGTGATATTACGATAGTATTACCAAATTCTTCTAGCTTAGATCCCCACAATTTTGAATTATTATCAATAATGGCAACAAGTTCAAATTCCTCTTTATTTAAATATTTATAAAATAATTTTCCTTCACTACCAGCACCCCATAATAAAACTTTTTTCATCTTATCAAAAGACATTTTATCCTTCATACACTCACCTCATTAACAATCTAAACCCGATAAATATCTTTTTCTTATGCAAATTTCATTAACACTCCGTCTCCCTATCGACTCATACACAACATTAGTTTTTTCCATATCTGCCAATGCATAACAATTACGCCCATCGATTACTATAGAATGCTTCATCAATCGTTCAAACTGGCTTATATCGTATCCCTTAATCTCCGACCACTCAGTAAATATCAAACAAATATCAGCATCTTGTAACGCTTCATCAATAGTCTGACAATAATGTATTTGATCTGATTCCGGATAATATTTTTTAAAATTCTTTTCTCCAACTAAATCATATATCTGTATTGTTGCTCTATCTTCCAATAAAATTGGTAGCACCGTCAATGCTGGTGCTTCCCGCAAATCATCTGTTCCCGGTTTAAATGTCAAACCAAGTACAGCAATCTTTATATCACGGAAACTATCATAGTATTTACGAGCTTTTTTCAGCAACACCAATTTTTGGTTGTCATTTACCTCAATAGCAGCTTTAACTGTTTTTAATTCATGATCATGGAAATTAGACAGCCAATGCAATGCCTTGGTATCCTTCGGAAAACAAGATCCGCCATAACCAATACCTGCCCGTAAAAACTTATCACCAATACGATTATCAAAGCCCATACCTTTAGCAACATCTTCAATATCGGCACCGATCTCCTCACAAAGATTAGCAATCTCATTGATATAGCTGATCTTCAACGCTAAAAAATCATTAGATGCATACTTTATCATCTCCGCACTGCGTCGGTCAGTAACCAGTTTTGGTACATCAAAATCCTCATAAAGTCGAAGCATAACATTCTGTGCATATTCATCCTGTGTTCCGATTACAATTCGTGATGCATCAAGCGTATCCTTTACCGCTGTTCCTTGCGATAAAAACTCCGGATTAGATACAACAGTTATTTTTACAACATGTTTTTTATGCTCCCAAATATACTGCTCTATTTTTTCATTAGTACCAATCGGTACTGTCGATTTGATAACTACTACACAATCATGTTCTACCGTCTCAGCTATTTGTTTTGCTGCTTCGTATATATAGGTAAGATTTGCTGATCCATCTTTCTTCTCCGGAGTCCCTACACTAATAAATATTACTTCAGCAGCTTTATAGGCTGAGGCATAATCTGTAGTATAGGAAAGCCTCTCACCATTGCGAACCATTAGTTCTTCCAGTCCTGCTTCATATATCAACGGCTTTTTATATCTGTTGAGTCTATCTATTTTTTCCTTATCAACATCAACACAAACAACCGTATGTCCTTTTTCTGCCAAACATATGGCTGTAACAAAACCAACATATCCCGTTCCTGCTACTGATATTTTCACTTACAATCACCTAACTGTTATAACGCCTATTCCACAACCAATTATATATACACTTTCCAACCTTAAGACCAGATAATTTACTCTTGCCATATATAACTTTAACAAAAGCTTCTATCTTCATAAACATTTCCACTACACTATCTTTTTCTACATATCTTGACTGCTCTGCATCTCTATTAAAATCTCGTAGATCCACTTCCATTTTGAATTCATTAACAGTTTCATCTTTCAATATTTCATAAAGCGTACCACCACCCAAGCCAGCATAAATTCGCTCTTGGTACTTGCAGGCAAATAAAAACCACTTATAATTAAATATCTTTCCAAACAACAATCGATGATTCAAATGATCATCTACACTATACATTTCCGTTTCAAAACTAAACCTGAGAAGCTTATTTGCCATATCCGGAAAAAAATATAGCTCATTCTGGTACGGCACAACATCTACAAATCCATTATACCCACTTAGACATCTCGAAAAATCACATGCTTCTGGATATCGAGCATACTTTATGATATTTCCGTCAACTATATTCCACTTAATAAAAGCATGCCCTGCTTTTGCTGGCATCAAAATCAAATCATTTCCCACAAGCTTTATGTTTAAATATGACATATTTTCTTCACCAACAGTATGGAATCTACATATTTTTTGTGTCATAGAAAATTCCATTACCTTATTGCTCTGCACACAAGCAATGTAAATACTATCTCCTAGAATAACAGCCTCACCGAATTTCCGCTCTGAAAAATCCCACGTATTATCCATCAAACCAAGAAAGCTGTCATAATATTTACACTTCCTATTTTTTATATCATATTCTACTATCGCCGGATAAGCATCACCAATCAAATATAATGTATCATCCTTTTGAACAGCTGTTGTAAATTGAAGCATTCTCTTAAATGATTTTCCACCTTTTAAATCTTTTCTATTTTTTAAATTAATATGCGTCAAATTATTTCTTTGAACATCATATTCTATAATATCTTTACAAGACAAGTACGGTGTAATAATCAATACATTTTCATATTTAAATATCTTGCAGTAATCAAGATCCGCATTTTTTTTCTCTTCGTTGAGAAAACACATTCTTTCCGTTTTTTTCTTTTTTAGATCATATCTAAATAATGCATTATACTCTCTGGAAACAAACCACATTACCTCATCATCAAAAACCACACAAGATGTTTCAATCGACACTTTATCCAATACATTCATATCTTGATAAAGAATTCTTTTCCCTGTTGCCCTATACAAATCTGCAACACTGCTTTCATCGCCATAGTATGCATCGGTACAAACAACAGCCCTGCTTACATCCGGTGTATCGTCATAGATCCCATAGTCTTCTTGCAAAAATTCTCTTTCAATCTGCTCGTATTTTTCCAAAAGCCCAGAAATCATAGAATTGAGGGTTGCCTTCAGCAATGGATGCGGACGCCACCAGATAACGACATCTTTTCTTTGCTTGAACAAGGAAAAAACATAACGCATTTTGCTGCAAACCTGATTAGGATGCTGCAGCACTGCACCAATGCTTGTATTATAAAGAATGACCTTCTTGCCTTCCATTTTCCGTTTCCATTCCTCAGGCAGCTCAAAATCATCAGCAGTTTTTCCTGCAACCTTATCAAATTTAGGTGAACCTAAGGCAAGGAATTTCCCTTCCGGTACCTCACCCGGATAGTAATCTTCAAATTGCTTTTTTATATTTTCATCCTGTGCTATTACATAATCTGCATTGATAACGCCCGGAGCTGTTGCTATGTTTTTTCCTAAATGCTCACCGGAAACATAATACGGTATATAAACCAATGCATCCGTACACTTCTTTAATTCATGCGAAAAATATTGTGCATCTACACTGGTAACTCGATTGTAATTATCATATGGATTATGAATAAATATCGCATCCGGCCGCATTTCCTTTAGCTTTTCCAAGCTGAATTCCCGGAAATCACATACCGGTACATCTTTTGGAAATAGATCTGCCTCACAATGCCATTCTGCAGGAGTGGTATCTTCTTTTCGATCAAACTATGGAATCGGCACAACATATGCCTCGCAATGCTCCTTATCCTCATAAGCCGCCCGCCAAACAGATTCCAGACTATCCCACATGCTTGCCTTGTATGGCAAAAATACGATGATATTTTTCACTTCTTTTTCTGTTTTCAGCATTTTTATGACATGAACCATGATCTCACGGCACAGTTCACAAGCTTCTGGTTGTTCGGCACTGGATAACTGCTTCCAGTCCGTATCCTGAATGATTTCTGCCAGCCCAGTAAAAATCTCATCATATTTTGCATAGGAGCCTTTTGACAGGTTTCCCTGGCACTTCCCTGCAATAGCTTCAAGCACATCCAGTACTGCCTGCACCTGCCACTGATCTGACCAATCCAATTGTGCCAATATGCTCTCGACGCTTTCGAGCATCTCAACTAGTTCCTTCTGCAGCTTTCGATCCATCATGATTGTCACGTCCCATTTATCTGATTCGGTCTTTCGATGTTGTATACACGCATTCACTTCTTATTATATCGAAAAAATCTCATTTTTTCTTTAATTTTTGTCATTTTAGTTGTTTTGCAGCCGATACCTTGTTGCAACTATTTTATAACGCCATTGTTCAAGAAAATGCCATAAGCATTTTCCCTCCAATTCGCGTTTCAACGAAGTGGGAGATATGCTCACCGCTTGTTAAAATTTGATTTCTCCCACTTACAGCAAGCTGTTGAAGAAGGGGCATCTCAGCTTCGTTATACAGGTAAGCGACGAACTTATCCATACTGAATAAAAGATTTTGTCAGAACTAGCCTTGAGGAAGCCTTTTAAAAGATAGCCTGCCTCTGATGCAGAATATTGTAACATACCATTTTTTATTTGACAGTTTCTTTAAAATTTGCTATGATACTTGAAACTCAGCAAGGGCAAAATGCCCGTGATTCAAACATCTGGGGATGCAATGGTCTCGACGGGGATAGATGGATCACGAAAAGCGAGCCGGGGGTCATCAACCCGTTAGTAAGGTGAAAACTTTTATTAAATATAAAAGCTACCGAAGAATACGCATTCGCCGCTTAAGGCGACCCCTGTTCGTTCCTCTCCTGCGGGAATGGATAAGGGGCAAACAGCAGGATACCTGACAGCCAATTCTCGGAGGCTTGACTGGGAACTCTCATCGAGATAGGGACAAAGCTGATTGTCTGCGGATGGCTGGCTCCCGAAACTTAACCACAGACTGCGCTCGGAGAAATTCGTGGGACAATATTTTCGGACAGGAGTTCGATTCTCCTCATCTCCACCACATATTAAGACAGAACGAGAAGAATCTGTCTTTACATAGGAAAAGGGATTGCTGCGCGTAAATGTAACGTGCAGCAGTCCCTATTTTTGTTTCATAGGAGGACCAGATATACACAGCTTCATGCTGCGACCTGCTTGAATTTTTCTTATTAATATACGATAATATGATCAAGATAAAATTCTTTGTGAGGAAAAAGGTGAGCAGATGTCCGATCATGTAGTAGACTGGCACTCCGGCTTTTACGGTGCCATCGGTCTGGAATTTTTGGAAAATGATGCTGATTTGGAATACGACTCGGAGCATCAGCTCAACCATAATCCGATAAGAATAGATTTGTTAGTCGTCAAGAAAAACAAGGATATTGAACTAGTCAATGAACTTGGTGCAAAATTCCGCGGACATAACATCATGGAATACAAATCCGAAAAAGACAGGCTCAGCATAGATACAGTTTTCAAGGCGAATGCCTATGCGGCGCTTTATAAAGCGTATGGTAAAAGTATTGATGAAATAAAAGCGGATGACATCACGGTAACACTGGCAAGAGAAACATATCCGCGTGATGCGTTTAAGGCTCTGCGTGCCTACGGCTACGAGATAAACCAGGTACACCCTGGCATCTATCTTGTGACAGGCAGATATATCTTCCCTACGCAGATAGCAGTCTTCAACCAGTTGGACGAAAAGCTCCACTTTTGGTTGACTAATTTGCACCGGAATATTGATAAGGACCGTATGAAAGAAGCTGTCTTGAGGGTTTATGATTTACGAGGCAAGACGGGGCTGATGTATGGGAAAGCATACATCAGTGCAGTAGTTGAGGCAAATGTTAAGGCCGTAAGGGAATTAACAAACGAGGAGGGATTTGATATGGGAAAAGTTATGGAAGAACTTTTGCATGATAAGCTTGTAGAACAAAGACAGGAAGGCATCAAGGAAGGTATCAAGGAAGGCCGTGTTAAACTGTTGGCTGAGTTGGTACGCGAAGGGATAATGACTATTTCGGATGCTGCAAAAAAAATGGAGCTCACAGAAGCAGCATTTAAGAAAATTGCTATGCTTTAAAGTGGCTGCAGATAAAAAAGTACTATTTTTCGTGTTCGTCTAAAAGGTTAGGTGCGATTCATCTCCACCACATATTAAGACAGAACGGGAAGTATCTGTCTTTACATAGAAAAAATCCCAGTTGGTTTTGTACCAGCTGGGATTTTTCGTGTGCATAGATATACCTACCTGAAATTTACACCTTTCCTATCCTTCCAATCTCGGTTTTCCTTTCACGTCATCAAAGGTTGCCGTGCATCTCGGATAGTTTTTGCATCCCCAAAATACGCCGTTTCGCCCTCGAATCTGCCGCAGCTTTCCTTCCTTGCATTTGGGGCAAAGATACTGCTTTTCGTTCTCTTTTTCTTCCTTTTCCACTTCCATGTGTTCCATTGGGCTTGCGGAATATTTTGGTTTTTCCTGCCAGTGCGTCCTTTTTCCATACGAAGCATTATGATAGGTAGCTTGATATTCTGCCATTTCCTCCTCGGTTGGATAGGGAGAACCCAACACATCATAGATGTCGTCAGGCGGTGCAGTTTCCTCTGACCAAGCAGATGATGGTGCATCGTTAGCCGAATATTCCCACGTAACAGCTTTTTTCTTCTCCACTGAACCTGCATTTCTCGGCTTTCCATCCAAGTCATCACAAGTCATGCGGCAACGGGGAAAATTGGAACAGCCCCAAAAGATCCCGTTTTTTCCTTGGCGTTTTACCAGTACACCGTGCCTGCACTTCGGGCACGGATAGGCACCCTGAATTTCCATCTGGGTTTCCGATGCCTTTTGGCAAAGGTTCACCGTGAACTGTACCTGCTGCGAGAGGAATTCCTCCAAGGAACCTTCCCCCTCCGACATGGAATGCAGTCGATCCTCCCAAATGGCAGTAGAATCAGGATATGTCATCTCATCTGGCAGAGAATCCACGAGGAGGTATGCATGAGGCTGCGGTATCAGGTATTTCTTCTTGCCTTGCGGCTTGAGGAACTTCCTGCGGATCAAATCGTCAATAATCGTTGCCCTCGTTGCCTCCGTGCCAATGCCATAGACATCTTTGAGTTGTTTTTTTGCCTCAGCATTTTTTACATACTTATGGATCTCTTTCATGCCGGCAAGCAGTGTAGCTGGTGTGAACCGTACAGGCGGCTTGGTCGTCCGTGCTATAAGCTCACCCTTTTCATAGCGAACAGCATCCTTTTTCTTCATAGCAGGGAGAACCGTATCACTATCGGTATCCTCTTCCTCGCTCTTTTCCTCCTCCGCATCTTTTTTTGCTGCTTGATACATGACCTTCCAGCCAAGCTCCTTTTCTGTACGTCCGCTTGCTGTAAAAATTTCATCTTTGTAAGAAATCCCGATCTTGGTTTGGTCATAGACATGAAGCGGATAAAACTGGGCAAGGTATCCTCTTGCAATCAGCCGATAGAGATTACGTTCCGTTTCTGAAAGACTTTTTAGATCTGCCTTGACTGTGGTCGGTATGATCGCATGGTGTGCCGATATCTTCTTGTCGTTCCATGCACGGCTCTTGAGTCCCGTATCAGCGGACGCTGCCCAACCCTCCAGCAGTTCTTCCCCGCAGGAAGCAAGATGGGAAAGTATCGTCTCCGCATCCTGAAACTGGTTCAATGGCAAATATTCGCAATCCGACCTTGGATAAGTCGTCAGCTTTTTCTCATAAAGCTTCTGTGCTGTATCCAGAACCAGCTGCGGATCGTAGCCGTAACGCCTGCCAGCCAGCACTTGCAGGGAGGAAAGGGAAAACGGCAGAGGTGCAGGCTCTTTTTTCTGTGTTTTTTGATAGGAAGAAACCACACCGTTTCTTGGCTCACGCAGGAATTCTTCCAGTTTGCTCTCTGCCGTCCTCTTGTCGGTCAGACGATTTTCACTGTCCAACCCGCTCTGGATATCGCTCGGCTTCCACTGTGCCCAAAAGCTCCCATTCTCATGTGCAAATTCTGCCTTGATAATGTAATGCTTCACTGGCTCGAAGTTCTCAATCTCTCGTTCCCTGCGCACGACAAGTGCCAAGGTCGGGGTCTTGACTCTGCCAATCGGCAAAACGACACGAGCATGACCTGCCCTCCGTGCCGCTATCGTATAGGCACGGGAGAGATTCATTCCTATCAGCCAATCGGCACGTGCGCGAGCCAAAGCAGACTGTTTCAGAGGGAAAAACTCCGCATTGTCACGCAGGTTCCCATTCGCCTTGCGAATACTTTTCTCATCCAAGGCATTCAACAGGATCCGCTTGACTGGCTTTTTATTTTCGAGATAGTCCAGCACCTCATCCACAAGAAGCTGCCCTTCCCTGTCTGGGTCTCCGGCGTGAACGATCTCATCTGCCTTGCCAATAAGACTGCGAAGAACCGCAAACTGCTTCTCGCAATTTTTTGCTACAAGAAGCTTCCACTCCTTTGGCAGAATAGGCAGATCCTCCGCCTTCCATTTCTTGTACTTTGCATCATATTCCTCTGGCTCTGCCTGCCGCAGAATATGCCCAAAAAGCCATGTCACGATACCGTCCTTCGTGATTAAGTACCCGTCCTTCTGCTGTACAGGACCTGTCAAGCACTTTGCGATCTCCCGTCCCATACTCGGTTTCTCGGCAATATACAAACGCAAATTTCTCACTCCCTATCTCTTGCAGCAAAATAGGCTATCCTTTCTCCCAGCCGCAATATCACTGCCTGTCCTTCAGCTTTTCCTCATCAAGCAGTGAGCCGTATTTAGGCCGCCACCATGATATACTGCGGATAGCATTGATATAGTCCTGCATGGCAGCATCCTCTATCGCTGGAGGTGTTTCCCCGTCCAAGCCCTCCGGCACAAGCGGAACAGTGTCCGCCTTGCCGATGGCATGTCTCGTGATCCAAAAGCCGTAATTCACGCCTTGGCGATTGTCTCTCGACAGGCTGCTGCCCAGCGATATGTACGTAAAGCCCTTCGGTGCAACCATTTCAACGATGGTCGGAAAAATATCTATTTGCGAGCCTGCACTGTCCGGCAAAAGCAAGCCCTTATGCACACCATAGCCCGTCACGATAAACGGAATCCCGTAACGCTCGTAAGCAGACGGTGTTTTGTCAATATGATAGCGGTCGGCATGATCTCCCACGATGATAAACAAGCTGTCAGGATATCGTTCCTTGACTGCACGAAGAAACCTTGCCAGTTCCCTGTCAGCATACCAATAATGCCCAAGCTCCTTCAAAAGCCAATCGTCCCCCTGCGCTTCCTTGGGAAGCACCGCCCTTACACTTCCCTCATCAAATCCCTTCTTTGCCACATCCACATCATAGGGTGAATGATTGGACGCATTCAGCAGGACATGAAAGGAGGGCTCGTCCGTCAAGCGTTCCAGCACTTTCTCATAAAAGCACTCGTCCTCGCAGCCCCAGACGCTTCCCGGCACATCACCGAAATCTCCCTCACTGTAGAAATGCCGAAATCCCTGTGCCTTTGTAAATGCTCCGATCCGTTCCCAAGTCGCAGGGCCGGCATACCAAAAGTTCGTGGTATATCCCAGTCTTTCCATCTGCGGTGCGCTCGCCGTAGGATAAGGCTCTGCAAATGACTCCGGCATGGTCGTCAAATACAAATTCGCATCTGCCAGTCCCGTCACCATGCCAGTCACCGCCGATACTGTGCTTGCCCCGTTCGGCAGAAAGGTTGGGCAATAGTCCGTATCCTCCTCTGCCAGAATCGAACGCATACCATCTGCTATATGCAGATCTGCATATTTCTCCAAAAGCGGCCAATTGGCATAGCTTTCCGAAAGAATCACAAAAATATGCCGTGGCTTTGCTACCTGCGCTCCCTGCGCCTGCCGTATAAGGTAATCGTCCAAGCTGTCAGAAACGGGCGGCTTTCCAGAGAGTCCCGCCGCCAACAGGCGAATATCCTCGACCGTAAAATCCAAGCCATTGCAGGCAAGCATACGATGATTCATCTCGTAGCCACGGTACACTGCCTGAAAATTATCCAAAATCTGCTCGTTGAGAAAATCGTCCCTTGTTGCACCTGCGTTTTCCCAGTCTACCTGCCCTTCCCAGCCAAGCGCTCCGCCAAACAAACTCCAAAGCGTCACAAGGTAAATACAGCCCAAATGCAATGCCCTGCCAAAAAGCCTGACAGGAAGCGGCAGCCACAACACATTCAGTCTGCCGAAAAAATCCACGGAAAGGAATCGCATCAGCAATTTATAGAGCAGGAAGGCAAGAAGGAACGCCCCCGCCAAACGAACAGGCAGGTAAAACTCCTGAACCAAGGAAACAAGCAGTGCATACATATCGTCATTGACTGCATTAAACATCAGCTGGTTGAAATTGGAATGAAACTGCCGATAATAAGGAAAGCTTGCCACATAGAGAACGGACGCTGTCAAAAGAGTAACTGCCGTCACTGCCTTCCAAACATATCGTTCTCCCTTTTCCCAAAGATAATGAAACAGAACCGCTGGAAAAAAACTCACCGCCGTCAAAATGCCGGCTGTCTGGCAGCTCAGCTTTACGCCCCTCCACATGGCAGATGCAATCTCCCCGATCTCAAGGGAGGTTGCCATATATTCCTGCATCCAAAAAACAAAAAATAAACGCCAAAAGGAAAGGACTGCGAGGTAAAAGAAAAATACCTTCAGTCCCTTTGCCGTAATCGATTGAAATTTTTCCCAAGTCAAACAAGAAGGATAGCTCATGTCAAAATAATCTCCGCTCCATAGCTCGATGCCGCTTTGCAAACATTGTCCGCAGAACCCGAATCCGTGACAATACTGAAATGCATACCCAAAAATTCCATATCGCTATTCTACCCTAAAGCATCCTTTTCTTCAATATCTTCGATTGCAAACAACTCACATCCTGCTAAGATTTGCGATTTCCTCACTGCTTAACTGCCCCGAGGCTATCACCTGTTCCAACGTAAAAAATCCGGAGGCTATCATATTCCGATAGGATTCCAGCTTTCCTTCCAGCTTTCCTGTTTCATAGCTTTCTTTCTCATGCCTTCTCAGTTCCATTTCCCATGTCATATACTCTCGCCTCCATTCCTCGCAGCTAGAGGCTTTTGTTTCGCATTGTTATTTGAAAGATAAAATTATCCTGTATCGTCAGCTCTTCAAACGTCTTGATCCTTCGCACGAAATCATCGCCTTCCTGCGTCTGTTTTCTTGCTCTCATTTTATCGTATTCCAACACCTATGACAAGAAAAAAGCAAGATAGACTCTTTATCAAACTTCATAGAATGCTTGAAAAAACTTTTTATGCGTGATATAATTTCTTAGTCGCTGAAACAGCGATAATACTCTGCTCCTCTTTCAGGAGGGGCCAAAGACCAAAGGGGAGGTGATTTCGTGAGAAAGTACGAAGTCATATTTATCGTTAAGCCGATGGAGGAAGATGCAACGAATGCTGTCATCGAGAAGTTCTCCAAGCTTATCGCTGCAAATGGTGGTACGATCGACAAGGAAGATCGCTGGGGCAAGAAGCGCTTGGCCTATGAGATCAAGGATCAGCAGGAAGGCTATTACTGCTTGCTGAACGTTACTTGCGAGCCTGCTTGCGTAACGGAATGCGATCGCGTAATGAAGATTACGGATGATATTCTGAAGCACATGATCGTTAAGTCTGACGAAGAGGAATAAGAAATGCCTGGGCATGAGCCCAAAGTCAGGGAGGCTATGGCATGAATAAGGTGATTTTGACTGGTCGCTTGACACGTGATCCTGAAGCACGCACAACGCCGTCAGGTGTTCCTGTGTGTACGTTTACTTTGGCGGTAGATCGCCGCTTCGCCCGCAGAGGAGAGGACAGTGGACAGCCTACGGCTGATTTTGTTCCCATCGTTGCTTGGAGAAAGACAGCTGAGGTTTGCAGGGATAATTTAGTCAAGGGCAGAAAGATTTCCGTAGAGGGAAAATTGCAGATCAGAAACTATGAGGCGCAAGACGGTACGAAGCGCTATGTGACTGAAGTGGTGGCAGATAATATAGAGTTTTTGGATTCCAGAAATTCTTCTGCTGCCGGCGATATTCCGAGAGATTTTCCAGCACAGTCAAGCCCTGTTTCTGCATCACCGCAAGTGTCTGCTTTTGGCGGTGATCTTCCTGATGAAGAAATTCCATTTTGATAGGAGGGGATTGTCTTGATGAGACGTGACAGAAGCAGAAAGCCTCGTAGGAAGGTCTGCTCTTTCTGCGTAGACAAAGTTGAGAGCATTGATTATAAGGACGTTGCAAAGCTTCGCCGCTTCATTACGGAGCGCGGAAAGATTTTGCCGCGCCGTATCTCTGGCAACTGCGCTAAGCATCAGCGCCAGGTTACGGTTGCAATCAAGCGTGCACGCAATATTGCATTGCTGCCGTTCACTGCAGAGTAATATGTTTGGGTGTTGTATCTGAGGGTACAGCACCCTTTTTGATTCTTAAAAGCTGATAGTTTCCCTATCCTTTTTCATAGATTGAAAAGGTTTTTTATTCGAAATATCAATTTACACAGTTGTTTGACACGCTGCAATGTTTTTTGCTATAATGACCTCATTGATAGTAGAAATAGGTTCTGCATTGCTGACGGATAAGTGGAATAAACCACATGTAATGCAGGATTTTGTCAAGCCGACCGTCTGGGCAGAGAGTTTTGCCCAGACGGTTTTGTTTTGGCATGGCTCTCGGTTGTCTCTTGGAAAGGAATGTTGCATCATGAGAAACCGTTGGCTTATCGCACTCGCCGCCATTGGCATCCACATTTCCATTGGAAGCGTTTATGCATGGAGCGTACTCACCCGCCCGATTATGGAAGAAATGGGATTCACGCTAAAGGAAACGACATGGACCTTTTCCCTTGCGATTCTTTTTCTTGGTCTTTCTGCGGGATTTCTCGGAAATTTCGTGGAGAAGATCGGTCCTAAGAAAAGCGGTTTGCTGTCTGCCTCCTGCTTCGGCATAGGAATGTTCGGTACGGCGTATGCTTTTCATGCACATAGCCTTGCTCTTCTCTACCTCTTTTATGGCGTCATCGGCGGCATTGGGCTTGGCACGGGATATATTACTCCCGTTTCCACACTAGTAAAATACTTTCCAAACCATCGAGGCTTTGCAACAGGGCTGGCGATTATGGGCTTTGGCTTTGCCTCTCTCATTGCAGGTCCCATCATGCAGCATTTAACAGCTGCTTATGGGCTGATCAACAATTTCTTGATCCTCGGAAGTATTTACATCATCATCATGGTGATCTCATCACTTTACTTAAAACCACCAACACAAAGGGAAGCCGTCCATAAAATAGTGCAGCTGAATCACGGCATGGCTACAAATGAAGTAATAAAGACATGGAGATTTATTGCCCTTTGGTGGATTTTTTTCATAAACATCACCTGCGGCATTGGTCTTTTAGCCGTTGCCTCTCCCATGGCACAGGAGGTCGTCGGCATGGATGCAGCAGCTGCTGCCTCTATGGTAGGAATCATCGGGCTTCTAAATGGTGCAGGGCGAATTTTTTGGTCAACCATTTCGGACTACTTGGGACGCGGCATCACTTATGTGCTGTTTTTCTTGATTGAGATCTTCGCTTTTTGGCAGCTTGCAGGAACCACGGATGCCTTCTTCTTCCAGACATTGGTTCTTCTCATTATCACCTGCTATGGCGGCGGCTTCTCCTGTATGCCTGCATACCTTTCCGATCTTTTCGGCACTCGCCATTTAAGTGCTATCCACGGCAGAATCCTTACCGCTTGGGGACTGGCAGGCGTTGCAGGTCCAACCATCATTTCTATCTTTCGCGAGAGTACCAATGACTACGGTATCACGCTGAAATTCTTTGCTGCCTGCTTTATACTGAATCTTATCATTGCTCTTGTCTTAAAAGTCTATGGACATAAAAAAGAAAACGCATAACCTATACGAGAAACATCTCCATAAAACAAAGGGGCTGTTGCATAAGCGGGAAATCACTTGTGCAACAGCCCCTTCCAAATCCATCAAATTTCAATTCTCCATTTTTCTATTCTTATTCCCCTCTGCCAATCAGCACTGTCTTTCCTTGGAACGCAAAGCCATACGCACGGATTCGCTCTCTTGCGAATCCCTTCTCTATCAGTGCCTCCCGATATTTCTTCTCCTCGATCTGCCGGAGTGCCGCCTGCACGGTGTCCTCCAGTCCCTTCTCATCATAATCGTCATAGACCTTAAACTCAATGATAACAGCATTGTCCTTGTCGTTCTTCGGCTCCAGCATCACATCATACCTGCCGAATCCGCTCTCCCGATTCGAGGTCAGACCGAACCTGTCCCTGAGATCTGCCATCAGCCCCAGCACAAAGCCGTGGTAGAACCTTTCAGGCTCTGTCTCCTCAGAGGGGTGATTTCCCGTATCGAAGTAACTGAAAACAGCAAGAGAAACCTTATTTATATAGTTCGTCATTGCCCGCACATCATCCGAAAGCAAAGCCTGTACAAAGCTGTTGTAATAAGTCCCTGCCTTCGTGTCACGAAACCATCCTTGGAACATCCCGACAAACATCTGGCGAGTCTCCCTGTTCGTAATGGCAAGCTCGTACTCTCTTTCTGGAATATCCCCGTCTCCTCCCGTGAGCGGTGTCCCCTTCAAATAACCGCTTGCATACAGAAGCGACCAAACAGCAGAAGTCTTTCCATCCAGTTGGTGAAAAACGATTTGGTCATCCAGCCATGCATGGATCGGCTTTCCTGTGAGCAGATCCTCAAAGGGAATCTTGATCTCATGCGTTCCTTGCTGGATGAGCAGCCCCACAAGGGAATTGGCACTTGTATTTGCCCAATATGCC
>JAZLHW010000191.1:0-2754 GCA_045617105.1 Selenomonadaceae bacterium | reverse complement strand
ACATTGTAAAGACGCTCGTTCTGTGCAAGCTCTGAGCTGATACGGTTTGCGGACATGGGCTTTTGCGCATTGTCCTCGCACCACCTCTGATATGCTTCATAGATGGCTTTGGAGCTGGCTTCGCTGTCAGCCTTGAAGCGGATATATCCCTCCGATTGCAGGAAGTCCAGCACGTTGTTGCTGTTGCGCTTGACCGTCTCCATGTTTTCTTTGGCTTTTTCACTGACTGTGAACTGGTAATTGTGGTCGATCAGCCTTTGCAGACCTTCCAGACACCAGAGAAAAATACCTTCGCGTTCCTTGATGAGCTTATCTACAAGGAACGGATCATCGGCTCGTCCTACCGGACGGTCTTTTGTGGTCAGAACGATCTGTCTGCGGAAGAATCCATCGGATTTGTCATGCAGGGCGGTCAGCGCTCCGTTTCCGAAACAGAGGAAGCGGACATAGAGCTGGCTTTGGTAGCTCTGTACGCCTTTTCGCTCCATATCCATCTTGCACTCGGACGTGACAATGGATTTGATATAGTTGGTTTTTGGCAGTGCGCTCATATCCATATCATCGTCCACCATAAGCAGCTTGTTCTCCAAGTCCGCACGGCTGAACCGGTTGCTCTCCACCTTCTGAATGCTGGTGGTATTCATGCTGTCCCCCAGAAGGGAACGCATGACAAGCCCGATACGGCTCTTTCCTTCGCCGCCCTTGCCAATCATCAGGAGCATTTTCTGTCCCTTTGTGGTAGGAAGCAGGCAGTAGCCTAAAAATTCCTGCAAGGTGGGAATGTCCTCCGGGTGCAGCAATTCCGACAGAAACCGCAGCCACCGTGCCGGGGCCGGAGCATCCGGATTATAGGCAACAGTCAGGCGATTGTTGCAGTAGCTTTTTTCTTCTGAAAAGCGTCCGTCCATAAAGTAGGTGCCGTTGGCCACATGGATGCGGTCTGTTTCAATGGGCAGAGGCGGAGAATAGGCTTGCAGCTTGATGCTGGCAAGCAGGTTCGCCACGACCTTTGACAGCCCGGAGGTAAGGCAACCGGAGATCTCATCCAGTATGAGGTTTCCGATCTGCGCTTCATCCTCGATCAGTCCGTCCACAGTAAACAGCCTGCCTCTGACACATTTCATAGGATACTTCTCTAAGAAAAGCTGACAGAACAGTACCTCATTGATGTGCTTTCCGTCATACCATTCCGGCATCACATCCTCAGACGGCAATTCCATAGCTTCGATATTCATTTCGTCCATTGGGTTCCTCCTGTTCTTTGATTTCTTTTAAGCGCTTCTCAAGCGCATGGATTTTATTGCCTGCCATCCAATCATTGACGACCTCCCGACGCTCGTGGGAATCCCCAAAGGACAGAACATCCAGCAGATATTCCACATAGTCCAGCTTGTGGCAGGCTTCTGCAAAACGGTCATGGATCGGTGCATCGGGAGAGTGCGGCGCATAAATCTTCTTCCATTCCTGTAACCGATTACGGTATTCGGACAAAACAAAAAAGCACAGCCGTTCCTGCTCTCGGAACTTCTGTGCTTCTGTTCGGATTCTCTTTGCCTGCAATGCCGCCGCAGTCGGCGGCTTGTCCGGGTCAAGGTGAAAGTCTGCAATCAGCTTCAAAGCAGCCTCATACAGCGAAAGCTGAAATAGCCTGCTTACAAAGTCGATCACATCCCCGTGTTCACCGCAGGCAAAGCAATAATAACGGTCATCTGCAATATACAGACTGGGGTGCCGGTCGTTGTGGAAGGGGCAAAGCGCCTTTCCGTAACGATTGACCTCTATCCCATATAGCTGTGCTGCTTCCCGCAGATTGACATTGCTTTTTACGGTTTCAAATATACTCATAATACCTCCGTTTCTGCTTGTGACAAAAGTTGTCATAAGCGTGTAGTTTGAATTTCGGAAGCGGCTTCCGAAAATGTTGATGGGTTCTAAAATCAAGTTCCCAAAATGAGAACTTGAAATAGCGGTTAATCCGTTACAGCTAATATCAGCGGTTTATTTTGAACCGTTGATATTTGGGTAACGTGCAGGAGCTTAATGTGGTCTGGGTCAAAATGATCCACCCCACTTAGGCGTAACAAAAAAACAGTGGGCCGTTTTGACCCACTGCTGTTAATCGTTACATTACACTTTTTTCTGTTTGGAACATCAAGTGACAGTTTTTATCACTTGATGATAATCGTAACGTACTGCCTCATCATGTTAGGATTACTGCGCAAGTGCCCAAATTGGGCACTTGCAGCGAAGGGCATTGGTGGCTTGATTTCGTTACAGTTGATGGTAAGTCCTCAAAACGAGGACTTACCATCAATCGGAATGTTTTGCTTCGATCTTTGCCGTTGGCGTTACAGATGCTGCCAAGGGGAAAATTTTACCCTTTGGAAGCAGCCATAACATTGACTTTTTTTCAGGATTCGTTACAGATAGTGGTAAGTGGTCAAAATGTCCACTTACCAGCAATCGTAACGGATGTCCTTTTTGATTGGAGGTGTTACGGATAGTGCCAAGTGATCAAAATGATCACTCACCATCAACCGTAACACTTTGTCTGTATGCTTTCTGCCGGCAGGCGTTGCTGCAATATACGGCATCGGAGCGTTTAGGGGTGAAGGTTTTGCCGCAGGTCTTGCAGACCATATCCTTTCGCTTCTCCAATCGCTTTTCCCGTTTGTGTCTCCAGAAGCCCAGATAGCAGCACCGCTCGCTACAATATTTCTTAGTTGGGACTTCGGTGTAGAAGATTTTAGCGCA
>JAZLHW010000190.1:0-2631 GCA_045617105.1 Selenomonadaceae bacterium | reverse complement strand
GTGGTTGGGAACCGCAATCATAGATTTCTGACACAGTCCTAACCGCTTGGATTCCATGGCAGCGGCAACAATTTCAAAGGTCTTGCCTGCACCCACCGTGTGTGCAAGAAGGGTATTTCCACCGTATAGGATGTGTGCAATGGCATTTACCTGATGGCGCCGGAGAGAAATATCCGGGTTCATGCCTACAAAGTTCAGATGACTTCCGTCATATTCTCTGGGACGGTTGCTGTTGAATTTCTCGTTATACAGCGTTGTCAGCCGCCCTCGACGCTCCGGGTCTGCCCATATCCAGTCTGCAAACGCCTGTTTGATCAGTTCCTGTTTCCCTTGGGCGATGGCTGTTTCCTTTTTATTGAGGACGGGCTTCTTTTTGCCGTTCTCATCAATCTCGTAATCAAAGATCCGAACATCCCGAAGATTCAAGGTTTCCTCAATGATTTTGTAGCCGTTAATGCGATCCGTACCATAGGTGCTGTTTGCTCGAACATTACCTCTGTCATTGTTCTTGCCTGTTATACTCCATTCACCCGTAAGCTGGGAATAGAACACCTTTATGTCCCATTGGCGATAGTTGGGTGTGCTGAACAATTCAAACATAAATTTCTGCACATCTTCGGGTGGAAGCCATGTAGCACCCAGCCGCACGGAGATTTCACTGGCGGTCAGATCTTTGGGCTGAACTGCCTCCAGTGCCTGCACATTGGGAGTATATTCCTCCGGACTGAGTTCAGCACTTCGCTTTGCCCATGCCAGCTTTTCACGGACATTACCGGAGAGATATTCATCCGCAGGCAGATACTGCTCTGCATGATTATCGCCATATCCGTACATCGGATTGAGGAAAATAACGCCACGCAGATCTTTTACGATCTGCTCCTCGTTTTTTCCGGTAAGCTGCTCCATGTAGGGAATATCGATTCTTGCTTTTTCAGCCAGTGACAAAGCCAATGCTTCGGAAGCAGTTTCCACAGAGGTGGGGATGCTCCGCTGCTTGATTGTCCGCTTGGAGAACATATCTGCCTTGCGAACGAATTTACCCTCGTCATCCAGCACTTCCAATGAGGACAGCAGATAGTAGGAGCTGTCCGAATTGAAGGCAATATTATTGGCACGGGAGTTTATAAGGCCATATTTCTTGCTGAAATCATCGTACAGTTCATTGAGCATCTGCTGCTCCTGCCGGATGACGCTGTCCGGGTAATCCTCCGTCTGATATTCAATCAGTTTGCGGACACTGTCTCGGATGCCGATCAATCCTTTGATGCGGCTCTCCGCCGTAGCAGAAACCGTAACAGCATTCATAATACTGTTTTCTCGGAAATAAATTCTGCCATCGACCAGCGTATAGGAGAAATTTCGTACATCCGGGTCAGCAGGGATGGCAGTATTGACTTCATCATCTGGAAGATCGTCCAGCGCCGCTTCTGGAATATGTCCTTGAATGTGAGATACCGCAAAAGAAAGCAAATCCTCCAAGGATTGGTCTGCATGAGGGATACAAGCCGTTTCCGGACCATGTGCACCCATGACCTCTTTCATTTCACCGAGTACCATGTCCGGATGGTCGATGAAATACTGATTCATTTTCAGCCCGGTGCTATCTGTTCCTAAGTAAACCCAGTCCGGCATGATGTCAGTCATAGAATCCCGCTTCTGAAGAAACAGAATATCCGATGTGACTTCCGTACCGGCAGCAGCCTTGAAAGTATCATTGGGAAGCCGAATGGCACCCAACAACTCTGCCCGCTGTGCGATGTATTTTCGGACAGATGGGTTGTCTTTGTCCATGGTGCCTTTTGAAGTGATAAAGGCGATGACACCACCGGGACGAACCTTGTCCAAAGTACGGGCAAAGAAATAATCATGGATTAAGAAATTGTACTTGTCGTACCGACGATCCGACACTTTGAATTGCCCAAAGGGGACATTGCCTACAGCCACATCGAAGAAACTGTCGGGAAGATTGGTCTGTTCAAAGCCTTGCACTGCAATATTGTTTTTCTGATAGAGCTGCTGGGCGATTCGCCCGGAGATGCTGTCCAGTTCAACACCATAGACATTTGATGTACTCATGCTGTCCGGGAGCATACCCATGAAGTTACCGACACCGCAGGAAGGCTCCAGTATATTGCCAGTCTTAAATCCAAGATTTTCCAACGCCTGATAAACGGAGCGGATAACAACAGGCGGAGTATAGAAAGCAGACAGGGTGGATTCCCGTGCAGCAACATACTCATCTTCTGTCAGCAGGGATTTTAGCTCGCCATAGTGACGATTGGTTTCCTCAAAACAGCTTGCCAGACCGCCCCAGCCGACATATTGGGAGAGAATCGTCTGTTCTTCCGGCGTTGCCAGCCGGTTTTCTGCTTCAATGGTTTTCAGCGCACGGATGGCAGATACATTATTCTCATATCGTTCAGAGGGAGTGCCAATGCCGATAGCATCATCTTCAATTTTGAAATTGGTGCGATTCTCTGCGTGGATTTCCGGCAGAAGGATATGAGGAGTGGTATGCTGCTTCGGTGCTTTCGGTGCAGGAGGTTCCGGAATGGATTGTACCTGCTGCTTTTCGTGTTCCGATTCAGCATAGGCAATCAGATCATCGAAGGAGGTATTGTTGATATGGGC
>JAZLHW010000189.1:0-2411 GCA_045617105.1 Selenomonadaceae bacterium | reverse complement strand
CATGAACACCCGGAAACATTAGGTGAAGTGTACCGCATAAAATTGGATCAGCTTCACCCACACCCCGAAAATCCCTATGGGGTCAGAGATGATCCTGCAATGCAGGAATTGGTAGAGAGCGTCAACCAATTCGGCGTTCTTGTTCCTGCAATCGCCCGTCCAAAGGAGGACGGAAGCTATGAGTTGATTGCTGGTCATCGCCGCAAAAGGGCAAGTCAGCTTGCCGGTTTGGATTCCATGCCGGTGATTGTGATGAACCTGGATGACAACGATGCAATCATTCAGCTTGTAGACAGTAACATTCAGAGAGAGAATATACTGCCATCGGAAAGAGCTAAGGCATATAAAATCCGTATGGAAGCCGTCAAGCGAAAGGCTGGCAGACCGCCCAAAGAACAGGAAACCGATGAGCCGAAAATTTCGGCGGGATTCCGTTCGGATGATACGGTTGGTCAGAGTGCTGGCGTAAGCGGAGATACCGTAAGAAACTACATATCTCTGCTGAACCTGATTCCGTCTTTACTTGAAATGGTGGACAGCGGAAAAATAGCATTGAGCCCTGCGTATCAGCTGACGCATTTATCTCCAGAAGAGCAAGAACTGCTTATGACTACGATGGAAAGCGAACAAGCTACTCCATCTGTATCCCAGGCGCAGCATATCCGAAAACTCAGTCAGATTGGTGCATTGAACGAGGATACAATGTTATCCATTATGATGGAACAGAAAAAGCCCGTGAAAAACGATCTGTCCCTGTCTATGGAAAAACTGCGCAAGTATTTCCCTCGGTCCTACACCCCTGAACGAATTGAGGATACGATTTTCAAATTGCTGGATGCGTGGATGCGAAAACGTCAGCGAGAAAACAGCCGATAACAATTTCACATCCCCACCGAACCGGACAAGATTTTTCTTGGCCGGTATTTTTTATGCCCAAAACAAAGGAGAATCAAGCACCGTATTGTACATCCGTTCCTTTACCTATACGGCTGAAGATGTGGATTGCAAGCTGTGTACCGAGTATGAAAAGAAGAAAGGCTGTCGGCATGAGGTTTGTCCGTACATTGCGGAACGAATTGAAGCCGGGGTCGTTACTTATCAGATTGCGGTTACAGCTATGGTCCCGTCCACCAGCAGTATATGTAAGCGTTTGCCGAAACTCTTTCGGGAGTATCCCGGATCACTTTGGGCAGACGCAAGCCACAAAACCCGGATGGCTTCCTTCAACAACCGTCTGGGGTACAACAAGCGCAGAAACACACCAAGCTATTATGCCGCTATGTATTTGCTGACTTCCAGTGATTCGCTTCTCCGGCGAACCTCGGAATGCTTCTACCACAGCGGCATTGAATTTGCCTATGCGGTTCTGCGTGGAATCAACACCCACAACTATGCTCTGTTCTATGCAGCCAAGGGGCTGCGTACTTCCAGGGGCGTGACTGTTTCTGAACTGGCTGATCCTGAAGTAATCGACGATGAAGCCTTTCGGCTGATTATTAACGCCCTGCTAATCGCCAAATACGGCACCGCCGTATTCAAACTGAAAGGAGAGGAAAGCAAATGAGCCATGATTATGGCGTAACAGAAGGTCATTCCCCGTATTCACTGCACCGCTACCGTGAAGATGTAAAACACATGGTTATCTTCGATGACCTTGTAGAGCATGAACATCACCGGGTCCGGCTCTATTTGTCGGACGCTGCCTATCAGCTTCTGAAGCAGGAAGCCGCAGCCGGTGTGGTGAAAATCGTCCACCACGAAGAAATGATTGAGGGCACCTTTACGCCGGAAACCCAGCGTACCCGGAAAGCCCACAAACGCAAGTCCAAATAACCACACTATCTACACTATGGAGGAATATTTTTATGAATAAGATTGAAAACCTGAAATCCGTTATCACCGAGATCTTCGAGCAGGAAGGTCCCAAGTATTACTACACCCCGAGCGAGGTCAACCGCTTGCTGCATGGGCTGAACTACACCAAGTTGTTCTCCGCTTTGGCCGACCGCTACCAGTGCCTGTATGCTTTCTGTTCCATCGGAATCGATGGGGACTCTCACCAGTATTACAGTTCCAAGCTGGTTCCCCAGAACGCTACTCTAATCTGGCGGGGTGAGCCCGAACCTGTCAGCGGTAGCGATGATTCGTGCTACTATTGCCACGAAATGTGGCTGCTGGAGGATATGAGTGTAATCGTAACCTCCTGCTTCCGTACTATCCACGAGGACGATCTCTTTGCATCCGAGTACCGTGAAATCAAGGGCGACGAATGGCCGTCCTACCTGATCCCGCTCAACATTCTGGAATTGTGGGAGTTCCTGCGCGACCTTTGCGTCCCCGGCGATGAGGACGATGAGGAGGAATTCTCTCCTACCATCATGTATGAGCCGTAAGACCCAGAAAGGAGAAAA
>JAZLHW010000188.1:0-12797 GCA_045617105.1 Selenomonadaceae bacterium | reverse complement strand
GCTTGCTGTAAGTGGGGGAAGCCAAATTTTAACAAGCGGTGAGCATATCTCCCGCTTCGTTGAAACGCAAATTGGAGGGAAAATGCTTACGGCATTTTCTTGAACAATGGCGTTATAACTAAAGATTTTTGGTAAAAATCTTTGCAATAAGCAGGATTTTCGGCAGTAATGGCTAATATATACATTGATATGATTTGTGTTGCGGCGGACAGGCTTTGCCGCAGGGCAAGTGGGTCGAATGCGTGATTTTTGTCACAATGCAGGAGTTTATATTGATTTGGGAGGGATTATTTTGCGAGAGCTCGATGCGAAAACAATCACGGAGAATGTAGCCGAGATGTGCAAGGAGGCAGCTTACTATCTGCCAGAGGATGTTTATCAGGCACTCAAGCGTGGACGGGAGACGGAGAAGTCACCTGTGGGGCAGGTCGTTTTGGATCAGATCATCAAGAATGCAGAAATTGCAAAGGCAGAGGATCGCCCGTACTGCCAGGATACGGGTATGGCGATTCTGTTTGTGGAGCTTGGACAGGATCTGCATATCGTCGGCGGAGATCTGGAGGAAGCCATCAATGCAGGGGTTGCCAAAGGATATACGGAGGGCTACCTGCGTAAGTCCGTGGTTGCTGAACCGCTGTTTAACCGTGTAAATACGAAGAACAATACGCCGGCTGTCATTTATACGAAGATCGTTCCGGGTGACAAGCTGAACATTACGATTGCACCGAAGGGGTTTGGTTCTGAGAACAAATCCGGTGTGAAGATGCTTGTTCCGGCAGACGGTGTTGAGGGAGTCAAGAAGGCTGTCATGGACATCATTCTCCATGCAAGCATGAATCCATGCCCTCCTATGGTAGTCGGTGTCGGCATTGGCGGCACGATGGATCGTGCGGCACTTCTCTCCAAGAAGGCACTGACCCGTTCCATTGATCAGAGAAATCCTATGCCGGAGTATGCAAAGCTGGAGGAGGAGCTTCTTGAGCTTATCAACCAGACGGGAATCGGCCCTCAGCTCGGCGGTACGACTACGGCACTGGCGGTCAATATCGAATGGGGTGCTACGCACATTGCAGGCTTGCCGGTCGCTGTTACGATCTGCTGCCATGCTATGCGTCATGCACATCGCGAGCTTTGATGATAGGAACAGGAGGATGGAATAATGTCTGAAACGATTCGTATTCAAACCCCTTTTACGGAGGAGATGTCCCGCAAGCTTCGCGCAGGTGATTCCGTGCTTATTTCCGGCGAGATAATCGCTGCCCGTGATGCGGCGCATAAGGCTATGACGGAGACACTTGCCCGTGGTGAGAAGCTGCCCGTTGACTGGACGAACCAAATGGTTTATTATCTTGGGCCTACGCCTGCGAAGCCGGGCGATCCTATCGGCTCCTGCGGGCCGACGACTTCCGGCCGCATGGATGCTTATACGCCGACGATGCTCGATCAGGGCATTAAGGGCATGATCGGCAAGGGCTCCCGTTCCAAGGAAGTGCTGGATTCCATGAAAAAGAATGGCGTTACTTACTTTGCGGCTGTCGGCGGTGCTGCTGCACTTATTGCAAAGTCTGTGAAGAAATACGAAGTTCTTGCTTATCCGGAGCTTGGTCCTGAGGCGGTTGCCCGTCTGACGGTGGAGGATTTCCCTGCTATCGTCGTTATTGACTGCGAGGGCAACAGCCTTTATGAGACGAATCAGGAAAAGTATCGTACGCTGAAAGGCTACTGATAAAACAATATTTTTAGGAGGTTTAGAATGTTTAACACAACTTTTTACGTGCGTCGTTTGCATTCTCTTTGCGGCTTGCTTGCACTGGGCATGGTTCTCATGGAGCATATCTTTACGAATTCCATGGCACTGGGCGGGCCTGCGGCTTTGAACGGGGCACTGGCAACAATGGAACTTATTCCAAAACCGATTTTCCTTGCTCTTGAGGTGGGCGCTATTGCAGCTCCGCTGCTTTTCCATGCAATTTATGGTTGCTACATTGCTTTGCAGGCAAATAACAATCCGGGTCGCTTTGGCTACCTTCGCAACTGGAATTTTGCCCTTCAGCGCTGGACGGCTTGGTTCTTGGTCGTGTTCCTTGTCTGGCATATCGGTTTCCTTCGTATTTTCACGAAGGGGATCTGCGGTACGCCGATTTCCTACGAGCTGTTGCAGAGCTATTTCACGAGCAATCCGATCGTCTCGCTGCTTTACATTCTTGGCATGTTTGCAGCTATTTTCCATTTCTGCAATGGTATTACTACGTTCTGCATGACGTGGGGCATTGCAAAGGGTCCTCGCATCCAGAATGCGGTCAGCATTCTGAGCATGTGCCTCTGTGCAGCTCTTTGCCTGGTTACGGTTGTATTCATGGGCAGCTACTTCGTCATGTAAGCAGCTTAAGTAGCGAAACATTGCTAGTAAAGGAGAATTTCAATGGCTAACAAACCAGAAAATAAGATTATTGTCGTTGGTGGCGGTCTTTCCGGACTGATGGCTACGCTGAAGATCTGTGAAGGCGGCGGTACGGTAGATCTCTTTTCCTACTGCCCTGTAAAACGCTCACATTCGCTCTGTGCACAGGGCGGAATCAATGCCTGCATGGACACAAAGGGTGAGCATGACAGCATTTACGAGCATTTTGATGATACGGTATATGGCGGTGACTTCCTTGCTGACCAGCTTGCTGTCAAGGGCATGGTAGAAGCAGCTCCGAAGCTTATCAAGATGTTTGACCGCATGGGTGTCCCATTTACCCGCACGCCAGAGGGTGTTCTTGACCTTCGTAACTTTGGCGGCCAGAAAAACAAGCGTACTGTTTTTGCAGGTTCTACGACAGGGCAGCAGCTCCTCTATGCTTTGGATGAGCAGGTTCGCCGCTGGGAGGTCAAGGGCAAGGTACGCAAGTTTGAGTTCTGGGAATTCATTAAGGCGATCAAGAATAAGGATGGTGTCGTTCGTGGTATCGTTGCACAGAACATGAACTCCAATGAGATCGTTTCCTTCCCTGCAGACGTTGTTATCTTGGCAACGGGCGGCCCTGGTCAGGTGTATGGCCGCTGCACGGCTTCCACGATCTGCAACGGTTCTGCTGTTTCCGCTGTTTACCAGCAGGGTGCAGAGATCGGCAATCCTGAGTTCTTGCAGATCCATCCGACTGCTATTCCAGGCTCGGATAAGAACCGCTTGATGTCTGAGGCTTGCCGAGGCGAGGGCGGACGTGTTTGGGTATACCGCCAGAATCCGGAAACGGGCGAGAAGGAGCGTTGGTACTTCCTTGAGGATATGTATCCGGCTTACGGAAACCTCGTTCCGCGTGATGTGGCGTCCCGTGCAATTTACAAGGTCGTTGTTCACATGAATCTTGGTATGCACAACCCGAACCGCGTATACCTCGATCTTTCCCATATTCCTGCGGATTATCTCGAACGCAAGCTGGGCGGTATTCTTGAGATGTACACGGACTTTGTCGGCAAGGATCCACGTCAGGTTCCGATGGAGATCTTCCCGTCCATTCATTATTCCATGGGCGGCATTTGGGTAGACCGTGAGCATCATACGAACATTCCAGGCCTTATGGCTTCGGGCGAATGTGATTACCAGTACCATGGTGCAAATCGTTTGGGTGCAAATTCCCTGCTTTCCGCTGCATATTCCGGCACGATCTCAGGACCGGAGGCTCTGCGTTATGCCCGTGCAGGCGAGAATGGCGTTCCTCTTACGGATGCTGAGATGGAAGCTGCCCGCAAGGAATGTGTGGAGGAATTCGACAAGATCCGCAGCATGAATGGCGAGGAGAATGCACACAAGCTTCATCATGAGCTTGGCGATATTATGTACAAGTACGTTTCTGTTGAGCGTGACAATAACGGACTGGCAGAGTGCATGAAGGAGCTGAAGGCAATTCTCAAGCGTTGGGAAAATATCGGTGTCACCGACCACGGTGCTTGGGCAAACCAAGAGGCAATGTTCGTCCGTCAGCTCCGCAACATGATCGTTTATGCAATGGCTATCACGAAGTCCGCTCTCCTGCGTGATGAGAGCCGCGGCGCCCATGCAAAGATCGTTCTCAATGACAAGGGCGAGCGTGTGACGGACGAGAAGGGCGACTTGGTGTTCATGCCGCGCAACGATGAGAAGTTCATGCGGACGACTATCGTTACCTATGATGAAAAGACGGAAGAACCAATCGTTTCCTATCGTGAGTTCGAGCACTCTCTCATTAAGCCGCGTCTGCGCAACTACGCTGTGGCTAAGAAAGAGTAAGAGGGAGGAGATATAGAAATGGCAGAACAGAAGAAAGTCAGATTCATTATCGAACGCCAGGACGGGCCGAATGAGACACCGTACACGCAGGAGTTCGATGTAGATTATCGTCCGGGCCTCAATGTCGTAGCAGCGCTCATGGAGATCCAGAAGAACCCCGTGACTGCAGACGGCAAGAAGGTTGCTCCGGTTACATGGGAATGCAACTGCTTGGAGAAGGTTTGCGGCGCTTGCATGATGGTCATTAACGGCAAGGCTCGTCAGGCATGCTGTGCCTTGGTTGATGAAATCCAGCAGCCGATCCATCTCGCACCTGCCCGCACGTTCCCTGTTATTCGGGATCTCTTGATCGACAGATCCGTGATGTTCGAGAGCTTGAAGAAGATTCAGGGCTGGGTAGAGATCGATGGTACTTGGGAAGTCAAGGACGCTCCTATCCAAAATCCGTACACGGCACAGACAGCATACGAAATTTCGCACTGCATGACCTGCGGCTGCTGCCTTGAGGCTTGCCCGAATGTTGGCCCGCAGTCTGATTTCATTGGACCTGCTCCGACTGTACAGGCATATCTCTTTAACCTCCATCCGCTTGGGAAGTTCGATGCACCGAAGCGTCTGAATACCTTGATGGAGAAGGGCGGCATTACGAGCTGCGGAAACAGCCAGAACTGCGTTGAGGTCTGTCCGAAGAGCATTAAGCTCACGACGTATCTTGCGCAGCTGAATCGTGATGTCAACAAGCAGGCGCTCAAGAATATTTTCAATAAGTAATTTTTGTGATTCGGCATTGCCGCTCGTTCCTATGGACGGGCGGTTTTTTTGTTGGCATAGGGGCGGTGTATTGGCCATGTGTTTATGAGCGGAAGCAGTTGGCACGATTTTGATATATGTGAAGAAAAAGAAAAAACATGAAAAATTTAACAAATTATGCAGGAATTAGGGAAAGAGAGGTCGAATAGTAAAAGTAAACTGGGAGGCGAGTTGTTGAGATGAATTATCGTGAGCATCAGTATTACAAGATCAATCGGCAAATAAAAAAGGCATACCACGCAGCGGTACGCAGAGGTGCAGGGGAAAAGGAGACAGCGCTCTATCGGGAGATCAATGAGCGGATCGTGAAGCTTTTTGCACAGGATGGCCTGATCAGCACGGAGTGGGCGGCTGCCTTGCACTATCCTCATTTGCATGAGGACTGCTGCTGCGGGCATGACTGCGGAGAATGATGGGGAGTGCGCATCAGGGAAGCTGGAAGGGTGCGTATTTTCTTGGGACGTAATTCGGATAATAGGATGGTGGCATGATGAAAAATATGAATCGCGTATCACTGAGTCCTTTGCTGAAGAAGTTCAAATTTTATTTTGACTTGATCAAGAGGACTACGGATGCATATCTTTTTTGTATGGACTTGCAGGAAAGGATTTTTTTGGTTTCACCGAATTTGGTACAGGATTTTGATCTGCCGGGAGAGGTTTTGGCAAATTTTTCCAGTCCATGGAGAGACAGGCTGCACCCTGAGGATAGGGAGGCCTACATGGATGTCGTTTCGCAGGCTTTGCAGGCGGATTCGGCAGGAGACTACAGTGTGGAGTTTCGAGTCAGGAACCGCAAGGACGAGTATGTTTGGCTTAGTGCGCGCGGGCGTGTAGGCACGGACAGGGAGGGAAAGCCTTGCGTGGCTACGGGAATGCTTACCCGCATGGCTGGCAGGAATCGTGCTGATCTGGTGACAGGGCTTTTGAATAAGTACCAGTTCGAGCATAATGTGAAGCTGGCACTGGAGAAGTATCGGACGACTTCTGTTGGCGGCGCGATCATGGTGTTTGGTCTGGATAATTTCAAGATCGTCAACGAAACCTACAATCGTGCGATGGGCGATCTGGTTTTGAAGCATGTCTCCAAGTGGATCGGGGAGATTCTGCCGCCAATGCTGACGCTCTACAAGCTGGACGGGGATGAGTTTGCAATCATTTATCCGGGCGCTGGACAGGAGCAGGTAGATGAGATCTTCTCTGGAATCCAGATGTGTCTTGCACACCCAAAGGTTCTGGAAGGGCATACGTTCTATTGCACGATTTCGGCAGGAACGGTCTTTTATCCAGAGGCAGGAAAGGATTATCTCGTCCTGCATAAACATGCGGAAGCGGCTATGGATCTGGCGAAGAAGGACGGGAAGAACCGCAACTGCATTTTCAGCAAGGATCAGTACAATCGGTGGGTGCGCTCGATTTCCATGCGGGACAGCATGAGGGACAGCGTAGAAAATGGATGTGAGGGCTTCAGCCTGTTCTTTCAGCCGCAGGTGGATGCAGCTTCCCGCCGCATTGTTGGTGCAGAGGCATTGCTCCGCTGGAAAAACCCCAAGGGACACATGGTATCTCCTATGGAATTTATTCCGATTTTGGAAGAAACGAAGCTGATCATTCCTGTGGGGCGTTGGGTGTTTGAGGAAGCATTGAAGATCTGCAAGAAGTGGCGCAGGGTAACGCCGGAGTTCAAGGTCAGTATCAATATGAGCTATGAGCAGGTGAAGGATCCCAGCTTCAAGGAGTTTGTAGATGATTGTTTGGCACGTTACCAGATGCCTTCGGATTCGATTACCTTGGAGCTTACGGAGAGCAAGATCATTGCAGATTGGAATTTCGTAAATCGGGAATTTGAGCATTTCCGCAAAAAAGGGATTTCTATCGCTATGGACGACTTCGGTACGGGCTATTCTTCCTTGTCCACCTTGAAAAATTTGTGCTGCGATATCGTGAAGATCGACCGTGAGTTTGTAAAGAAGATTTTGGAAAATGATTTTGACCGCCAGCTGGTGAAGTATACGGTGGAGCTTTGCCACAGCATCGGCATTACGACCTGTATCGAGGGCGTGGAGGAGGAAGCAGAATACAAGCTGCTGACCGAAGAATGCCATGCGGATTTCATTCAGGGGTATTACTTTGGGAGACCGGAGTCCGTGGAGACCTTTGAGGAAAAATTTTTGGGGCTGCATCCAGAAGGAACGGAACCGTTGGAAGAAAAGTGAAAAGAGTGAGGTAAGGAGGATTTTATGCCACGAGAAAAGCTGGAGGAGGAGATCACTCTTCTTGGACAGAAAAATGTAAGGTATGGGTATGATTACACGCCGGAGATTTTGGAGACTTTTGAGAACAAGCATCCAGATAATGATTATTGGGTAAAGTTTAATTGTCCGGAGTTTACCAGCCTTTGCCCGATTACGGGACAGCCGGATTTTGCGACAATCTACATTTCCTATGTGCCGGACAGGAAAATGGTGGAGAGCAAGTCCCTGAAGCTTTATTTGGTGAGCTTTCGCAATCATGGGGACTTTCATGAGGATGTCGTGAATATCATCATGAAGGACTTGATTCGATTGATGGAGCCTCGCTATATTGAGGTGTGGGGCAAGTTCCTTCCGCGAGGAGGAATCTCCATTGATCCTTATGCCAATTATGGAAAGCCGGGGACGAAATTTGAGAAGCTGGCATGGGAACGGTTCGCAGGGCACGATATGGCAGGGATGGATCGAGTAGATAATCGCTGAGAAAAATTTATTTGGGAAGTTTGCAGACGCTTTCGGGCGTCTTTTCCTTTTGCCTTGAAAGATATTCTGCATTGTGGTTTAATAGGGATATCCTAAATGGGGGAGGCATTCCATGAAAAGACAGAAGCGAATTGCTTTGATAAATGATATGACAGGGTTTGGGCGGTGCTCGATTACAGTCGAACTGCCGCTGATCTCTGCAATGAAGGTGCAGGCATGCCCGCTTCCGACAGCAATTCTTTCCGTACATACGGGATTTCCATCGCATTATTTTGATGATTATACGGCTCGTATGCGTCCTTATATGGAAAACTGGAAAGAAAATAATTTGGAATTCGATGGGATCTGCACAGGCTTTTTGGGCTCGGTAGAGCAGATAGAGATCGTTATTGACACCATCAAGCGATTCAAGAAAGAGAATACGCTCGTCATGCTGGATCCTGTCATGGGAGATTATGGGAGGCTGTATTCTTCGTATACGCAGGCAATGTGCAAAGAAATGCGGCGGCTTCTTTCGTATGCGGATCTGGTGACACCGAACCTGACGGAGCTTTGCCAGCTTTTGGACGTTCCTTATCCAGAAAACGGTGCAGTGACGGACAGGGAGTTGGGAGGAATGGTGCGGAAGCTGTCGGAGCAGGGGCCGAGGCAGGTGGTCGTGACTGGAATTCAAGAGGGAGAGGAATCCATCAGGAATTTCGTGTTTGAGCGTGGAAAAGGGGCGGAAATTCTCCGTGTACCGAAGGTGGGAGAGGATCGTTCCGGCACGGGAGATGCCTTTGCGGCGATCGTGGCAGGAAGCCTCGTGAATGGAGAGAGCCTAAGCCATGCGGTGCAGAAGGCGGCTATGTTTATCAATAAGGTGCTGGAATATGCGATGGAGCTGGATCTGCCATGGAACTACGGATTGCCGTTTGAGGAATATTTAACGGAATTGTCGTAAAAGCTATGAGGTTTTAAAGAGGAGGGTATGCTTTATGCTGGTTTATGCAACACATTCTGGCGGAAGGTATCTGCCGATGGAGGAGAGCTTGAAGGAACAGCCGGAAGGAAAGAGAAATCTTTATGTAAATATTACGAATCGGTGCAATTGTGCCTGCACATTTTGCCTGCGGACAAAAAAGAAAATGGCGGAGGAATCTTCCCTGTGGCTGAAGGAAGAGCCTTCTGTCAAGGAACTCAAGGAAGCCTTGGACGGGGTTCCTTGGGACTTTGTCGATGAGGTCGTTTTTTGCGGATTTGGTGAGCCGACACAGAGATTGGACGTGCTGACGGAGGTCATGCGCTATGTGAAGGAGAACTATCCAGCGCATCCCGTGCGATTGAATACGAATGGTCTTGGCGATCTGGAGTATGGGCGTGAGATCGCAAAGGAATTTGCAGGGATTTTGGATATGGTATCGATCAGTCTCAATGCATCGAATGCGGAGCGGTATCTTGCACTGACACATGCAAAATATGGGCTGGAATCTTACGATGGCATGTTGGAGTTTGCGGAGCACTGCAAGAGATATATTCCCAAGGTCATTATGACGATCGTAGATCAAGTGGAAAATGCTGAGGAAATCGAGAAATGCAGGGAAATTTGCAGGGAGAGAGGACTTTTCCTGCGTGTACGTCCTTATGAGGACAGTTGAAGAAGATATGGAGGAGCAAGGGAAACCTCGCTTTTCCATATCTTTTCTTTTTGGTTTGGGAAGGGAAATGCTATATTAGTGTTGAAGCTACTTATGAAAGTGAAGTTATGAGAGTGACGTGACATGAAGTAATGTTGAAAAGTGTCATTGACTTGGAGGTTGAGCTTTTTGCGGCACCTTTCTGAAAACGATATTACGGAGACGTTGAAGGGTGTGTAGTATGGATGAAAAGAAGGGCTGGCTTGGGCTGAGAAGGCTTGACGGAGCGTGATGGAGGGAAAATTTGGCGCAGTTTAGCTGTGCCATGCTTTCGATAAAACAAGAGGATTGTGTTATGAAACAGTCATTGAGCATAAACCTCAGCCAACGCCTTGCGATGACTATGCAGCTGCAGCAGGCAATACAGATCTTGCAGCTTTCCTCGCAGGAGCTTCGGGCTGTTATTGAAAAAGAATATGTAGAAAATCCTGCGCTTGAAATGGATTATACGGAAGGCCGTAATGTGGAGCGTTTTACGGAAGGGGTTCCGGCAGAGGATCTTTCCCAGCTTGCTGTTTATCTGGATGGGGACAGCAAACAGCCAAAGTATTTCATTGATGATCAGGTGCGGGGCATGGAGGCAGTTGCCACTGTGGACCTTACTTTGGAAGACGAGCTTATGGAGCAGGTGAAGTTTACGTTTTTTGAGGAACGGGAACGGGAGATTGCTGCCTTTATTGTAGGATGCATTGATGAAAGAGGGTACTTTACGGTATCTATTGAGGAAGCCATGCATGCTACGAATGCAGATGAAGCAACGATTCTGGGGGTACTGCAGAAAATTCAGGAATTTGAGCCGTCAGGCATTGGAGCACGCAGCTTGAAGGAATGTTTGCAGATACAGGCAAGGCAGCGTGGGATCTATGAAGGTCTTGTGGCGGCCTTGATCGATAAATATTTGGATCATATTGCGACTGCACGCATGAAGGAGATCGCTGCGGAGGAACAGGCAACGGTAGCTGATGTGCAGTTGGCGGTGGATATCCTTCGGACACTGAACCCGAAGCCCGGAAGCTCTTATGGCGGGGAGGCACTGCATTATATCGTTCCTGATGTTTTGGTGCAGGAGGTCGATGGCAGGTATGTGGTTACCATCAACGATAATTATGTGCCGCAGCTTCATATTTCCAGTATGTACCGCAATGCAGCGGGCTATGATGAGAATACGAAAAAATATATCGGGCAGCGTTTGCAGGCGGCGGCATGGCTGATCAAGAGCATTGAACAGAGAAGGCAGACCATTCGGCGTGTGGTTGAGGAGATCGTTGCGTGCCAAAAGGATTCGGTTGAGAAGGGCATGAAATACCTGCGTCCCATGACCATGAAGCAGGTGGCAGAGGCGATCGACGTGCATGAATCGACGGTGAGCCGAGCGGTTGCGAATAAATATGTAGAACTTCCTTGGGGAATCGTGGCGATCAAGAAATTTTTTGCAAGCAGGCTGGCAGCTGTGAATGAGGGGACGGAGATCGTTCCATGCCAAGTCAAGGATGCTATGGAGGAATTGATTCGGGGAGAAGATCCGAAGAAACCTCTTTCCGACCAAAAGCTGGCGGAGCTTTTGGAGCAGAGGGATATGAAAATTTCGAGGCGCACAGTGATGAAGTATCGAGAAGCGATGGGGTATCCATCGTCCGTGAAGAGGAAACGATATTGAATGGCGGTGAGCTGTTTCCTTTTGTTTGCGAAGAAATAAAAGGAAATGGAAGATGAATTTACAATACAGCAATAAACATGGATACATCGTTGCGGAAGTGTAAATTGCCGTTGAAAAATTATTGAATTGTGTTATGATAGGAAGGCAGATGGATTTAGAATATCCTTCATTTACGATAGAATTTTTAGGGGGAAGCGAGATATGGGAGATAGCAGACCACGAATTGTGATCGTTGGAGCGGGTTTTGGTGGAATTAAGTTGGCAAAGCTGCTTGCAAAGGAGAATGTGCAGGTCACGTTAGTCGATCGTCACAACTATCATCTTTTTCAGCCGCTTCTTTATCAGGTGTCTACGGCAATTCTGTCTACAGATGAAATTGCGTATCCTGTCCGTACCTTTTTCCGCAAAAACAAGAATGTGGAATTTTTTATGGCAAAGGCGCGCGGTGTGGATAGGGAAAAGAAACTTTTGCTTACAAATCATGGAGAGCTTGCTTATGACTATTTAGTTCTCGCCGCTGGAGCAACTACCAATTTTTTTGGAATGAAAACCGTGGAGGAACATTCTTTTGGTATGAAAACATTGCAGGAAGCGCTTCATATCCGCAATCATGTACTTCACATGTTTGAGCGTGCCAGCAAGCATGAGGACGATAAGGAAACTCGCTGCCGTATGCTGACATTTGTTGTCGTTGGAGGCGGTCCTACGGGAATTGAGGAAGCGGGGGCAATTTCAGAGCTGATTGAGATCCAGAAAAAAGAGTTCCATAATCTTGATTTTGATGAGGTACAGGTAAAGCTTATTGAGGCAACGCCGAACGTCCTGCCGATGATGCCGCAGAACCTTCGTGACCATACGGTAGAGGTGCTTCGGAAGAAGGGCGTTGATGTGATGCTCGATACGCAGGTCGTGGATTATGACGGACATGTCTTGAAACTCAAAACTGGAGAGAAAATTCCAACGGATACTGTGATTTGGGCAGCTGGTGTCAAGGCAGTTCCCTTTATTGCAGATTGTGGCGGTGAGATTGACCGTGCAGGGCGTATCGTTGTGGATGAGGATCTGCGCGTTAAGGGAGCGGAGGATGTATTTGCGATAGGTGATTGTGCCAATTTCTGTCATGGCACGGAGCGTCCGCTTCCAACAGTTGCTCCCGTAGCAACGCAGGAGGCAGAGGTCGCTTATGAAAATATCATGACGTTGATCCGCGGCGGATCCAGTTTGAAGCCGTTCCGCTACAATGATCTGGGGGCTATGGCTACGATCGGACGTTGTGAGGCAGTCGTGGCAAAGACGAAGATGAATCCGGAGATGACAGGCTTCTTGGCATGGTGTGCATGGATGTTTATCCATCTTCTCCGTTTAGCTGGTGCCCATACGAATGTTACGGTTGCCATTAAATGGCTTTGGAATCTTTTGTCTGGTACTAGGCTGGGACGAATCATTACGAATATTAAGCTTGACTGAAAATGGGTTTTAGGCAAGTGTACAGCAGAGATACGGTGTGTGCTGCCGTATCTCTTGTTTTTTTATAACGCCATTGTTCAAGAAAATGCTATAAGCATTTTCCCTCCAATTCGCGTTTCAACGAAGCGGGAGATATGCTCACCGCTTGTTAAAATTTGATTTCCCCCACTTACAGCAAGCTGTTGAAGAAGGGGACATCTT
>JAZLHW010000187.1:0-9048 GCA_045617105.1 Selenomonadaceae bacterium | reverse complement strand
AAGTCTTCAGGCCAATACCAAAGATATATGTTAAAGCAATTTCAATTCTCTTATCACGGGGTAAATCTACACCGGCAATACGTGCCATTAATCAAGCACCTCCTTTAAATTCATTAACCTTGTCTCTGCTTATGCTTAGGATTCTCGCAAATAACCATTACGCGACCCTTGCGCTTAATGACCTTGCATTTTTCGCAAATCCGCTTAACAGACGGCTTAACCTTCATTATGAAACATCCTCCTTTGCTTCACAGTCACATTGCTGTCATTTTGCTATTGTATCATCTTTAAATCCATATGCATAGTACCATAGAGGAAAAAAAGAACAAAAAAGCAAAAAAACTTCAAAATGGCTTACTTGAAACGGTAGGTAATACGCCCACGAGTCAAATCATACGGCGTAAGCTCTATAGTCACCTTGTCTCCCGGAAGGATACGAATGAAATTCATCCGTATCTTTCCAGAGACATGAGCCAAAACGACATGTCCATTTTCTAATTCTACCTGGAACATGGCATTCGGCAAAGCTTCCAAAACCTTGCCTTCTACTTCGATTACATCTTGTTTTGACATGATTTTCTCCTTTATGCTCAAGCAATCAAGCCTTCAAGGTATCAACAAGATCTTGCGTAACCTTGTCGATGGCCTGCCTGCCATCTACAGCTGTGTAAACACCAGCTTTTTCATAATACTCGATCAGGGGCTTTGTTTCAGCCTCATAAACAGACAGACGATTCCTCATGGTCTCGGCACTGTCATCAGCACGTTGGTAAAGCTCGCCGCCACATGCATCGCAAACTCCGTCAACCTTCGTCGGATTGAACTTAACATGAAAGGTAGCGCCGCACTTCTTGCAAATACGACGGCCAACAGCTCTCTCTACCAGATCTTCTGCTGGAACACTGATATTCAGAACTCGTGCCAACGAAAGCCCCAGTTCCTTCAAAATACCATCCAACGCATCTGCCTGAGCAACCGTCCGAGGGAAACCATCCAAAATAAATCCCTTTTTGCAATCGTCTTTAGCAAGACGTTCACGAACCAAACCAATCGTGATCTCGTCCGGAACCAGCTTCCCAGAATCCATGCAGGCTTTCGCCTTCATGCCAAGCTCAGTACCTTCCTTGATCGCTGCACGGAACATATCGCCCGTGGAAATATGCGAAATACCAAACTCCTTTACCAAATTAGCCGCCTGAGTGCCTTTTCCAGCACCTGGAGGGCCCATCAATAAAATGTGCATTTTCTCGCCTCCATCACTTCATGAAACCTTCATAATGGCGCATTACAACCATTGCTTCAATCTGCTTCATCGTGTTGAGCGCTACACCCACAACAATGAGAAGAGCTGTACCGCCAAAATAAACACCCTGAATATGCGTCGCAGACGCAACCAAGTTCGGAAGTACGGCAATGAAAGCAAGGAAGAACGAACCAGCAAGCGTTATACGAGTCATGACATAATCTAAATAATCGGCAGTCGGCTGTCCCGGACGAATCCCTGGAATAAAACCACCGTACTTTTTCAGATTCTCTGCCATATCCGATATCTTTACAGTAACCGCAGTATAAAAATAAGTGAAGAATATTATCAGCAAAACATAAATTGATGTCTGCAACGGGGTTCCCCACTCAAGATAACTGGCAACGGTTTTTACCCATGGAACTTCAATAAACTGGGCAATGGTTACTGGAAACATCAGCACGGATGACGCAAAGATTATTGGAATAACACCCGCTTGGTTAACCTTCAGCGGAATGTGGGAAGAATGTCCACCATATGCCTTTTGGCTGCCAACCCGTTTTGCATAAGAAATCGGGATTCGGCGGAAACCAGTTTCTATATGGATAACGAATACGATCATTGCCAATGCAATGATTCCAAAAAGGAACACGCTGAAGTAGCTGATTGTTCCTGCCTGAACATAATGATAAATCGTTCCTATGTTCTTTGGAAGCGCTGCCACAATACCTGCAAAGATAATCAGCGAAATGCCGTTCCCCACACCATTGGCAGTAATCTGCTCACCCAACCACATAAGGAACACGGTACCGGCAGTCAACGTGATTGCAATAATCAGTATGTTTACCGGATTGGGATTTAGGATCGCCTGCTTCAAGCCAATGGACATGCCAATAGCCTGAAAGAATGCTAACACAACTGTCAAGTAACGAGTGACCTTTGTTGTCTTTTTATGCCCTTCCTGGCCTTCCTTGGACCACTGCTCCAACGTTGGAATTACTACATTGAGTAACTGAATGATGATCGCAGCGTTGATATATGGCGTAATGCTCATCGCAAATATAGAAAACTTACTGAAAGCACCACCGGAAAACAAGTCCAAGAGACCGAAGAGGCTGCCGTTATTGAACAATTGCTCAATTGCAGTAGGATCGACTCCCGGCACTGGGATATGTGTCCCCATCCGAAATACCGCAAACATAATCAACGTAAAAATGATTTTGTCACGCAGCTCCGGAATCTTGAAGATGTTCGCAAGGGCTGAGAACAACTCAGATCACCTCAACTTTTCCGCCTGCTGCCGTAATCTTTTCCTCTGCAGTCTTCGTGAATCCATTTGCGCGAACCGTAAGCTTCTTGGTAAGCTCACCGCCGCCAAGGATACGGATACCATCCTGAACATTCTTCAGTATACCCGCCTCAACAAGAACTACCGGATCGATAGTCGTTCCATCCTCAAAACGATTCAAGGTCTCTACATTGACCTCAGCAAATGTCTTTGCCCAAATATTTTTGAATCCTCTCTTAGGAAGACGACGATAGATCGGCATCTGTCCGCCTTCAAAGCCAGTACGCACACCGCCGCCGCTGCGAGAATTCTGTCCCTTCATACCGCGGCCAGCCGTCTTGCCATTTCCTGAACCCAAGCCACGGCCGACACGATTGCGAACCTTGCGAGAGCCCTCTGCTGGAGCTAATTCGTGTAACTTCATCTTGTTCCACCTCCCTAATCTACATTAGTCTGCGATTTCTTCAACTTTGATAAGATGCTGCACCTTGTGGAGCTGCCCCCGAACTGTCGGAGTATCAGGAAGCTCGGAAACGGAATTGATCTTGCGAAGACCAAGGGAACGAACAGTCCTGCGCTGCGTCTCCGGACGGCCGATAAGGCTTCTCGTAAGAGTTACTTTTACTTTTGCCATGGTTGCGACCTCCTTAACCTAAAATTTCCTGAACAGTCTTGCCACGAAGCTCAGCAACAACCTCTGCACGCTTCAGCTGCTCCAATCCCTTCAACGTTGCACGAACCATATTGTTTGGATTGGACGAACCAAGAGATTTCGTAAGAATATCGTGGATTCCAGCAAGTTCAAGCACAGCACGGGCAGGACCGCCAGCAATCACACCAGTACCTTTTGCAGCCGGCTTCAAAAGCACACGGCCTGCACCAAAAATACCAACAATCTCATGTGGAATGGAACGCTCTTTCAAAGCAACCTCTATAAGGTTCTTCTTTGCGTCCTCAACACCCTTGCGGATTGCTTCAGGAACCTCGGCAGCCTTGCCGAGACCAACGCCAACCTTGCCGTTCTTATTGCCAACAACAACAAGTGCGCTGAAGGAGAAGCGGCGACCGCCCTTAACGACCTTCGCTACTCGATTGATATATACAACCTTCTCCTCGAACTCAGGAGTTTCGTTGTCCATATTTCTAGCCATTCATTTACCTCCTTCTGGTCCTCGCCTCAGAATTTCAAGCCAGCTTCACGAGCTGCCTCTGCAAGAGCTGCAACGCGACCATGATATACATAACCGCCACGGTCAAACACGACCTCATTGATGCCCTTTTCCATAGCACGCTTAGCAATCTCAGCACCAATTGCCTTGGCTGCCTCAATGTTACCGCCGTAAGCCTCGAAGCCCTTATCCTGCGTAGATGCGGATACCAGCGTCATGCCTTTTTCATCGTCAATAACCTGCACATAAATATTAGCAAGGCTTCTGTATACGTTCAAGCGTGGGCGCTTAGCCGTGCCTGCAATACGGTTACGAACTCGCAGATGACGTTTCTGACGAGCCTTGTTCTTATCTGCTTTAAGAAGCACAGTGGTCACTCCTTCCTCTCAATCAATGATTATTTTTTGCCCTTAGCGCCAGCCTTGCCTTCCTTGCGACGGATATGCTCGCCAGCGTACTTGATGCCCTTCCCCTTGTACGGCTCAGGCTCGCGGAAACTGCGAATCTCAGCTGCAACCTGACCAACAACTTCCTTGTCGATACCGGAGACCGTAATTGCATTTGCGGACGGAACATCAAACTCAATTCCCTTAGGCGGTTCCACAACGACTGGATGGGAGAAACCCAAGGAAAGATTCAGGTTCTTGCCCTGCTTCTGTGCACGATAACCGACACCATTGATTTCAAGATTCTTGGAAAAGCCTTCTGTCACGCCAACAACCATATTGTTGATGAGCGTGCGGGACAAACCATGGAGAGATCTGTGATTCTTGTCATCAGAAGGACGCGTTACCGTAATAACATTGCCTTCGATCGTTACCTTAATATCTTGATGAATCTGACGAGAAAGCTCGCCTTTCGGACCTTTCACCTTCACCTGATTGTCATCAGCGACCGTAACGGATACGCCTGCTGGAATTACAATCGGTGCTCTGCCAATTCTTGACATCTGTTTTACACCTCCAAACTACTTTTCCGATTACCAAATGTAAGCGACAACCTCGCCGCCAAGACCAGCCTTGCGAGCCTGCTTGTCGCTCATAATTCCCTTGGAAGTGGAAATAATAGCGATGCCCAGACCACCAAGAACCCGCGGCAGCTCATCATGCTTTGCATACTGCCGAAGACCTGGCTTCGAAATACGCTTGATACCGGAAATAACCTTCTCACGCTGCGGACCATATTTCAAGGAAATTGTAATAATGCCCTGCTTATTGTCCTCAGTAAAGCTGTAGTCCTTGATGAAGCCCTCTTCCTTCAAAACTTCTGCAATAGCCGTCTTGATCTTGGAACCAGGAACTTCTACCTTCTCGTGAAAAACAGAGTTTGCATTGCGCAAACGAGTAAGCATATCTGCAATAGGATCAGTCATTGCCATGAATCGATATCCTCCTTCATACTAACTAAATATTACTCTGCCGGATTACCAGCTAGCCTTCGTTACACCAGGGATGGCGCCCTTATAGCTCTGCTCACGGAAGCAGATACGGCACATGTCAAATTTTCTCATGTAGCCATGCGGACGGCCGCAAATTTTGCAACGATTGTACTTACGAGTCGAGAACTTTGGCTCCTGACTCCACTTTTCAACCATAGACTTCTTAGCCACGCTTCTGTACCTCCTTATGCACTGAACGGCATGCCCATCAGCTTCAGGAGCTCTCTAGCTTCCTCATCCGTCTTTGCCGTCGTAACGATTACAATATTCATTCCGCGGATCTTGTCGATCTTGTCATACTCAATTTCCGGGAAAATGAGCTGTTCTTTAAGACCAACAGCATAATTGCCGCGACCGTCAAAAGCCTTGCTGCTCACGCCTCGGAAATCACGAACACGCGGAAGTGCAACGTTCATGAACTTATCAAGGAACTGGTACATGCGAACGCCGCGAAGCGTAACCTTGCAGCCAATCGGCATACCCTGACGAAGCTTCCATGCTGCAAGAGACTTCTTTGCACGTGTCAGGATCGGCTTCTGTCCAGCAATGATCGTGAGGTCATTGACAGCAGCATCGAGAGCCTTCGGATTTCCAACTGCCTCGCCAACACCCATATTGATGATAACCTTTTCAATCTTAGGAAGCTGCATAACGTTCTTGTAACCGAACTTTTCCGTCATAGCAGGTGCGACTTCCTTCTGATACTTATCTTGTAATCTTTCCACTTATGCTCCTCCTTTCCTTCTTATTTTGTCTGATCGATAACTTCGCCGCACTTTTTGCAGACACGGACGCTCTTGCCATTGACTTCCTTATGAGCAATGCGGGTCGCCTTGCTGCAAGCTGGGCAAATGAGCATTACCTTGCACGCATGCATGGGAGCTTCCTTCACCAAGATTCCTCCCTGCGGTGCCTTCTGGTTCGGCTTCGTGTGACGCTTCACCTTGTTGACACCTTCCACAACGACTTTGCCCTTCTTTGGCATAGCAAGGGTAATCTTCCCCTGCTTGCCCTTATCTTTGCCGGACAATACAACGACCGTATCGCCCTTCTTTACATTCAGCTTAACGAGTGACAAAATAGCACCTCCTCACAATTAAAGTACTTCAGGAGCCAGCGAAACGATCTTCATGAAGTCTTTCTCGCGGAGTTCTCTGGCAACTGGTCCAAAAATACGCGTTCCACGCGGCGTCTTGTCTTCCTTGATGATAACTGCCGCATTCTCATCAAAACGGATATAGGAACCATCTGCACGGCGCAAGCCTTTGACGCTGCGGACAACGACAGCCTTTACGACGTCTCCCTTTTTCACTGTACCGCCAGGGGCAGCAGACTTAACTGCAGCCACGATGATATCACCAATGTTGGCATACTTGCGATAAGAACCACCCAGTACACGGATGCACATGATTTCTTTTGCACCGGTGTTATCGCCAACATTCAGGATTGTCTGTTGTTGGATCATTATTTGACCTCCTTATAGAATTTATGCTCGCAGAATTTATTTAGCCTTTTCTACGATGCTCACCAGTCTCCAGCGCTTGTCCTTAGAAAGCGGACGCGTTTCCATAATGGAAACCTTGTCGCCAATGCCAGCCTCATTGTTCTCATCATGAGCCTTGAACTTAACCGTTCTCTTCACTGGTTTTTTATAAAGAGCATGCTGCTCGAGTTCCTCTACAGCAACTACAATGGTCTTTTCCATCTTGTTGCTGACGACCTTGCCTATTTTCGTCTTGCGCTCATTTCTCTCGCTCATCAGGGAGCCTCCTTCCTTCTGCATATCAATGTCATACGTCCTTCATCAAGCCTTGAGTTCCTGCTCACGCTGGATCGTCTTGATGCGGGCAATCGTCTTCTTTACAGCCTTGATACGCATCGGGTTTTCCAACTGACCCGTAGCAAGCTGGAAGCGGAGGTTGAACAGCTCCTCTTTAAGCGAAGCAAGTTTCTGGTTGAGGTCCTCTGCACTCATCTCGCGAATCTCATTAACCTTCATTTACTTCACCGCCCTCTGTTGTATCTTCTTTTGCGACGAACTTCGTCTTGATTGGAAGCTTATGTCCAGCAAGACGCATTGCTTCGCGGGCAACCTCCTTGGAGACACCATCCATCTCAAAGAGAACACGTCCCGGCTTAACAACTGCTACCCAATACTCTGGAGAACCTTTTCCGGAACCCATGCGAGTCTCTGCAGGCTTTGCCGTTACTGGCTTGTCCGGGAAAATCTTGATCCATACCTGACCGCCACGCTTAATGTAACGCGTCATCGCAATACGAGCAGCCTCAATCTGACGATTCGTGATCCAAGCAGGCTCAAGAGCCACCAAACCATACTCACCATGGCTTACCGTATTCCCGCGCTGAGCTTTTCCCTTCATGCGGCCACGGAACTGCTTGCGATATTTAACTCTTTTTGGTAATAACATTAAGCTTCGCTCCCTTCAACAGCAGCCTGTGCCTGCTTTTTTTCCGGAAGAACTTCACCCTTGAAGATCCATACCTTAACACCAATACGTCCATAAGTCGTATGTGCCTCAGCCGTACCATAATCGATATCAGCACGAAGCGTATGAAGCGGAATGCTTCCTTCGCGATAAAATTCCTTACGAGCAATTTCTGCACCGCCAAGACGACCGCTGCACGCAATCTTGATTCCCTTTGCACCCAAGCGCATCGTCCGTCCAACTGCCTGCTTCATAGCACGGCGGAAAGCAATGCGGCGCTCCAACTGGGAAGCAATGTTCTCGGCAACCAGTGTTGCATCCATGTCCGGCTGCTTGATCTCTGCAATGTTGATATCAACACGCTTTTCCGTGTACTTCTTGAGACCAACCTTGATCTCCTCAATTCCGGAACCGCCACGACCGATAACCATTCCTGGCTTTGCCGTGTGAATCGTAATCTTAAGACGATTCTTGGAACGTTCCGTTTCGATTCTGGATACTCCGGCAATCTGGAGCTTTTCCTTCAAATAGCCACGAATTTCGATATCTTCGTGCAAGTTTTCAGCAAAATCTTTATCTGCATACCACTTGGCATCCCAAGTCTTGACAATACCTAGACGGATACCATGCGGATTAACCTTCTGACCCAAACTGTTTCCCTCCTTCTTATCTTTCTCCGACAACGACCGTAATATGAGACGTACGCTTCAGAATCTTGAACGCCTGTCCGCGGGAACGCGGGTGAATACGCTTGAGCGTTGGTCCTTGGTCAACGAAGGCCGAGGAAACGTAGAGCTTATCGGCATCCATGTCAAAGTTGTTCTCTGCGTTTGCAACGGCAGAACGCAGAACCTTCTCTATTGCTTCAGCGCCAACTTTCGGCGTGAACTTCAAAATCGCAAAAGCCTCTGCAACGTTCTTGCCACGAATGAGATCCATGACAACACGAACTTTGCGCGGAGCGATGCGAACGTATTTAGCTACTGCTTTTGATTCCACAAAGGTTCCTCCTCTCGCAAATTACTTCAGCGATGTCTTTCTCTCTTCGCCTGCATGTCCCTTAAAGGTACGTGTTGGTGCAAACTCGCCAAGCTTATGTCCTACCATATCTTCCGTCACATAAACCGGTACATGCTTGCGCCCATCATGGACAGCGATCGTATGACCGACGAAATCCGGGAAAATCGTAGAGCTTCTGGACCAAGTCTTGACAACCTTCTTTTCATTTGCTGCATTCATTGCCTCGATCTTCTTCATGAGGCTTTCCTGAACATAAGGTCCCTTCTTAATTGATCTTGACAAGGTTTCTCCCCCTTTCGACTTCTATAAATTACTTCGTGCGATGCTTGACAATAAACTTGTCGGAAGCTTTCTTGCGACGAGTCTTTGCACCCATTGCACACTTGCCCCACTTCGTAACAGGATGCTTGCGTCCAACTGGCGAACGGCCCTCACCACCGCCA
>JAZLHW010000186.1:0-9232 GCA_045617105.1 Selenomonadaceae bacterium | reverse complement strand
AATATGATGTGGAGCTTCCTATTTGCCGAACCGTTTATGAGATCGTCCATCATCATGCAGAGCCAAAGGAGGAGTTGTTGAAGCTTTTCCTGCGGACAACGAAGGCGGAGTAGAGAACGGTGTTTTTCCATAGGGAAAAATATACGGAAATTCGGCATTTTTTTGGTAAAATTTATGTTAGATATTTTGACAAATCCAAGCAGATTTAGTATGATGAACCTGCTTGGATTTTTGTCTGCAGCAATTTAAGGAAAGGGGGTGAAGATGTATGCTTGATCGGGTATTACGAATCATTATTACGTTGCTGATGGCAGTAGCAGGTGCGGCACTTTTGCATTTGGCAACGCCGTTTGTGACAGCGTTTATCAGTACGGAAATTTTGAAGGTCGATATGGGCTTTTTTCGCTTGACCTTGGCGAGTATGCTCTGCCTTTTGGCAGGAGCAGCTTTGGGTGCAATTATAGGACTTTTTTTATCGCGAATCATTATTGGACAGCTGAAGAGGTTTGCTGCATTGGTAGAGAGCCAGTTCAGCAAAATGCCGATTCATGATGTTGTTGCAGGTGCTTGTGGGCTTGCAATCGGACTTATTATCGCAAATCTGTTGAGTTATTCTTTTGCAAAGATTCCTGTCGTTGGGGATTATATTCCATTGGTGTTCAGTATTATGCTTGGCTACCTTGGAATCCATGTTACGATTCGGAAAAGAAAGGAAATTTTTGGGATTTTTGAAGTCATTCCTAAAACTTTGAAGGAACTGGTTAAGCTCAAGGAAAAGGAGAAAGCGGAGGAATCCCCTAAGGAAACAAGTTCTGAGCCTCGTCCTGTGGATTCAGTGAAGCTTTATAAGCTGCTGGATACCAGTGTTATTATTGATGGGCGGATCGCAGACATTTGCGAGACTGGTTTTTTGGAGGGAACCTTGCTGATTCCCGTGTTTGTCTTGGAGGAGCTGCAGCATATTGCAGATTCTTCGGATGTGCTGAAACGCACGAAAGGGAGACGAGGGCTTGATATTTTGCAAAGGATCCGCACACATTCCGGAAAGCTTTCTGTTGAGGTTACCAATGTGGATTTTGAGGATATTTCGGAAGTGGATTCCAAGCTGGTGCGTTTGGCACAGCAGGTAAATGGCAAGATCGTTACCAATGATTTTAATTTGAACAAGGTTGCCCAGCTTCGCGGCGTTGAGGTGCTTAACATTAATGAGCTGTCCAATGCGGTGAAGCCGGTCGTGATTCCTGGAGAAGTCATGCAGGTTACTGTTGTGAAGGATGGCAAGGAGCAAGGTCAAGGCGTTGCATATTTGGACGATGGAACGATGATCGTTGTTGAAAACGGCCGCAGGCATCTCAACAGCACGATTCGAGTTGAGGTGACATCGGCATTGCAGACGGCGGCTGGCCGCATGATTTTCGCAAAGCCAAAGCTATGACAACTAGGAAGAAAATCCCCCCTGTGTTAATCACAGGGGGATTTTTGTCTGGGAAATGGTTGTCATGCTATAAGATTTTTTGTAGAATAAAGACAGATGTTTTCTCATTTTTGAGACAGAGGAGGGGTGAATGCGATGAAAAGGGTGATGATGCAGGCGGTTGCGCCGATTCGCTGGTTTTTTAAGCTGGAAGCGGCAAGTGGTATTCTGTTGCTGTTTTTTACGGGTGTGGCATTGCTGCTTGCTAATAGCGGTGCGGCAGATAGCTATCATCGGGTTTTGTCATGGAAACCGTGGGATATTTTGGCACAGCTCCATTTGAATCTCAGTCTGTTGGAGTGGATCAATGATGGCTTGATGGCGGTATTCTTCTTTGTCATTGGCCTAGAGATCAAGCGGGAGATTTTGTACGGTGAGCTGCGTTCCCTGTCCACGACCTTGCTTCCCATTGCGGCAGCCATTGGAGGAATGGCTGTGCCTGCCATTCTGTACAGTTTGATCAATTATGGCGGGGAAGGTGCGGCAGGCTGGGGGATCCCAATGGCTACAGATATTGCATTTGCTTTAGGGATTTTGACACTGGCAGCAGGAAATACTGGCGTTGGTATCGTGATCTTCTTGACAGCATTGGCGATCATTGATGACTTGGGCGCTATTTTGGTGATCGCCTTGTTTTACAGTACCTCTGTTTCCATGGGAATCGTTGCTGTGGGATTGGCATTTTTGGCAGGGGCGTTGTTCTTGAATCTTCGAGGAGTGCAGAGCTTCCGCCCTTATCTTGCTATGGGAATGGGCGCTTGGCTGTGTTTTTTGAATGGCGGAATTCACCCAACGATTGCAGGAGTCGCCTTGGGTCTCTTGATTCCATCGAACGAGCGAAATCCGGAAAGTGCTCTCCTTTATCGTTTGGAGCATCGTTTGGAGCCTTGGTCTGCGTACGGCATTATGCCTCTGTTTGCATTGGCGAACGCAGGTGTTTCCTTTGCAGGCGGCTTTGGGGAATTGCTGTCTTCCGTAGGGCTTGGCATTTTGCTTGGCCTTTGTCTTGGAAAACCGCTGGGGATTTGCTTGAGCGTGTATTTGCTGCATCGTTTCGCAGGAATACCGCTTCCGAAGAACGTGGAAGGGAAGCATTTTGCAGGTGCAGGTGCTTTGGCTGGCATTGGCTTTACCATGTCTCTCTTTATTGCGGCTCTTGCATTTCCGGACAGCCCTCTTTTGGAAACTGCAAAAATGAGTATCTTTGCAGCTTCTGTACTTTCTGCTTGTATAGGATTCTTCCTGTTTCGCCTGTTCGCCGGAAAGAAAGGACGGAGTTTCTTTTGAGAGAAAGGATGGGCGGACAGGAAATGCTGATTTTACATTTGTCAAAAGCCAGCATATAAAATTGAGTGTATACAAAAGTTAGGATCTTACAAACCAAAACGGGAAGGTGTTATGAGGAAATCTCCAAACCTTCCCGTTTTTTATGGGGCTTCGCTATTTTTTCTTTTCGTAATAATCGTCATCTTTGGAATAGTAGGTACCGGTAATGCCGATTTGTGCGGCTAATCCCTTTGTCGTAAACTGGTAAACATAAATATCGTTGTCTACGCGCATGGCACCGTCCAGCCCGCCGCCTGTTACGCCATCGTTGGCATCAATATTCGCAGTGCCGCCCACGGACCATTTCTTGCTGACGAAGTTTTCCCATGCTTGCGGTGAGCAGAAGACAAATACGAGAGAGTATTCCTTGATACCAATGCCAAATCCTACTTGAGCTTCACTGCCTTTCATGTAGATCTTTTCTCCGGTATGGTTGTTGATCGCCATTCCCCGCATGTGGGAACTGCCAAAAATGCCAAACTGGCTGCTTGTTCCGGCAAATACAGCATAACCGACATTATTTTCTACCGCAGGTCTTGCATCGGGATAGATGGCATAAAATTTGTCTAAGGTAGTGGACACCTTTTGTTCCAGTTCGGCTCTTTTAGCATCTAGGTTCTTGGCCGCTGCCAAGGACGAAAAGAGTGTCATTAATAAAAGCAGGCAAATGGAAATCCTGATAGAATGCTTTCGCATAAAAAATCCTCCTTATTTTTTGTTCACTCCAATATTATACCATAGTGTGAAGATTTCAACAAATACCATTATGACCGCAAGGCGGGATAGTTTTTGGCTTGCAAAAACAGCAAAATTTACGTCAAGCAGAAGAAGGAAAAAGAAAACTTTTGTAGAATAAGAATAAGTGTGATTGAGGTGTTTGGTTTGAGTCCAAGAGAAAGTAGAGGAATATTATGACAAGATCTCATATTGAATTACAGAACATGGCAGAGCGCTTGTTGGTTGCGGCTGGGATCCAGCCCTGTTTCAAGCCGGCAGTTCAGAAAATCTTGGGTGTTTTGGGTTTGAAGGCAGTACCTGCACTTCACTTGCAGGACGGTGTGCTGTCCACGATTCTGATTCATGGAAACGAGATGGATGTGAGCATGAATAAGGAGAGCAATGTTATTTCTGTGAATGCGAACAAGTCAGAGAAGGAGCAGAGATTTGCATTGGCTTATCAAATTGCAACCTATGCTCTTCATAAGGACAATCCAGAACGCTATGAACGTAATTTGATTTCTGTGGATCTAGACAATCCGGATGATGATGCATTTCGCTTGGCAGGCGCTCTTTTGATGGACGAGAGTCTTTTTATTGACAAGTTCAAGAAGGTCATGAAGGGACTTCCGAATCCCGTGGTAGTCTGCAAGACTTTGGGTGCTCAGTTTGGTGTGCCGCAATATGCAGTGGAACAGCGGGTGAAGGAGTTGGATCTGACATTCCGTGGGTAAAGGATGTCAAATAATCCTGTACCATATTGCAGGGCGTGGGCATTTTGAAAATTTTGGCATAGTCGGGATATCGGCTATGCTGTTTTTTCGTGATGAAGCTATACTTTGAGGGGGGCGAAACAGTCAACGTTGGAGGCATGGTGAGCGATGGATATCCTTGTTGTTTCGGCAGTTTAAAATAGTTATTCACCACGAGCTAAAACATTAAAAGGAGTATTGCTTATGGAAAGCAGCCAATCCGTATACAAAAAAAGAAATGTCGCTGTCGATGTGATGCGTGGGGCGGCACTGTTTGGTATGACATTGGTGAACCTAAATCCCAGTGAAACGTTTTCTTTTCAGGCTTTCCTTCATTCGGAATGGTCAGGTATCACGCTGGCAGATGTCTTTTTCCCTTGTTTTCTCTTTATCGCAGGTGTTTCTGTTGCTATAAATGCTGATAGGAAAATTTTTGGTGTGCATTGGTTTCAGGATGCTTGGAAGCGTTTTTTGCTTTTGTTTGGGGCAGGTATTCTCTATAATCACCTTGGGGCAATTTGGTCATTGTTCGTTGTTCCGGAATATACCCTTCACGAATTTTTCCTCGGAGTGACAACGTATTTTCGTCCCTTTGGCGTATTGCAGAGGATAGGATTTGCTTATTTCTTTGGTGTCGTGATCTTTCACTGGCTGAAAACAGAAAAAAGAAATCTCATTGCTGCGGGTATGATTTTATCCCTTACAACAGCTGGATTTTATCTTTATTCTTTTTTGGAACCTTTTTCCGAAACGAACAACATCAGTATGATGACAGACCAACTTCTGCAGGGAAGCAATCATAATTATGGCCAGAAGGATTTTGACCCTGAAGGCATGTACGGCAATGTCACGGCGGTTGCCTCCATGCTGCTTGGCATGACGGCAGGCATGTGGCTCAAGAAGGAAAAAAGACTGTGTTTAGTCTATTGCGGCTGTGCGTGCTTCCTGCTTGGCTGGCTGGCAAGTATCTTTGTGATAATATCTAAGCCTTTATGGACTGCTTCCTATGTGCTGATACTTTCTGGAGCGTTTATGGTCGTTTTATCCGTGATGGACAAGCTTTTGGCTGGCTGTCGCAGGGTTTCTGTCTATCTAAAGCTTTTTGTCATTCTTGGCGCACATTCTATGATGACATATCTCGTTGGCGGCAATGTAGAGGTTATTATCAATACCGTTCAAATTGGTGATATAAGCTTTTACCAGTATATGTTGGAAAATGTGTTTCTTTCCGAGAGCTTCCCGTCCTTGTCCTGTCTGCTGTGTTCTTTGATTCCTTTTGTCGTTATTTGTGCAATCGTTTGCGTTTATGACTTTTGTAAAGCAAAGGGAAACAGAGCCTGCGGAACGGGTGAAGGGAAGTTGGGACAGCGCTTGCAGCGGCAGTAAAGTTTTTTATACAAAGGAATATTTTCTTATATGGAATTGTCAAGGAGGAAATAGATATGATACGAAATCTTCTTTTTAAGGGTGTATTTTTTATGTCGCTTTTTGTGTTTGCTCTGTGCGTGTGCTTTCCGCCTGCCCATGCCGATGCAAAAGACCGTAAAGCAGCTGTGAAAATTGAACAGATGATCCATAAGATGACTTTGAGGGAAAAGGTGGGGCAGCTTTTTATCGTACAGCCAGAATTTCTGACGAGCTCCTGCTTGACAGAAATAAACAGTGAGATTCTTGCTGACTTGAAGGATTATCCTGTCGGCGGTTTCGTTTTGTTTAACGGCAATTTGGAAACGGCTTCCCAGACAAGGGCTTTTCTGTCAGATCTGCAAAAAAATAGTTCTATTCCGCTGTTTATGGCGATCGATGAGGAAGGCGGGGATATGACTTGGATCAGCAAGCTGGCACAGGATCCCAAGACTGGCTTTAAAGCACCTGTCATTCCCCCTATGGCAGAGATCGGTGCAGAGAACAGCACTCGCAAGGCAAAAAAAACGGGCAAGACGATTGGTAAGTATTTAAAAGATCTGGGTTTTAATCTGGATTTTGCTCCTGTAGCAGATATCAATACAAATCCTAACAATATCATTATTGGGGAACGTTCCTTTGGCAATACGCCTAAGCTGGTCACGTCAATGGTCAAGGCAGAGCTGAAGGGTTTGCACTCTGCCGGTGTGATGGGCTGCACGAAGCATTATCCGGGACATGGCGATACGACAGATGATACACACAAGGGTGCTGTTGTGCAGACAAAAACTTGGGAAGAATTATTATCGGGAGAGCTGGTTCCTTTTATAAAGACAGCAAAGGAAACAGATATGATCATGGCGTCTCATATCACGGTGAGCAACGTAGATCCTTCCCAGCAGCCAACGACCTTGTCAGAAGTCATGCTGACCGAAAAATTGAGAAAAGAATTAGGATATCAGGGCGTTATCATAACAGATTCCATGCTGATGAATGCCGTATCGGAAATTGATCATGATGGGGATACTACGGTGAAGGCGATCCTCGCAGGAGCAGATATTGTACTTATGCCGATAGATATCAAGAAATCCTTTGAAAGGGTGGTAGAAGCTGTAGAAAACGGCACAATTACAGAAGAACGCATTGACGAATCCCTGCGGCGTATACTTGCCTTGAAAGTAAAATATCTGTAAGTTTATCTTCCTAGTGTGGAATACAGAATCCCCCCCGAAAGCGGCGGTACAAATCCCGTCAGCTCTCAGGGGGAATTTTTTGTTGCTTATTTACTTTGTTGCTTTGCATATTTTGCCAAGGCTTCCTTCAGCTTGGCGATGTCGATCGGCTTTGCCAGATGGTCGTTCATGCCAGACGCCATTGCCTTCTTTTTGTCCTCGGCAAAGGCGTTGGCGGTCATGGCGATGATTGGGATATTGGCGATGGCAGGGTCAGGCAGACGGCGAATCTCGGCGGTGGCTCGGTAGCCGTCCATGATGGGCATTTGGATATCCATGAGGACAATGTCGTACTGTCCCGGAGTGGCTTTGGTGAGCTTGTCAACGGCGATGGTGCCGTCCTCAGCCTCGTCAACGCTGATGTCGAAGTCAGTCAGGATCTCTTTGGCAATTTCCCGATTGAGTTCGTTGTCCTCTACCAAAAGGACGCTGAGACCTTTGAAGGAAATCTCCTCTGCAGCGGCGGTGGCGGCAAGACTGTCTATCATCTCCTGTGAAACAATACGCGGTGTGAGCTCAACCTGAACGGTCGTCCCCTTGCCAAGTTCGCTGGTGACCTCTATGGTGCCGTGCATGGCATCGAGTATGCGCTTGGTGATGGCCATGCCCAGCCCAGTACCCTGAACACCGCTGACGGTAGAGCTGCGCTCCCGTGAGAAGCTGTCAAAGACGGTTTCCAGAAATTCCTTGCTCATGCCGATGCCGTTGTCAGCAACGGTAAACCGCAGTCGGACATGGTCTGTGTCATCGGCCGGCAGAAGCTCAGCGGTATAATCCACGCAGCCGCCGTCGGGAGTGTATTTGATGGCATTGGAGAGGATATTCAGCAGTATTTGGTCGATACGCACGGTATCGAGCCAGAGGTACAGGTTCTTGTCAAAGTCCGGATATTTTTTGGTAAAGGTGATATGCTTGGCCGCAGCCAGCGAATCGATCATGGCGGCGGTGGCTCCCTTGTCATTGAGAAGGTTTACCGGCTTTTCTTCGATTTCCAGCAGGCCGTTTTCAATGCGGGCCATTTCCAGCACATCATTGATAATGCCGAGCAGATGCTGACCGGCATTTTCGACCTTGCTGAGGCAGTCGAGAATCTGCTCCTTGTCGTCGATATGCTTTTCCGCCATTTTGTTGAAGCCAAGGATGGCGTTCATCGGGGTGCGGATATCATGCGACATATTGAAGAGGAAGGTGGTTTTTGATTGGTTGGCCTTTTCCGCCTGCGAAAGTGCCTGCTCAAGGGCTGCAGTCCGCTCGGCTACGAGCGATTCAAGATGCGTGTTGGTTTCCTGAATTTGGGCGTTGGCGCGGGACAGCTCTTTTTCCGAACGGTTGGACTGCCGCAGGGCATAGCCGGCCACGATAAGACTGCAGAGGAGTATGAAGATGCCGGCAGGATATTCCGGGTGCTGGCGGAAAAATTCGCCGGGGGAAGGTGCGGGGCGGTTTTGCAGGACAAACTGCATGGTCAGATAGTCAATTTCATCATTGGAGAGAAAGTTGATTCCCCGGTTGATGATTTTCAGCAGCAAATTCGTATCGCGCCGCCCGGCAAAGCAGATATCAAAGCTGGCCGACAGAGGGATGATTTTGTATTCGCTCTTGTTGCCGGCCTGGCTGACGGCCTGCTCGAGAATGGACAGCGGGGCGAGGGCCGCCGTTGCCTCGCCGCGGTAAACCTTTTCGACACAATCGACTATTCTTTTGGCGGGGACAATGACGGAATTGGGGTAGTTGGCCTTGATATACGGCCCGACAAGGCTTGGCTCGGGGGTGGCAATGGAATGTACGCCGCTTTTATCCGGCAGCTCCTTGCACAGCATTCCCAAGGTCAGGCGGTGCAGGTTTTGGGAAAGCAATATATCGCGCTCGTCGGAATCCTGATAACTGCGGTACTCGGGGAAGATGATGTCGACCGTCTTGTCCTGCAGTGCCTTGCTGGCCTGCTGCCGGTCGGGGAACAAGGTCCATTCCGCCCGGCTGGAAATGTTCAGCCGCTTCAGCATGAGATTGACTGCTTCGATATTGACACCCTTGATTTTGCCGTCCTTGTCCTCGTAGCTGTAGGGGAAATCGTTGCTGAGGCCGCCGATTTTGATGACCGGGTGCTGCTCCAGCCAGGTGATTTCGGCGGGAGAGAGCTGGCGGTTCATCGGGGTGTTGAAAAAATGCTTTTCCATAAGATGACTGATGAAGCCCGGACGGCTGAGGTCAATGGAGATAATTGCCGCGTTCATCTCGGAGAGAATATCCGGACGGTTCGGGGCAATTCCGATGTAGCAGGGCATTGCGCCCATGCTTTGAATGAGCATGAGGTCCTGCGGCATGGT
>JAZLHW010000185.1:0-10440 GCA_045617105.1 Selenomonadaceae bacterium | reverse complement strand
GTGCTTCATGCCTCCCTGCTTGACACATAAAAAAGTATATTGCTATGATAAAAATATAACGAAGCTAAGATGTCCCCTTCTTCAACAGCTTGCTGTAAATGGGGGAAATCAAATTTTAACAAGCGGTGAGCATATCTCCCGATTCGTTGAAACGCAAATTGGAGGGAAAATGCTTACGGCATTTTCTTGAACAATGGCGTTATAACGAAGCTAAAGATGTCCCCTTCTTCAACAGCTTGCTGTAAGTGGGGGAAATCAAATTTTAACAAGCGGTGAGCATATCTCCCGCTTCGTTGAAACGCAACTTGGAGGGAAAATGCTTACGGCATTTTCTTGAACAATGGCGTTATAACGAAGCTAAGATGTCCCCTTCTTCAACAGCTTGCTGTAAGTGGGGGAAATCAAATTTTAACAAGCGGTGAGCATATCTCCCGCTTCGTTATAACAAGAATAAGAAGGGAACCTCTTTTATGAAAAAAATATGCTTGCTGTCCACGGGTGGGACTATCGTTTCGATCCAAGGAAAAAACGGATTGCAGCCCGCAGCGGATGGGGCTTCCCTGCTTTCCTCCGTTCCGGAGCTTGGCGAAATTGCTGACATTGATTTTATAGATCTCCTAAATCTGGACTCTTCCAACATCCACCCCTGCCACTGGCAGGAAATGGCTCGAACCGTAGCAAAAAACCGTATGCGGTATGATGGTTTTATCATCACGCACGGAACAGATACTATGGCTTATTCTTCTGCTGCTCTTTACTACATGCTGGAAAACATCGACTGCCCTGTTGTTTTCACGGGTTCACAGCTTCCCCTCGGCACTCCCGATTCTGATGCACCCAGCAACCTAATGTTTGCGGCACTTGCCGCCGCCAGCGGACATTGCGGTGTATTTCTCGCCTTTGGCACTCGCCTGATTCACGGAAATGCGGCACGCAAGCTGTATGCAGAAAACCTGTCTGCCTTCCACAGCATCAATCGACCAAACGCTGCCGTCCTCCAAAACGGAACGATCCACTGGGAATACTCTCCTATCCCGCCGTCTGCTCCCTTTGTCCTGCATGACAGGCTTGACGAAAGCGTTTCCGTCCTGAAGCTCGTCCCCGGCACAAAGCCTTGCTTGCTCAAGTTCTTGGTTGACCAAGGATGCCATGCCGTCATCATCGAGGGGTTTGGCATGGGAGGTATGCCCGTCGGCAAAGCAAAAAACGATTTTCTTCCCATGCTGGAATATGCCAAGGAACACGGCACTAAAATCATTTGCACAACACAGTGTGTCTATGACGGGGTACATCTTGACCGCTACGAGGTTGGTGCCCTATCCAAAAAAGCGGGGGCAATTTCCGGCGGCAGCCTGACTACGGAGGCTCTTTTGGCAAAAACTATGACAGAGCTTGCAGACAGCAAAGAATAACGAATGGATACACATTCATTTTTTCCTGCGATTGCGATATAATTTATGTATACGATAACGCTACTTCCATTATAGAAATCAGGTGAGAACTTGTATCCTATCTTCCAACGCATTTTCAATAAACATCGGCCTTTGCAAAAAAAAATAACGATCGCTATCGTTGCCTGTGTCCTGTGTACCTTCTTCGTGCTGGCAAGCACGGAACATCAGCTGATTCAGCAGATCAACAATCTCACACTGAGAACCATGGACAGCATGAGCAACGACATTATCTTCAACAGCACAGACCTATTGCTCAAAAACGAAAAACAGCGAATGATGTTCTGTGTCAACAAGGAAGCAAACATCATGGCAGAAAAATATGCCATGATGCGGACGATCACAAGAAATACCGCAAGGGAAATGACACAGATCCTTTCCAATCCGCAAGACTATCCCCCGCGTGAGATAAAGAGCGAAAAATATTATGAAGACGGCAGTTTCTACGGCATTGTGGAATTCCCGGAGGGCTGCAGCGAAGCAGAGCTTGCCGAGCTCAGAAAGGAAGCTGCCCTCACACTCAACATCGAGGACTACATGATTGCATACCATCAACTGATGACCGTGGAAAAAAACCAACGCCCTGCCCTATTGATTGGCTCTGCCAGCGGAATTTTCGTTGATCTGGAACGGTTCACACAAAGCGATATGGAATATATCCGCAGCACAAACTACCACTATGATTACAAATCTGCGGAGTGGTACAGAAAAACGGAGCAGACCCGGCAGTTCACCTTCACCAAGTCCAACTCAGACCTTGGAGGCATCGTTGTTTCCTATTCTTCCCCCTATTACCGAAACGGGGAGTTTGCCGGCATAGCTTCCATTTGCCTCAATGTCGACAATGTAGGCAAAAGCATGTTCAACATGGACGAAACAGCAGATGAATGGTCCTTTATGACAGAAATGGACGGCAGCATCATCGCCTCCGAGAAAACGGAAGGCTTCTTTGGTATCCACAAAAACATATTCCATGCAGACCCGAAGCATATCACAGGACTGGATTCCCTCCTGTTCTTGATGAATTCCCAAAAGGACGTTTTCCTGCCCTTCTCCATTGACGGAAGATCCTACTACTTGACAGGTGTTCCCGTCAAAGAAATGAATACCTATCTTTTTCAAGTCTTTGACGGCGAGCTCACACGCAAGATTCTGGATAATAATGACTCCTTGGTGGAAAATGTGCTCCAATGGTTCAAGTCAGTCATTGCAAAAGAGCAGGCTGCAACCATCTGCATACTCTTGCTTCTTATCCTGTTCCTGCTCGGCGAGATCCTGCGCCGTGGACATCATATCACGCATCGCTTGATGGTTCCCTTGAAAACGCTTATCCACGGTATGAAGGAAATCGGAAAGGGAAACTTCGGCAAGAAGATCGAGATCACAAGCGGTGATGAGATTGAAGAACTTGCCCGCAGCTTCAACCGCATGGCAGACGAACTGGCAGACCATATCCAATCTATCGAAAAAAACACTAAGGAGAAAGCTAAGCTGGAAGCAGACCTGTCTCTTGCCAAGAACATACAGGTCAGCATGCTTCCCCACAACTTCCAGTTGGAAAAGAACACAACAGAGGTCTACGCAACCATGACGACCGCAAAGGAAGTCGGCGGCGATTTCTATGATTTTTACATGCTCGATGAGACGCATCTCGTTCTCACCATCGCAGACGTTTCCGGCAAGGGAATTCCAGCCGCACTCTTTATGATGAGAAGCAAGACCGTCCTCAAGAACTACATTACGATGATGGCACAGACGACTCCGCTCTCTTCGATCGTTTCCATGGCGAATGATTCCCTTTGCCAAGAAAATGAGGAAATGCTGTTCGTGACTGCTTTCCTTGCCATCCTTGATTTGAAAACGGGAAAACTCACCTATGTCAATGCCGGACACAATCCGCCGTTCCTCCTTCATTCCGCAGACCAGCAGTATAGCTGCCTGAATATCAAAAAGAACCTTGTCCTTGGCATGATGGATTCCTTCACCTTTGAGCAGCAGGAGCTTTTCATGCAGGAAGGCGACCTTCTCTACTTATACACAGATGGTGTCACCGAGGCAATGAATTCGTCAAAAGAGCAATACGGTGAAGTACGGCTCAGCGAGTGCCTGAACAAAAATGCCAGCCTTGCACCCAAGGAGCTTTTGACGCAGGCGAACGCTTCCGTGGCAAGCCATGCAGGAAGTGCAGAGCAATCCGATGACATCACCATGCTGGCAGCATGTTTCCGAAAAAAACAAGAGAGGTAGTACCGCAATGCACTATTTCAAGAACATGACCTTAAAAAACAAGATCCGCCTGTTGCTGATCACCTGCGGCGCTGCCTCCTTTGCCGTCATGATCTGCGCCGCTGCTACCTTCCTTGCCATGACAGCATGGAATACTATGAAGCATACGGAAGATATCGGTGCAAAGATCCTGACTGCCAGCGATGACAGCCTCTGGGAAAATGACAGCAAAGCACTCATGCGGATCGCAAGATTCGAGGCGGCTGCCTTCGATACCAATATCGAGTTCCTGCAGCGAATCACAGACAACATGGCTTGGCAGATGACAGATATCTGCACCCATCCTGAAAAATATACGCCCCGAAGCAGCTATACCGCAGAAAAACGCAATTCCGAAAACCTGCACACCTTTGTGCAGATCCTCCCTGATGTATCTGCAGAGGCTTTGCAGGATGAACTTCCCCTCGCTTTGAACATCGAGCCTCACCTCATCAACAACCTTCATTTTCTAGCTGAAAACAGCCAAGAACCCGATGATTTCTGCACACTTTCTGTTGCCGCTGAGTCAGGCTTCTGTATTTCCCTCGTAAGCCTGAATGAGGACTCTCCTCTTTTCTCCCAGCTCCAAGCGAAGGCTTCCCACCATTCCGACAGGGAAACTGGCTGGTACAAGGAAGCCAAAGGAAAGAAATCTGCAAGCCTTTTCCAATCCTTTGACAAGACGATGCTTGATGAACCCTTGATGACCTGCACTGCCCCCTACTTCAAAGAGGGGAATTTCGCAGGCGTTGTCTCCATTTCATGGAATGCCAAATATTTCCCCATGGGAAGCAACATAAAAGCGGAAGATTTCATCTTTCTCTTGAAAAATGATGGAAATATCCTGTTTTCCAAACAGGAAGACAGCAGTTTTTCCACGGGAAAAAATCTTCTGGAAAACCTGCAAGAGCTTAAAGGGCTGGAAGATCTCGAAACTCTGATGGCATCACAAAAGGAAATTTTCCGCACCTTTGATACGGGACAAACGAACTGCCTTTTGATTGCAGTTCCGTTGAAAAACATGGATGGTTTTTTCTGCCGCATCATAGATCTGTCCCGCTATGCAGGTGTCACGGAATCCAACCGCACCATCATACAGAACACCATAACCAGCAACAATCGTCTTGTGAAAGAACACATGAAGCAAAGCGCATGGAATTTCGCCTGCATCATTTTTGCCATCTTTGCCCTGCTCCTTTTTGTAGGATATCATCTCACATTTCGGTTCGTCCGCCCTCTGCAATCCCTCATGGACGGTGCAAAAGCCATCAGCCAAGGACTTTTTGGGCAAAAGATCCAAATATCCAGCGGCGATGAAATTGAAGACGTTGCCCATGCTTTCAACCAAATGTCCGATAAACTGGAACAACACCTGCACCATGTAGAGGAGCTTTCCAAGGAGCGAGCCAAGATCCAGTCCGACCTTGACCATGCGACCCATATCCAATTAAGCCAGCTTCCAAAAAATTTCAACTGGAAAAATCGCGGCATTGAACTCTATGCCACCATGGATACGGCAAAGGAAGTCGGCGGTGATTTTTATGATTTCTATTGGATAGACGAAAAACGCCTGCTTCTTACGATTGCAGACGTTTCGGGAAAGGGGATTCCTGCCGCACTCTTTATGATGCGAAGCAAGACCGTATTAAATAATTATGTTGCCATGATGGCTCACGGCGAAAACAAATCGCTTGCCTCTGCCATCTCAGCGGCAAATGATGTCCTATGCCAAGAGAATGAGGAAATGCTGTTCGTGACGGCTTTCCTTGCCCTGCTCGACACGGAAACAGGAAAGCTCACCTGTGTCAATGCAGGACATAATCCGCCGCTCCTATTCCGTGCCTCAGAACAGAAATACCAATACCTCCAGCAAAAAAAGAACCTGATCCTCGGCATGATGGATTCCTTTGATTTCGTGCAGGAAGAATTTCTCCTGCAAAAAGGCGATGTCCTGTACCTGTACACGGACGGCGTAACTGAAGCAATGAACGAGGAAAAGGAGCAATACGGCGAAGCAAAGCTCTTAGCCTGCCTAAATGAACGCACGGACTCCGACCTAAAAGGCTTGCTGGAATCCGTAAACGATTCCATAAAAAAACATGCAGGAGATGCCGAGCAGTCCGATGATATCACCATGCTTGCCATGCGTTTCCTCAAAAAATAACAGGAAGGAACGCAGCGTCCATTCCTGTTCCAATTCGTCAATTCCCTGCCGGAATTTCGTCCTTCCCAGTCCAAGGACGAAATTCCGGTAAATTTATGTCAAACTGCATCAAGATCTTTCCAAGGATATGCAAGATCTGCTTTTCCACCGTGTCTGCGCCATTATAAAACGTCAAAACTGGCGGCAGTATAACAGCCCCGCAACCTGACAGCTCCTTCAAATTTCTCAAATGAATCCCAGAAAGCGGCATTTCCCTTGGCACCAGAACCAGCTTCCTTTGCTCCTTCAAGCAGACATCTGCCGCACGAAGCAGCAAATTGTCCGAAAAACCGCTTGCTATTCCGGCGGCCGTCTTCATACTGCAGGGAATCACGATCATGCCATCGGTTCGAAAGGAACCGCTCGAAATGGCAGCCCCCAGATCCGTGCAGTCATACACCGCATCGGCAAGTACACGCACCTGTTCCGCCGCAATGCCCGTTTCATGTGCAAAGGTTCGCTCCGCCCCGCTCGTCATGACCAAATGCGTCTCCACGCCCTCCATTTCTGACAAGATCCGCAGCAGATCGTATCCCATAATCACACCGCTCGCACCGGAGATTCCTATCACCAATCGTTTCATAAATTCCTCCGTCCTTTTCCTGCCAGAAGCTTACCACGGCTGCGGTGTCATCGGCGTAACGACACCAAATTGGTAGCCCTTCTCCCTGAGCATCCGAATAATTTCAGGCAATGCCTTTACCGTTTCCTCATGCCCCTCCGAGCAATGCATGAGAATGATCGCCGCATGATCTTCTGCTGTATTCTCCGTCTGTCCATTGATATTATCGATAAAATCTTGAGCAACGGGATGTCCCGGTGCAGCATCTGCTGAACTGACATTCCAATCATGCTCAACATAGCCTGCCTCCTTGAGTGCCTCCCAATAGCTGTCATTAAAATGACCGACAACACCGCCCGGTGCACGGAGGATCAAAGGACGCATACCGAGGATCTGCATAAAGATTTCATCGGTCTGCTCCATTTCTGCCAAAAACGCCTGCGGAGAAGCATACAGCCTGCCATAATCATGGTCGTAGCTATGATTTCCTACAGCATGGCCTTCCTCCGCCATACGCTTCACTGTATCCGGATAAGCCTCTGCCCGTTTTCCAACCACATAGAAGGTAGCAGGTATCTTCTCCTCTTTTAAAATATCCAAAACCGCCATGGTATTCCTGTCATCCGGTCCATCATCAAAAGTTAAGTATGCCACCTTTCCAGAAGCCTTTTGACTAAGCTTCGGCAATCCGGCAGGAAGCCCCTTCTCCCTGCGTTCCCTCCGCGTCAGCTTGTCATAAACGGGAACCCCAACCTCCTTCAATGAAGGAAGCTCCATCGACTCCGAAACCAAGGCATAAGGTACCGCTGCCTTTTCCTGCTTCTCTTCTTGAACCTCCGCAGCCTGCTGCTGCGGCATATTCGTTCCGCACCCTGCGCAGGAAACAACCATCGTAAGCAGAACACCTGCCAGTAATTTTTTCATAAAGCTCTCTCCATTCCCCAACTTCTTAAAAACTAACTTCTTATCAGCCTCGCTATTTTCCATACTTCCCCGCTGCCGCAAATATTTTATCTGCCTCCATAGCACCGCATCAACCACCTTCATTGTTTTCATGAGCCGTTGAACGTACTATTGTCATCGTTTCCAGTAAAGTTCCATCTGCCAAATAAGTGTTCACAGTCAACATGTTTTCTGTCACAGCTGCCGCTAAATAATTCCCTCTGTCCGGTTGTGGTGACATGCTGTCATCTAACGGATGCACTTTCCAAAGATTATCATAAAAACAATTGCCGGCAATTCCCGTGAGAATATAAAGCGGCCCGTCCTCAGATTTTTGAAAGTTCTTGATATGCCCATGATTTCTATAGGTATGCAAATGAGCAGTAAATACCAAGTGCACATGATGCCTGTCAAAAATGGGCATAAAGCGAATGCCTTCCTCACTGAACCCCTCCCGATTCGGGAATTTGTTTGAAGAATACTGCAGCACATCCCGATGCATGAACACGATCTTCCATTTCCCTTTGCAGGAAGCGAGATCCTTTTCCAGCCATTCTTCCTGACGGGACATCAGCTCCTCACCTAATTCCCGTCCGCAGGTGCTGAGACTCACAAAATGTACATCGCCATAATCAAAAGAGTAATAATACGGGAGAGGGAAATAGTGTGTATAGGCTATAGGTTCTCTGGTTTGCCACGCAAGATCATAACATTCATGATTGCCCATAACCGGCACAAATAAAAGAGAAGAGCTCATCTCCTTAACGGCATCAAACCATTCGTTCCATTGGAAATTTTGCTGCCCATTGTCTACCAAATCTCCCAAATTCACAAAAAGTTCAGCCCCCCGATTTCGGCTCCACGCTTCTCCTGCAATTTTTTGCCACAGCCGATAATCCGAGGACTGCGAATCCGGAAACACAAGAAAGCTGAAATCCCCTTTTGCATCTGTTTTGAAAGAAAACCATTCTGTCACTTTGCCCTCGTCTGCAATGCGATAGGAATAGTCGCTTTTGGGAGCTAGATCCGTAAGTGTTGCCATATATTGATAGACTTTCTTTTCATCACAAAAGCTAATATCTTCACAGGCATATTTTACCCCCGCACATTCCATTTGAGGATTCGTCATAGGTTCTTCTGTTTCCCAGCAAATATGCCTTTTTGTGCCATTATTCTCCGTTGGCAAATGACGAATATTGCGTACCGAGAGTTTGCCTGTTATAGCATCCACTCTTTTGGACAAGAACTTGTCCCACCCCCATATTCCGCCAATTCCCAAACCAATGGCGGCAAGAATGGTATTTCTTAAAAATTTCCTTCTGTTCATGATCTCTCCTTAAAACGAAAATCGGAACCTTAACGGTCCCGATCTGCTTGCCGATTTTTCTGTCGCTCCCCGACTGTCCAGCCCCTGCGTCTGGCATCCCTCTGGAGTTTTTAAGGTGTCGGCACACCATATTCACCTATACTCAGAGCATACCATAACCGTTTGTGAAAATCAAGTACAGGTGATCCCAAGTTCAACTAACGGCTGACCTTCACGATCTCCTCATGCTCCTCCTGCAATGGCTTCCAGCGATGAACCAGCACACGGCAGATCCTCGCACCATCGACTTCCTCTACAAAAAAGGTATGCCCTGCAAATGCTGCCATCTGTCCGACCTTGGGATCTCCTCCAATTTGGTCATTCAGCCAGCCTCCGACAGAGTCCACATCCTCATCTTCAATTTCTATCTCAAGAATATCCTCTAATTCCTCCAAAAGCAGCTTTGCATCAACGGAGTATACATTGCCGCCCCGAAATTCTGCCGTTGGCCGCTCCTCATCAAACTCATCTTGAATATCTCCAACGATCTCCTCCATGATATCCTCGATCGTGACCATGCCGGCAGTTCCCCCGTACTCGTCCACCACAACGGCAAGCTGGGAGCGTTTCTCCTGCATCGTCTTTAAAAGCACGCTCACATCCATGCTTTCCGGAACGACCAGTGCCTTGCGTGTCAGCTTGCGTATGTTCGGACGCTTGCCGCTGTACATGTACTTAAGCAAGTCCTTTACATGAAGAAAGCCCACGATATGATCCTTATCCTCCCGACAAACCGGATACCGTGTCATCTGTTCCTCGACTACGGTCTTTAGATTCTCCTCCAGACTGTCCTCCAAGTAAAGGCAGATCATGTCCGTGCGAGGCACCATGATTTCACGGACATTCAGATCCGTGAAGTCAAAAACATTGTCAACAAAGTCAACCTCCGTATCATCAAGCAATCCCTGACGATGGCTTTCCTCTACCAAAAGGCGGAGTTCTTCTTCTGTATGTGCGTTGCTCTCCCCTTCCTTTTGGAAGCCAAGCCGCTCCAGTACCCAGTTTGCCATATTGTTGAGAAGCCAGACAAAGGGATGCATGACCTTCTCGAATATGATCATGGGAAGCGCAACGATGAGAACGATGCGTTCCACATCCTGTATCGCCATAGATTTCGGTGTCAGCTCGCCCAAAATGATATGCAGAGACGTAATGATTGCAAATCCAAGAAAAAACGATATGGTATGGCCAATGCTTTCATTCAGTCCCGCCATAGAAGCAAGCGGCAGAATCAGCTTTGCAACGAACGGTTCTCCAACCCAGCCAAGCCCCAAGGATGCCAAGGTTATGCCAAGCTGTGTCACGGAAAGCGATTCATCCAAGTGATCCGTCAGCTGCTTGGCATATTTTGCCTGCTTGTTCCCCTCCTGTATCAAGGTTTCCAAGCGTGACGGGCGAATCTTTACGCAGGCAAATTCTGCCGCCACAAAAAAACCATTCATGAATACCAACAAAAATACAACCGTAAACTGCAATAATATAGGAACTAAATCCAAGAAATCTCCCTCCATTTTATAACGCCATTGTTCAAGAAAATGCCGTAAGCATTTTCCCTCCCATTTGCGTTTCAACGAAGCGGGAGATATGCTCACCGCTTGTTAAAATTTGGCTTCCCCCACTTACAGCAAGCTGTTGAAGAAGGGGACATCTT
>JAZLHW010000184.1:0-2221 GCA_045617105.1 Selenomonadaceae bacterium | reverse complement strand
TAACACCAAAGGGAGAATATAACGCTGCTACGCAGTATGCATTTCTTGATTTGGTTGGAAATGGTGGCAACAGTTATCTTGCGAAGAAACCTTCTGTAAACATCCCTGTCAACAACACGGAATATTGGATGCTCATTGCTGCGAAGGGTGACGCAGGCGAAGCGGCAGGCTTCGGCATTCCGAATGCAAGTGTAGAACAGCTCGAACCCGGCGAGGAACCTACTGTCAGAGTAGAATCATCAGGAGAAGATATAGAGAAAGTATTCTCTTTCTTTTTCGGCATTCCGCAAGGTGAAAAAGGCGACACTGGCAATGGCATTAACAGCATCGAAAAAACGTCAACATACGGGAATGTGGACACGTACACGATCACTTATACCAACGGCACAACTACCACTTTTACAGTAACAAACGGCATCAACGGAGCATCCGCAGGCTTTGGAACGGCTGAGATCAGTGTTGATGCAAATACCGGAACGCCTTATGCCGAGATTACGGAGACAGGCCCGGACACTGCAAAGGTATTCAGCTTCGCTTTCCACAATATCAAAGGAGGCGCCGGCGACGATGGCGTTTCCCCTTCCGTGACCATTGAGGAAATCGAGGGCGGGCATTCTGTTACCATCACCGACGCAGATCATCCGGACGGGCAGACGTTTAATGTTATGGACGGTGAGGACGGAGCATCCGACGCCGGGGAAGTAACCTACGACCCGGAAGAAGAGTATGATGAAGGCACTGTCGGCGCAGCTCTTAATGAACAATCGGAGCAGATTGATGCGTTGGAATCGTCAGGCGTGGAACATGCCGATGTACACATGGGATTATTCAGAGATGCTCAAGGCTATCTCTGCGAAATATGAAAGGAGAAACTAAATGAGTACAAGAGTAGCAACAGATGACACGCTGAAAGAATTGGTTTTTGCAGCGGAGAAGATCGCAAAGGCGATTGACCCCGCTGTGACCGCAAGGCGTTATGGCTATCGGAGAGCAAAGAACAACAGCAATCCGTCCGACCGCATCACGTATATGTATGACGCAGTAGGCATGACACCTGCGCACATGGATTTCACGAACGATGTTTTCGTGTGGGGCGATTGGCAGGAATTTGTAGAACGGATCGCCCGTCCTGTCATGCTGAAAGCAGACGGGACGGTGGACTACGAACTCGACCATGACGATCAGACGAAGAAGCTTGACGGCACTGCATCGGATGTAGCGAATACTGCCTACAACGGCGGTGCAATGGTGGAATTTGGCAAAGCTTTCCGCTGGGTGAAACGCTGGGAAGACATCGAATACGAATACGTGGTGTTCAGTAACAAGCAGATTGATGACAGCTACAAAGCATACGCCCACACAGGCTCTGATGGAGAAGTAAAAGAGGCGTTTTATTGGGGCATGTTCACAGGTTTAAACGTTTCTTCCAAACTGAAATCCATCGGCAGCGGTGCGCCTATGGTATCGCAGACACGTGAAACCGAAATCACCTACGCAAAGGCAATCGGCGCAGGATGGTATACGATTTACAATAGCGGTTGGAACTACATCAATGACCTGCTGACACTGATTGGAAAGAGCGACAACACGCAGGCCGTTTTCGGTGAAGGTAGAAGCCTGGGTTCAAACACTTCTAAAATCAACAACGGCACGCTGAAAGACAAGGGCTGCTTCTGGGGTGACAACGGCGGTGCGAATGGCGTTAAAGTTCTGTGGATTGAAAACCACTGGGGCAACATCTGGCAGGGAATGGCAGGACTTGTCCTTGACGGCACGAACGGGTTCAGGGTCAAGAACAGTAAGCCTTACTGCGATACGCCTGTTTCCGCAGCAAGCTGGACAGAATACATCGCTACAGGAATCGTTCCTGGCGGAACACCGGGCAGTCACGTAGACGCAGAGAAGATGGATGAGAACGGATATATTCCGAAGACGGCAAGCGGCAGTGCGACCACATACATGTGTGACGGTGTGTGGTTTGATAACAATCAGCTGGATTACCCCCTCGTGGGCGGCAACTGGAACAATGGGGCTCGTTGCGGTTCTCGTTACTTGTCTGCGAACCGTGCTCCGTCCTCTGTGACCGACAACCTTGGGTCTCGGCCCTCTTATATCCCCTAAATCGGACAATCATTCGCAAATCAATTATGCTTCGTATCAGCAGGCGGGTGCGCAAAGCCTACAAAACCAAGAAACCGACACCACACGATGCGTATGCCAT
>JAZLHW010000183.1:0-6689 GCA_045617105.1 Selenomonadaceae bacterium | reverse complement strand
GAAGAAGGGGACATCTTAGCTTCGTTATTTGCCTTCTTTATCTCGTTATATTAACCAAAAATCCCCAAAATCCTTCCCACGCAAAACAAAAAGCCACTCTCACAAAATAAAACCGCATCGGATTTCCTGCACTTGCACCAGCAAACGGAATCAAAAAAATATCGTGCAAGGCTTGCAGCTGCAAGACACTTGCACGATATTTTCTATCTGCGTTCTTTAGACCGCTCGGATACTGTCAAAATACAATTTTGCTGAAGTCAGCAACCTTATTCACGACAATATGAATAGATTTCAACAGCCCAAGTCGATTGTTCTTGATTTTTTCATCCTTGTCCATAACCATAACACCATCAAAAAACGCATCAATCGGTGCGGCAAGCCTTGTAAGCGCTTCCAATGCAGATTCATAATCCTTTGTTTCCAAAAGCTGTTGAACCTCGTCTGATACAGAAGCATATACCTGATACAATGCTTTTTCTTCTTCTGCCTTCAAAAGCCCTGCATCGATGGATGAGCTTTCTGCTTTCTTGGCAAGATTTGCTGCACGTACAAATGCCTGTACCTGCTTTTCCGCCTGTTCACTTGCAAGGAACTTTACAACTGCCTGAGCACGAAGCTCCACAGAATAAATATCATCTACGTCTTCCAGTACGGCATCAACAATATCATAGCGAACCTTTTCATCTGCCAACACGTTTTTAAGGCGCAGACGCATGAAATCGGCAACATCCTTCTGCATTTTCTTGCGGGCTGCCTCGTCCGTTATCCCATAGAGATCCATAGCAAGCTCTGCAACGGATGAGATGGACAAAGCATACTTTGCTTCCATCATCATATTTACCAGCCCCAGTGCCTGACGGCGAAGAGCAAACGGATCCTGAGAACCCGTTGGTATTTTCCCACGGCTGAATGTCCCTACCATCGTATCCATTTTATCGGCAATGCTCACGATACGTCCGGCAGTCGAGCTTGGCTGTCTGTCACCTGCAAAACGCGGCATGTAGTGTTCATCGATCGCTATTGCAACCTCATCACGCTCACCGTCCAGCTTTGCATATTCCCTTCCCATAATGCCTTGAAGCTCCGTAAATTCCGTTACCATACCGGTTACCAGATCCGCCTTGCAGAGTTTAGCGGCACGAAGCGCATTTTCCTTATCTGTCTCACTTACTTGAAGCTTTTCAGCGATAAAAGAAGACAGCTTCTCCAATCGCTCAGACTTCTCATAAACCGTTCCCAAGCCTTCTTGGAATACAACCGTTTTCAGCTTCTCACGATGATCTTCCAACGTTTTCTTGCGGTCTTCATCAAAGAAAAACTGTGCATCCTCCAAACGAGCGCGAAGCACACGTTCATTTCCATGCTGTACCGTTTCCAAATGCTCCTTGCCGCCATTGCGAACCGTGATAAACAGCGGCATCAGGGAACCATCTGCCGCCTTGACAGGAAAATACCGCTGATGGTCACGCATTGGCGTAATGACAGCTTCTGCCGGAAGCTTCAAATATTTTTCTTCAAAGGTACCGCAAAGTGCTGTTGGATATTCCACCAAGTAAAGCACTTCCTCCAGAAGGTCTTCTGTAATTTCTGCCATACCGCCATGTTCCTCAGCAACCTTCACAAGCTGCTTGCGGATCTGTTCCTTGCGAACCTCCGGATCCACAATAACGAACTGTTCTTCGCATGCCTTTTCATAGCTGTCTGCATCTGCAATTTCAAAATTTCCCTGTGACAAGACCCGATGACCTCTGGAGATACGTCCGGAAGAAACCTCCGCTACCTCAAAAGGAATCACATCACTGCCAAAAAGAGCAACGATCCAGCGAAGAGGACGAATAAATTTGAAATCGAGGTCTGCCCAACGCATATTGTTTGGAAAGCTCAATTCGCAAATCAACCTAGGCAAAAGCGTTTCCAAAAGCTTTGCTGTCGCTTCTCCCTCTTGATGTACCATAGCATAGACATAGCCGTCCTTTACGACCAGATCCTTTGCATCTATTTTCTGCCCACGGGCAAATCCCTCTGCTGCCTTGGTTGGCTTGCCGTCCGAATCAAATGCGATCTTGACAGATGGTCCTCTGTTCTCGCTTGATACGTCCTCCTGCTTTTCCGCTAAACCGCTGACAAGAAGTGCACTGCGTCGCGGTGTTCCGACGGTACGCACCGATTGATAATCCAACCGCAGCTCTTGAAATGCCTTTTCTGCATGTTCCTTCAACTGCCTGAGGATCCCTGGCATGACATGAGCCGGAACCTCTTCTGTACCAATTTCCAACAATAAATTTTTGCTCATGCGTTTTTCCTCCCTTTCAACATTGGATAACCAAGCTCTTCCCTCTGCTTCAGGTAGCACTCAGCACATACCCTTGCCAGCTTGCGCACACGGCCAATAAATGCTGTACGTTCCGAAACACTGATAGCTCCCCGTGCATCCAAAAGATTAAACGTATGAGAACATTTCAGAACATAATCGTATGCAGCATGAACGCAGCTCTTCTCGATAACGCGAACGGCTTCCTTCTCATATTTTTCAAAAAGGTCGAAAAGAAGCTTCTCATCTGAAAGATCAAAGGAATAGGCAGACTGCTCTACTTCATTTTGATGGAAAACATCTCCGTAAGTAACCTCATCATTCCACTGGACATCATAAACATTTTCAACGCCTTGAATGTACATGGCGAGTCGTTCCAAACCATAGGTGATCTCTGACGCAACCGGCTTGATATCTTGGCTTCCTACCTGCTGGAAATACGTGAACTGCGTAATCTCCATGCCATCAAGCCATACTTCCCAACCTAATCCCCAAGCACCGAGCGTAGGAGATTCCCAGTTATCCTCCACAAAACGAATATCATGCTTTTTGGGATCTATCCCAAGAGTCTCCAAGCTCTCCAAGTAAAGCTCCTGAATATTGTTCGGTGACGGCTTCATGATTACCTGAAACTGATGATGCTGGTACAGACGGTTTGGGTTATCTCCATATCTTCCATCCGCAGGTCTGCGAGACGGCTCTACATAGGCAACATTCCACGGCTCCGGTCCAAGAACCCGCAAAAATGTTGATGGATTCATCGTGCCGGCTCCTTTTTCAACATCATACGGCTGTGCCAAAATGCAGCCCTGTTCTGACCAAAATTTTTGAAGGGCCAGAATAATTTCCTGAAATTTCATAAATCCACTCCTCTTTCCCATAAAAACTAAATCCTACAAAAACAAAAAGTCTCGTCCCTGCAACTTGCGTCACAGGGACGAGACTTCAAAATCCCGCGGTTCCACCCTGATTGATCTCTAAAAGAGATCCAACTCATGCTATGTTCTTTTGCTCCGAAGTGCCCTTCACTTCCTTGGCAGACTTTCACCGACACTGCCTCGCTTTTCTGAAGCTACTCCTCTTCTTCATTGCTGTTATGAGTGTAGCAAAACATATACCGTTTGTCAAACATTCTCCTGCACTCCTCCTGCATATTGTACAGCAAAATTCCAATTTCACGAAAGCTGCTGCAAAAACTGCAAGGACTTCATGGGGTGTCCTAAGGTTTGCTGTAAATAGGTCAGCAATATTTTCTCTGCTGCCAAAAGCTCATCTCGTTTCAATATAAACTGTTTCTCCTTCTTCCAGTCCATATCACGGAGGGAACGTATCAAATTGCGTACACCCAGCGTCAATCTTTCAGCATGCAAAGTACGGCATTTCTCGCAAAGGATCCCGCCCTCTCCTAAATCAAAAAACGAATCTTCCTTTATTTCCTTGCCGCAATGAACGCATCTTTCAAAATGCAGCTGCAAACCAGAATGTTCCAAAAGCTGCCATGCAGCCGCCAAAGCCGTAATCCGTGGATTTCTCTTCTCAAATGCTTCAAATATTTCCAAAAGCAAATCAAATACTGCCTCGTCCGGTACATGTTCCGGCAAAAATTCTCGTACCGTTTCTGCCACAAAAGTACCATAGGCCATGGTTTCCAAATGCTCACTCATTTTGGGGTAACGATGCAGCAAAGCACACTGCTTGACCGTTGGAAGATGCATTCCGTTCTGCAGCTGCACCTCCACATGGGAAAACATCTGCATACCTGCTGCGAGAGGGCTTCTGGGACGGCGGCATCCAAACGCCGCAGCTTTCAGCTTGCCGCTGGTCCGCGTGAAAAATGTCACCATCTTATCTGCCTCGCCCCAATTGTGTGTACCAAGCACCAAGGCTTCTTCCCTGTACTGCGCCATCAGGATTCCACCTTGTTGTTCAAAATCCCCGTTTTATCTAATTCCTTGTGATTCTCCGCATCTTGAGCACTCTTTGGCATCACAGCTCCGGCAGTCAACATATACTGAAGCGCAGACTCGCTGCTGATATCAAGATAAGTAACATCGCTCTTTTTGACAAAAATATTCGTTCCGGAAGTCATGTTGATACTCCAAGGGATAAATACACAAACATAATCGTCTCCCAGCTTCTCCGCAAGGAATGCCGGCACCTCCGACATGACAAAGCCCAATGCCTTGGATTGATGATACGGTACGATGACCACATGATCAAACATATTATTTGATTCCAGAACCGCAGTAGAAAAATGCTTGACGCTATTGTAAATAAACTTGACGATGGGTATTTTCCCAAGCAATCTCTCCACATAACGAATCAATTTCCTCAAAACCCATGAGGAAGACAGCCAGCCGACCAAATAAATGACAAAAAGGAGCGTAACCAACCCCATCCCAGGAAAATAAAAAGGCAAGTGCCTTCCCAGTACGCCTTCCGTAAAATTCAAGGTTTCCCAAACCACAAAAAGGGTGATCACAATGGGAACCAGCACGATCAAGCCATTAATGAAACGTTTCGATACCAGTCTGGAACATCTGTAGCAAATTCTTTTCCCTGTCCCCATAAAAACATTTCCTCCAAATTATTTGGAATCCCCCAAGCCGAAACCACGCAGGATACTGTCACGATTGCGCCAATCCTTTTTCACCTTTACCCAGAGATCCAAGAACGTCTTGGATCCCAGCAATGCCTCGATGTCTTTTCGCGCAAGTCCTCCGATCTCCTTGAGCATACTTCCTTTTGCCCCAATGATGATTCCCTTTTGAGACTCACGTTCCACGTAGATCGTTGCACGGACATACACATCACGATTTTGTCTGGTCGCCATCTCATCGACATCCACGGCAATAGAATGAGGAACTTCATCTCTTGTCAAATGCAAGATCTTCTCACGGACAAGCTCCGCAACAAGAAGGCGCTCCGGCTGATCTGTTACCATATCCTCCGGATAATATTGCGGTCCTTCCGGAAGATATTTCTTTGCTTCCTCTAAAAGCCCTTCTAAATTAGTTTCTTCCTTTGCAGAAATCGGAACAACTCCTGCAAATGTATATTTTTCCATGTAATGCGTAATGATTGGAAGCACCTGCGTCTTTTCTATCAGATCCAGTTTATTGACCACGAGAATCACAGGACGCTTTGTTGCCTTCAAACGTTCCATGATATAAAACTCGCCAGCACCCATTTTTTCCGTTGCATCCACTACAAAAAAAATCGCATCGACTTCCTTGAGAGTACCCTCCGAAGCCTTGACCATGTACTCTCCAAGCTTGTCCTTTGGCTTATGGATTCCCGGTGTATCCAAAAATACCATCTGTGCGTCCTGCTGCGTCAGCACACATAAAATACGATTTCTCGTTGTCTGCGGCTTATCCGACATAATGGCAATTTTTTGTCCTATCAGCTGATTGATCAGGGTGGATTTGCCAACATTGGGACGACCAATCACAGCAATAAACCCTGACTTAAAAAATTTTTCACCCATACGATTAGTCCCTTCTCACTCAAATATCACTCTCTCGAAATGCCAAGTTCCCCCATGACAAACCGCTGTTCTTCCTCCATCTCTCTTCGTTCCTCTTCCTCCATGTGGTCATATCCCAAGAGATGCAGCATACCATGCACTGTTAAAAATGCCAGCTCACGCCGCAGGCTATGCCCGTACTCCTCTGCCTGTTCCTCTGCACGCTCCACAGAAATAACGAGATCTCCAAGCACATTGAGATCCGCTCCTCCCACGATCTCAGGTTCTTCACTTTCATTCAATGCAAAGGAAAGTACGTCCGTTGGACGATCTATTTTTCGATACTGCCGATTTAATTCGTGAATATAGGCATTGCCTGTCAAGGTAACACTTACTTCCCCATTCTGCACTCCATAAAGGCTTCCTACCTTTTCTGCTGCAAGGCGTACTACTTCTTCCATCTCCGGAAAAATTTCCATATCCTCCGGAAATTTACTAATAATTACTTCCATAATGATCTATCATCTGCATTCGTCCTGCGACAAGGCATCCGATTTTTACCGCCTTTCTTTATTGCTTCGTTCCTTCTTCCAAAATTAGGCTCACAGCCAAAATCTTCACAATTTCTCTTTCCAAACAGTCACAAAGTAATTTTACAACACCGCAATATTTTGTCAACGAAAGAATCCCTGCAAAAAAAATCATAAACGAAAAAAGGATTTTATGTACTTTTGCAGAAGATATTTGTAGTTATAAAATAGACAGAAAGGAGTCTTTTCATGATTCTTCAAAAAAAATCACTGCAAAAAATACTGCCCATCATTTTTCCTGCAATTCTCACGATCAGCTCAAGTGCTTATGCCGATTCTTATTCTCCTGATGTCGTCGTCGACCAGACCAAGGACGGTT
>JAZLHW010000182.1:0-2693 GCA_045617105.1 Selenomonadaceae bacterium | reverse complement strand
AAGGAGAGCATTTACAAGAACAACTTCCGATGCACGAAGTGTGGGAAACTGTTGTGGAACCGCAGAAAGAACGAATTCACAGGGAATGTTCACTTTGAAAGTGTGAATGACAGGGATTACGGCGCTTGCGTATGCGGCAATCCTGCTGTTATCCTTACTCCTTATAACGGCAATCAGACCAGTGAAAACTGGGAAGAACAGCTCAACAGGAACCATGAGGACGAGACAACGAAGCTCAAGGCTGAGATCTCTATGCTGAAGAATGCCAATGGTAACTGGAAAAACGAGGTAGCCGAGCTGAAAGCGCTTGTTGTTACAAGGGGAAGCATTATCTCTGCGCTGACGGAGAATGTAAACAAGCTTAAGGTAGAGCTGGACATGACAAAGCTGAAGCTCGCAAAAGCAAACGAGAACTGCGACAGGCTTTCAAAGCTCATCGAGAAGATGCAGCGCAAGGCTTTGGATGACGGTAAATAAAGAATCAGAGTGGGGCTTAGGCTCCACTCTTTTTTGTCGGGATAGAGAGAAAAGGGGATTCCATTTAGAATATTGATATTCAGGAGGTGGGCTATGGCTGAGATAGATTGGTCTGCTATTAAAACAGAATATGTCACGACAGATATCAGTCAGTCAAAGCTTGCCGAGAAATACGGCGTTCGCAGGGCTACGCTATGCAAACATTGCAACGATGAAGGATGGGTGAAGCAGCGTGAACAGTACCGTACAGATGCCTGTACAAAGGCGTACAAGAAAACAGTCAATTCGGAAGCTGACCGATTGGCGAAGCTGATCAATGCCACACGCAAGATGGTTGACGTTGCCATGGGCGCTCTGGACGATGAACAGCAGTTTAACCGGTATATCGTAACTGAGAATGTTGGCGGCGGTGCTACACAGACTGAGGAGCGCATCTTCACCAAGGTTGACACCAAAGCGTTGAAAGAGCTGACAAGCGTTATCAAGGACCTTACCGGGCTGATGAGAGAATTCTACAACATTCCAACACCTGCACAGGCAGAAGCACAGCGCATAGCCGCAGAACGCTTTGCACTTGAAAAGCACAAGGCCGAGGAAGCAGAGCGGCAGGACAAGACCATTGAGATCGTAATGTCTGACGAGCTGGAGGAATTCTGCAAATGAAAATGGCAATAGGTGTTCCTTCGGAAAAGCAAAAGCAATTCCTAACAGACACACACAGGCATGTTGGCTACGGCGGTGCAAGAGGCGGCGGCAAGAGCTGGTCGGTCAGAGCGAAAGCAAAGCTCATGGCAATCAAGTATCCGGGGATAAGGATACTCATTGTCCGAGCTACCTACAGAGAACTGGTCAATAATCATATCAACACGCTGGTGCAGGAGCTGCATGGGATAGCACGATACAACAAGACCGACAAGATGTTCCGCTTTAACAACGGCAGCGAGATTTGGTTTGGCTACTGCAACAACGATGGAGATCTGGAGCAGTACCAAGGCGCAGAGTATGACATCATCTTCATGGATGAAGCCACAAACCTGCGAGAGGAATGGGTGCGGAAGATTAACCTTGCGGTGCGTGGTACGAACGGATTCCCCAAACGAACCTATTACACCATGAACCCCGGCGGCGTTTCTCATGGCTATTTTAAACGGCTGTTTGTTGACAGGAAGTATGAGGGCAGCGAACGTGCCGAGGATTACTCGTTTACCAAAGCTCTTGTAACAGACAACAAGGCGCTGATGGAGATGCAGCCGGAATACATGGCAGAGCTTGAGAACCTGCCGCCGAAGCTTCGGGAAGCATGGTTGAACGGCTCTTGGGATATCTTTGAGGGCATGTTCTTTGAGGACTTTCACCCTGACCCGGACATCAAAAAGGCGATTGAGCTTGGCGTGAGTGTTGAGGAGCTGAGGAAACAGCACAGGTTCTGCCATGTGATAGAGCCGTTTGAGCCGCCAAGAGGATGGAATATCATGCGGTCGTATGACTTTGGCTACGGAAAGCCGTTCTCGCTTGGCTATTGGGCTGTGGACTATGACGGCACGTTATACAGAATAATGGAATTCTATGGCTGCACTTCAACTCCAAATGAGGGCGTTAAGTGGTCTCCCGATGAGCAGTTCAAGCGCATAGCGGAGTTTGAGCGGCAGCACCCATGGCTCAAGGGCAGGAAGATCGTTGACTCTGTGGCTGACCCTGCGATTTGGGATACATCAAGAGGAGAGAGCATTGCAGAGACTGCCATGCGGTACGGAATATACTTCTCTCCCGGGGATAACAGCCGTGTGCAAGGGTGGATGCAGATGCATTTCCGATTCCAGTTTGACGAAAAGGGCTACTCACGGATGTATATATTCAACAACTGCAAGCATTTTATACGGACTATCCCTCTGATGATGTTCAGCGAGACCCATCCCGAGGATCTCGACACATCATTGGAGGATCATTAGATACATATAGCTGACGAAACGAGATACATGTGCATGTCACGACCGATTAAGCCGATGATACCTGTACAGGCTAAGGTTTTGGTCAATGACCCGCTCAACATGTATGGAAAGGACGGAATATTCTAATGGACGAGATCAAAAACGCAGCACCTGATTCGCAGGGCTTGCCTATCGGACCGGAACAGGTGCGTGAGCTGACACAGGTACTGCAGAAGTACAAGTCTGGCAAGGTTCACACGGAAAACCGCATCCTTGCCAGCGAAAACT
>JAZLHW010000181.1:0-3124 GCA_045617105.1 Selenomonadaceae bacterium | reverse complement strand
CCCAGATGGGGGAAAGGAGGACATATGGCAGAAGCAAAAAAGACCATTTTCAATGTCAACACTACCCCAGCGGTAGGCCAGACGTTCAAATCCCTGCTGAAAGACGCTGGAACTACCCCGTATAAGGCGATGAAAACGTTTATCCTCTACTGTTGCTCCTGCAAGGATGCAGAAGAGCTGAACGAATTTCTTTCCTCTCTCTCTCCCCGTGCGGAGTGGGCAAACGAGAGAATCAAAAATCCACCGTGCGAGTTTTGGTGTATCACCCACAAAGGGAAAGAGTACAAGACGTTTAATCTCGACCTCTGGGTGGACGTTCACGCACCAGAGCTGAAAGAAGAGGTTAAAGTCAGTATGGAGCTTGCTGGAATGATGTTACACGACACTTTCTCGGCTGGTGATACCATCTTCACCAGAAAGTCAAACGCAAAGCCTAGACCGTTCTGATTGATTTGGTGAATCGGCAGGTTGAGGAGACTGCTTATGTTCTCCAGCTCCCCAACAAGACCCACTACTGCAAGCAATACGCAGTTGTTACCATCTTCGATCCTGTGATGCAGAATGTCGAACATCTTATCAGAAAGGAGTGAGTGGAATGACTCAGCTTGTTACTACAAATCAATACGGTATGTCTCTTCCCCAGTTTGATAAAAGCTGGGTGGAGCGTCTCGTCTCATCTTTGGACTGTGAGTCTCCGATCACTCGCAGGGGCTATGCTAACAACGTGAAGATGTTCGCTGCATGGCTGGACTACTCCGCTATCCATTCTCCAACAAGGGAGAACATCATCCAGTACCGTGAGTGGCTTTCTTCCTCTCACGATGCAATCAAGTGGACTCCTGATGGATGGGACTACCAGTTCGACAACGGAATCCAGAAGGTTGTCAAGTGCTCCGCTGGCACTGTCAACCAATATATGGGAACTGTCAAGCAGTTGTTCGTCTGGTTGGACTTAGAGGGGCTTTACCCCGATGTAGCGAAAGGGGTTAAGCAAGGAAAGGTTGACAACTCTTCCCACCGCAAGGACGCTCTGTCTCCCGAAGAGGTTGAACGGGTGGAGGAAGGTATTGACTCCCACTTCCAGATGGTTCTTGAATCCTACGGTGCAGATACCGTTGACTACGCAAGGCAGATGGAGAACTACAAGAGGACAAAGGCTATGTGGCTCTTAACTGTTACCGCTGGACTCCGAACCATTGAGGTCTCCCGTCTGACTGTTGGTAACTTCATCCGCAAGGGTGATAGCTACTCCATTCTAGTTCACGGCAAGGGACACAAAGAGGCTGATACTAGGCTTCCCATTGCTCCAGAAGTGGGAGGGGCAATCAGCGAGTATCTGTCAATACGAGAGTCTGGCACCAGCAAAGATTCTCCTCTGTTCGCTTCCACAAGCAACAGAAACAAGGGCGGAAGCATCTCAAACAAGAAAGTCGGAGAGATGATCGCTCAGTGTTTGGAATGGGGTGGAGTAAAGTCGGAGACCGTCACCGCTCATTCCCTCCGTCATACCGCAGGAACTACGGCATTGAGGGAAACCGGCAACATCTACACCACGCAGATGTATATGCGCCATAAGTCCCCTCAGACCACTGAGATTTATACCCATGTGGACACCGAGGAGAAGAACGCAGAGACCGCTCAGACGGTCTACAATGCCCTCCACGGCGGTGTGACAGATGATGACGAAAGAGCAATGTTGCATTCTTTGATTGATGGTATGAGTATTGCAAACGTCAAGGCTATGCTGCAAATTGCAAAGGGTATGGCCAACTAAACAATTAACATTCCTGCTAACTAGGTAGTTATCTAGTTGCTATCTAGTTAGCTAACAGAGGTGATAACATGGCATACTATGCCATTCAGAAAGAAGAAGCGTTGAACAGGGACTACCCAGGCATCCTCTCCTATATGCGGGCAGCCGGATGTGAGAGCACAAATGACTGTGTAAACGCTTCTGCAAAGGTCTGTAATACCCTCGGGCTGGACATTGACACGGGTGTTGTCGTCAGTGCATCAGCCTTCTTTGTCCACCGTTGGAGGCAACACAGGGCCATATACCAATTCGATGCCGAACTTGCCGGAGAACTAGCAAATCAGGCAATGAGGATACAGGAGGACGAGGATATTCCAACCGACTTGCTTTTGAATCTTCCTTATCCTTGCTTCTCCATTGAATCTCCTCCGTTCTCCGTCAGGCTGAAAGATCAAGATGGCATCATCACATTCTCCGGCAGATTCCTTGTGACGATCACAAAAGCTGGCGACATGGATATTCCGTGGGATGCTCTGTCCGTTCTGGCAGAGACGGACAATGAGGATTGCGCTTATTATCTCCCAATCGTCAACGGTACTTTGCTTGATTCCATCCATGCTTTAAACAAGTACCACAACGATAATTTCACAAGGCCCGTTTCCCTTGATGAGACACGGCTGGAAGCTGCTCCTGTCCTTCTTGTTGCCCAGATGGTTCTCTACCTGCAAGCACAGAACGCAGATGTTCAGTCCAGACCGGCCACAAAAAAGAAAAAGGGCAAGAGCAGGAACGCAGGCACGAAGCCCCCCAAAGTCGTTGATGTAGGCTTTCATATCGGTTCTACTCTGCGTCAAGCAAAAGTCAGATATGATTCCACCTCCACCGGAACCGGCTCTTCTAAGCGTCCCCACAGTCGCCGTGGACACTGGCACCGATTCTGGACAGGTTCATTATCAGAACCGGGCAAGAGAAAACTGGTCGTTAAGTGGGTTGCTCCCACCATGATTCACGCAGATGGCGTGGATGACAAAGCAGTCGTCCGCAAAGTCAAACGCTGATAACAACTTGATAGCAAAAAGATAACCCACTAACTATCCGTTGAGATAGCTAGTGGGTATTTTCGTTCAGTGACGGAATATAGTGGTTTACCGCTTCTCCTCCGCCTATGACAGCAAGGAAGGTTACGTCTAAGTCTCCGCAAGCGTTTATAACAGCTTCCTTCTGAGCCAGATTAGTACCTTTGGCATTTCCACACTTGTTTAGACGCATGATCGGAGTGGATGTAACTACATACACCTTCTCAGGCCGTGTGATGCGCTCTAAGCACTCTTTTGCCCCCACCAGCATTGCATAGTTAGGTGACGGCACAAC
>JAZLHW010000180.1:0-1120 GCA_045617105.1 Selenomonadaceae bacterium | reverse complement strand
TGATACCATTTGAGCAGCGTTGCTAGTCCATTGACATGGTCTCCATGCTCATGCGTAACCAACACACCGTCCAGCACAGCTGCATCTACCCCATGCTCTGCTAATGCCTTCTTGATACGGGTTGCACTGATTCCAGCATCCACCAAAATCCTCGTGCCGTCAACCTCTACATAAACAGCATTTCCCTTGCTTCCGCTTGCAAGCACTGAAACCTGCATCCTGCGATCACCTCAATACCCTAACCATTTAAACTGTAAAATTCCTGTAATTTGTTGAATACTTTCTGAAAATATTTAACCTACTTATTATAACGCAAAAGGCCGCCGCACATCAACCCGACATGCAGCGGCAGCGAAATGCAAGACCGAATCATGCAGATGATCAGTCTGCATAAAATACATGGTTTTCCTTACGCGGTGCAGGCTTGGAAAGCTCTCCCTTGGGATATCCGAGTGCCAAATGCCCGATTCCTTCAAATTCTCCTTCTATCCCCAGCTTCTTCAAAAGCTCCTGATACTCCTCCATCTCAAATTCCTGCCTTGCCCGATGGATCCAGCAAGTACCAAGCCCCAAAACATGTGCCGCAAGCATCATGTTGCCAAGGACAAGGCTTCCATCGTAGACACGATTATCCGATGCCTTCTCTCCCAAAACGATTACGATAACGGGCGCACCGTAAAAAGGATCGAAGCCCTCCTTCCAGCCGCCGATCTTCCGATTGTCCTCCATGATCTTATCCCGCAGCTCCCTGTTCGTCACCACAACAATGCGCGTTCCCTGCTTGCCCATGGCACTTGCGGCATAGAGACCGGCCTCCACTACCTGCTCAATGAGCTCCTTTTCCACAGAATCCTGCTTAAACTCCCGAACGCTCCTGCGTTCCAACATATCCTTGATCGTCTGATGCATCCTGATCCAACCTCCTCAAAAAATTTTTACCTTGCTCTTGATTCGTCCATACCACCCGAAAATCCTTTTTTCGTCATAGAAAAAGCGAGATAACGTGCTTCTTGCTTTGTATGTTTAGAATGTCCAGTTAAGTCCTGCGTTGTCGAAGATTCCCCGTTGTTTTCCTGCGTAGCCCGTAAGGTTTCCTCCAATCGCCATTGGGTTCTTTTCG
>JAZLHW010000179.1:0-25347 GCA_045617105.1 Selenomonadaceae bacterium | reverse complement strand
GCACCATTGCAAAATGTGCCTCGAAGTTCATGAACTGGACTTCGGCCCTTTTTGTATTCAAACAAAATAAGTTTAGTTTACTGTTTTTCTAAAAATATGCAGAAAAATAACGGTCACGCTGGAGCAGTTTTGCCTCCCGTGTGACCGTTTTCGTTTAAAAGTTTCACTAAATGGATAAGATTTTACAATGCTTTTTCAAAAACCTCAATGCAGGATTGTGCTTTGCTTGCTTCCAATACGGATTCATAGGAAACAGAAGGCAGTCCTGCCGACCGCAGTTTTTCCTGCAGACGAACCTGGCATTCTATAGCATTTTGGGACATTCCCAACTGTGCTGCTTTTCTGCGAAATTCAAATTCTGTCATAAGTTATTTCCTCGCTTTCCTTTCGGTTATGGGGTTCCTGCGGCACACCCTGCCGCATACGGAAAATAGGTCTATCGAATTAATGAGCATATTTTTTATGGGAGTTATCGCAAGATCCTGCAGGCACCGGCATAATGATCCACGCGGTAATCCCGATAGAGGCTGTCGATCGCGATGCCGTATTCTGTAGAAGCGTGAACAAAATCTCCGTTTCCTACATAGATGCCGACATGGGAAATATTCGTGTAGTCGCCGGCAAAGAATACGAGGTCGCCAGGCTGCAAATCACTTTTGTTGACAGGAATTCCAGCATAATACTGCACATCAGCAGTACGCGGAAGCGAGATGCCGGACTGGGCAAAAACATACTGGACAAAGCCGGAGCAGTCAAAGCCGCTAGGAGAAGCTCCTCCGTAAACATAGGGAACTCCCATGTAGTGCATGGCAGTGGTGAGGATTCGGCGGGAGTCAGCGACATAGCTTGATGTACCACGGCTGATCTCCGGGAAATTGGTTCCAAAGAGGGATGTATAGACAGCAGGACCAACCAGACCGTCAACCTCTAATCCATTGTCCTTTTGGTAGCGTTTTACAGCATCTTCCGTTGCCGGGCCAAAATCTCCATCCACGGAAATATCATAGCCGGCAGAGGCAAGAGCACGTTGAACCTTCTGGACTTCTTCGCCGTAGTCTCCCATACGGAAGGCGGCTGCATCGACAGGAGATGGTGTGGAAAGAAAGACCACAGCCATCAGGAGCAAATAAAAAAACTTTTGCAACGGAACACTCTCCTTTCACGAATGCCAAACAACAAGTAGAGAATAACATAGAAATCATGCAATAGCAATAGGAAAAGATATCATTGCTGAAGGTTTTTGAAAATCTTCCATGAAAAGAAAAATCGATGCATTTTCTCTTGAAACTGGGGTATAATAAGAAGATGAGCTTTAGGCTTTTGGAGGAAAGAAGTGATGAAGAAAAGATTTCACGTGACGGGGATGACCTGCGCCGCATGTTCGGCACGCGTGGAAAAGGCGGCGAGAAGCTTGCAGGGAGTCGAGGAAGCAAGCGTGAACTTGCTGGCAGGAAGTATGCAGGTTTCTTTTGATGAAAGCAAGGTGTCGTCCCTTGCTATTGTGCAGGCCGTGAAGAAGGCTGGGTACGGAGCGTTTGAGGGTGATGCTTCTCACAGGGAGGATGGCGTGGGAAATTCCTCAGAGGACACATTGGGCGCGCAGAGGAATCGGCTGGCAGCCTCGTTGTGCTTTTTAGTTCCCCTGCTCTATCTTTCTATGGGGAGTATGGTTTTTCTTCCCATGCCGAATTTTTTTGTGGGAAGGGAAAACGCATTGCTTTTTGCTTTTGCACAGTTTTTGCTTCTGCTTCCTATTATGTATTTAAACCGTGGATATTATATTCATGGGTTTGGAAGGCTTTTGCACGGTACACCGAATATGGATTCCTTGGTGGGCATGGGCTCGATGGCAGCAGCAGTATTCGGGATCGTTGCTGTTTTTCGGATCGGCTGGGGTATGGGGCATGCGGACTGGAGCTTGGTAGAGACCTATTGGAAGAATTTATACTTTGATTCTGCAGGCATGATCGTTGTGTTGGTTTCGGTTGGAAAATACTTGGAAGCAAGAGCAAAAGGACAGACGGGGGCGGCACTTCGGAAGCTGATGGAGATGGTGCCGCAGGAGGTTTCTGTCCTTCGAGGCGGTGCAGAACATAGGATTCCTTTGGAGCAGCTTGTCCAAGGAGATGAGGTGCTTGTGCGCCCTGGGGAATGTGTGCCGGCGGACGGCATTGTGACGTTTGGGCAAACGAGTATGGACGAATCCAGTATTACGGGGGAAAGTATGCCTGTTATGAAGCGTGAGGGGGATCTGGTTACTTCGTCCGCTGTCAATCAAGCAGGTATGATTCGGGTTCGGGCGGAGCGTGTGGGGAAGGATAGCTTTCTTTCCTGTATGATCCGGTTGGTAGAGGAAGCAGGTGCCAGCAAAGCACCGATGGCTCGCCTGGCAGATCGGGTGGCAGGTGTCTTTGTGCCAGTGGTGATTGCGATTGCTGTTTTTTCAGGAGGGGCTTGGCTTTTCTTGGGAGCAGGTGTGGAATTTGCACTTTCCATTGCGATTTCGGTTTTGGTCGTTTCCTGCCCCTGTGCGCTCGGTCTTGCCGTGCCTGCTGCTATCATGGTGGGGATCGGCAAGGGGGCAGAACATGGGATACTTATAAAGTCTGCGGAGGCGTTGGAGACAGCACATGATGCAGATATGGTGATTTTTGATAAGACGGGAACGCTGACGGAGGGAGATCCGAGGGTTACCGACGTGATTCCAGTCGGCAGAAGTGAGCAAGCATTGCTTTCCTTGGCGGCAGGATTGGAGGCAGGAAGCGAGCACCCGCTTGCCCATGCCGTGCTGAAATATGCAAAGGAGAGAGAAATTGTGCCTGAGAGGGCAGTTGAGTTTCAGGCATTTTTTGGGCAAGGCGTTTCGGCAATGCTCCGTGGGAAGCGTTGTTTGGCAGGAAGTGAGCAGTTTTTACGGGAGCAGGACATAGAGCTTGGCAGGTGGGAGGACAGGATAGCCAGACTTTCCGAGGAAGGGAAAACGCCGCTTCTTTTTGCCATAGGGCATGAACTGGCAGGGATTCTTGCCGTGGCAGATGTGGAAAGGAAGGAAAGCAGGGAAACGGTCAGGCAGCTTTTGGAGAATGGGATATCCGTACTCATGCTGACGGGTGACCAAGAGCAAACGGCAAGAGCGGTTGCCAAAAGACTGGGTATTTCGCAGGTGCGGGCGGGCGTCCGACCAGAGGAAAAAGAGGGCGTAGTGGCACAGCTTCAAGCGGAAGGGCATCGAGTGGCGATGGCAGGAGATGGCGTGAACGATGCACCTGCATTGATGCGGGCGGATTTTGGCATGGCAGTTGGCAAGGGGCATGATATTGCCGTGGAAAGTGCAGATGCGGTGCTGCTGCGTGGAAATCTGAGAGGAATCGTGCAGGCTTTACGGCTTTCCAAAGCGGTCGTCCGCAATATGAAGCAAAATTTGTTTTGGGCATTTTTCTATAATAGCATTGCGATTCCTGTTGCGGCAGGCTGCCTGTATCCTTGGCTGGGAATCCGACTTTCACCGATGCTGGGGGCGGCTGCGATGAGTTTGTCAAGTTTTTGTGTTGTGACAAATGCCCTGCGGCTTCGTTCGTATCGAATGGAATCAGCAGAACTGATGAAATCTTGTAAAAATAACACTGTTAAGGAACAGACCGTTGTGAAGGAAAGTGAGGGACAGGCAATGAAAAAGGAATTGAAGATCGAGGGAATGATGTGCAAGCATTGCCAAAGGCATGTGACGGAGGCTTTGGCTGGTTTGGAGAATGTGATCTCCGTTGAGGTCAGTTTGGAAAGCAAGACTGCCCTCGTGGAGATGAGTCAGGAGATTTCGGCAGAGAAGCTTCGGGAAGTTATTGAAGCAGCTGGTTATGAGTTGGTAGATTGAGTACTTTCTATGTATTTTTTGGAAACTCTTGAGGTCGGGTATGGGGCTGTGATTCGTTGGGGGAGGAATTATGAAAAGAATTGATCGGATCTATGAATACATTCAACAGGAATCCCGAAAATATGCAAGGGAACAGTTAAGGGGGCAGGCGGGGGTGGATGCACGGCAGATTGCGGAGGCGTTGGATATTCTTCGGAACAACGTGTCCATGGAACTGAATGTGCTTCACAGGCAGGATCGTATCGTGAAGATTATGGGCCGTCCCGTGCGCTACATTGACAAGGAAGCTTTGGAAGATCTATTGGAAACGGACTTGGGAGAAGGGCCATGCCAGTTCAACTGCATTGAGGAATGTGTGCAGGAAAATACGGTTGCCGAACAGAATCCTTTTGAGCGGCTGATTGGCGCAGAAAACAGTCTGAAACGTCAGGTGGAGCAGGCGAAAGCAGCCATTCTTTATCCGCCAGACGGGCTGCATACCCTGATCGTTGGGCAGACGGGGGTTGGCAAGACGCTTTTTGCCCACATGATGTTTGAATATGGGAAGGCGATGCATCGCTTTTCCGAGGATTCGCCGTTTATTACTTTTAACTGTGCAGATTACTACAACAACCCGCAGCTCTTGATCTCTCATGTTTTTGGGCATATCAAGGGGGCTTTTACTGGAGCTGATGCGGCAAAGGCAGGGCTTGTCGAAGAAGCAGACGGCGGAGTTCTGTTTTTGGACGAGATCCACAGGCTTCCTCCGGAAGGGCAGGAAATGATCTTCTACTTTATGGACACGGGGACGTTTAACCGCTTGGGTGAGACAGCAAGAAGCCGTCATGCAAAGGTACTGATTATTGGGGCAACGACGGAGGACCCGAATTCTGCACTCACCAAGACCTTTGTTCGCCGTATTCCGAATATTATTTCCATCAAGCCTCTTTCTGACCGTACCTTGGAGGAAAAGCTGGAAATCATCAAGCTGCTTTTTGAAGATGAGGCACAGAGGGTTAAAAAACCGCTTCGTATCAGCGTTGAAGCGATCAAGGCACTGCTTGGGAGCATTGGGAATGGAAATGTCGGACAGCTCAAGTCTAATATCAAGCTTCTCTGCGCACAGGCTTTTTTGAACGGAATTGACAATCCGGACTGCATGGAGGTCGAGTTCAAGATGCTGCCTGCCAGTGTGAAGGAGGGACTGATCGTTCTTTCTGCGAACCGTCCTGCTCTGACGGAGCTTGCCAAGTATGTGGCAGAGCCTTTGGTCGTGACACCGACGGGCGAAAAGAGGCGCATGGAGGAATCTGATGCGGATCGTAAAGCATTTGATCTTTATCGTATTGTGGAAGACAAGGTAGGGCTTTTGAAGGGCGAGGGAATTCGGGATGAGTTGATCAAGCAGATCGTAGCCTCCGATGTCAATATTTACATCAAGTCCATATATAATAAGAAGGAATCCGTCACGATGTCTACGCGGGAACGGCTTTTGAAGATCGTGGACGTTTCCCTTGTAGATTTTTCAGAACAGGTGGCACTTTTTGTGCAAAGGGAATTGAACCGCAGCTACATGGATCGCTTTTTGTATGCATTCAGTCTGCACCTTTCCGCATTTTTGAAGCGGGTAAAGGCAAAGGAGACGATACCTTATACGGAAATTGGGACAACGGTGCATCAAGATTCTGCCTATATAAGAGCTGCCATGAAAATCAAGAAGATGATTGAGGATCAGTATCATGTCAAGGTGCCGCAGGTAGAGATTGAGTATGTGGCACTTCTCTTGGAATCCTCAGAGGACGATGGACTGGAAGAGGAGCGTCCCATTATTTTAGTGGCAACGCATGGGAGATGTGCGGCATCTTCCATGGTGGAGGTTGCACAGAAGCTGTTCAGTGTCAGTGAGACGAATTTGATTCCGATAGATATGCCCTTGGATGTAAAACCAAAGGAAATCATGGAAAAGATGGTAGCGATCCTAAAAGGGAAGGACTGTACAAAGGGCGTATTGATTCTTGCGGATATGGGTTCTCTCTGCAATATGGGTGCAATGCTGGAAGAACAGCTCCATATCAGTGTCCGTACTCTGGATATGGTTTCTACGCCGTTGATCCTTGAGGCAATGCGAAAGACGGACTTGACGGGAGTGAGCCTAGATGTTATTTATGAATCCTTGCGGAATTTCAGAGGCTATGAGAGCGTAGACACTTTGGCAGAGAAAAAGGTTGGGAAGCAGGAGGCTATCGTAACGATCTGTTCTACGGGACAGGGAGCGGCACTCAAACTAAAGGAATTGGTGGAAGATATGCTGCATCATGCAGGACGCGGCGTTGAGGTGATACCGATCGGTATCATTAAAATGGAAGAAAAGATCAAGGAACTTCAAAAGGATTATCGGGTGCTGGCAACTGTTGGAATGAAACAGCCAAAGATGGATATTCCATTCATTCCGCTGGAAAAGCTGATCAATGGCGATGGAGAAAAGAAATTGATGGAACTGGTCTTTGGGCAGGAGCTGGCGTTTGTGCCGGAGGAAAAGAACAATCTCGTAGTGCAGCAGTTATGCGAAGAATCCCTGCAAAAGTTCTTGACCTATTTGAATCCTTCCAAAATTATGAGTGTATTGATGCAGTTTGATAGAATATTGGAAAAGGAATTGCATACAGTTCTTTCCAATCCAATCCGAATTCGTCTTATTGTTCATTGCGGCTGTGCATTAGAGCGCATGGTGACGAGAAGCCCGCTTGTTTACAAGGAGGACAAGGAGAAGATTGATACACAAAAGCTCAATGCATTGAAAAAAGCGGCTAGCGTATTTGAAAATTCCTTAAAACTTTGTTTTAATGAGGATGAATTTTGCTATATGGCGAATATGATCTGATACAGTTAGCGGTTCACTGCCATTAAATTTTAGGAAAGAGTATTTCTTTTTACAGGCTGCCGCAGGCATAAACCGATGTAATGCGTATTAAAAATAGAGGGAAAGTGTATTAAAAGTGTATCAAGAGTATTATTTATGAAAGTGCAAAGTGAAAAATAGCTGAAAAAACAAGCGAAAACAAGAAGGGAAAATTTAATACACAAAGTTGGCACGGAACTTGCATTATAATAGGTCAGAGACGCAAAAAACAGAATTCGAGAGCAAATGCAATGAGCTTTCGAATGGTCTTGCAGGGATTTGTGAGATCGGCGTAGGAATCATAGGAAAGGGGAATCGTTTCATGTTTGGAATTATTGTAGGAACCCATGGAAGATTCGCAGAGGAGCTCGTGAAGTCTTGCGAGATGATTTGCGGGCAGCAGAAGAATGTTAGGGCTGTGACGCTGATCCCTGGCGAAGGTCCTGATGATGTCGTTGCAAAGTATGAAGCAGCAATCAAGGAACTTGATTGTGAAGGCGGAGTGCTTTTCTTGAACGACCTGTTTGGTGGAAGCCCTTACAACGCTGCTTGCCGTTTGGTTATTGCAAACGAAGCATATGGCATTGTAACAGGTGTCAGCCTTCCGATGTTGATCGAGATGGTCAGCACGCAGCTGATGGACGATGGTTCGGACATCAAGGCATTGATGGAGAAGGCTATTGAGGCAGGAAAGAATGGAGTCCAGACTTTCCATGCAAGTGCAGTTGCTGATGACGAGGAGGAGGATTTCTAATGAAAATTGTATTGGCTCGTATCGATGACCGTTTGATTCATGGTCAGGTTGCAACCGTGTGGTCTAAGGTGACTGGCTGCCAGCGTATCATCGTTTGCGATGATGATGTGGCAAAGGACAAGATTCGTTCGACGCTTTTGAAGCAGGTTGCTCCTGCTGGCATCAAGTCTCACGTTGTTGAGCTTGACAAGGCTATCCGCGTCTATGAGAATCCGAAGTATGAGAATGATAAGTGCCTCTTGCTCTTCACGAACCCGACAAGCGTTCTTTATTTGGTAGAGCATGGCGTTCCTATCAAGAGTGTAAACATTGGCGGAATGAGCTTCAAGGAAGGCAAGCGCCAGATTACGGGTGCTGTTTCCGTAGACCAGAAGGATACGGATTCTTTCATGAAGTTGAATGAAAAGGGCATTGAGCTTGAGATCCGCAAGGTTGACACAGATAAAAAGATTATGCTGATGGATGTAATTAACAAGTGAGCATCCATTGACATATAAAGGGGAGCTGAGCTTTTGCAAGGCTCCTCAGGTAACAAAATTTTATATTTTAAATGGAGGGAAAACACATGGAACTCAATGGTATCCAAATTATCGCTATCTTCATTGTATCAGCTGTTGCTGGTATGGGCAGTGTTCTGGATGAATTCCAGATGCATCGTCCGCTCATCGCTTGTACTCTTACTGGTCTTATTCTTGGTGACATGACTACTGGTATTATCATCGGTGGTACACTCGAAATGATGGCACTCGGCTGGATGAACATCGGTGCTGCAATGGCTCCGGACGCAGCTTTGGCATCTGTCATTTCTACGGTCCTCGTAATCGCAGGACATCAGAGCGTTGCAACTGGTATCGCAGTAGCAATGCCTCTCGCAGCAGCAGGTCAGGTTCTCACGATCCTCTGCCGTACTCTTACAGTCGTATTCCAGCACAAGGCTGACGGTTATGCAGAAGAGGGCAACCTCCGCGGCATTGACATCTGCCACCTTGGTGCACTCGGTATTCAGGCACTCCGCGTAGCTGTTCCTTCTACTCTCGTTGCTATGTACATCGGCACGGGCGCTGTTACGGCAATGCTCGATGCTATTCCGCCTGTTGTAACTGGTGGTCTTCAGGTAGCCGGCGGCTTCATCGTCGTTGTAGGTTATGCAATGGTTATCAACATGATGGGTGCAAATTACCTCATGCCGTTCTTCTTCCTTGGCTTCGTTGTTGCAGCTTTCACGAACTTCAACCTCGTTGCTCTTGGTGTAATCGGTCTCGTATGTGCAGTTGTGTACATTCAGCTCAACCCGAAGTACAGCACGGTTGCAGCAGCTCCGGCAGCAGCAGCAGCAGCTTCGGATTCCGATGACGAACTTGACTGATTAGAAGATTTAGAGGAAAGGGTGGAATAACATAATGGAAAAGAAACTTACAAGTGGCGATTTTTTCTGGGCGTTTGTCCGTTCTAATTTCTTGCAGGGTTCCTGGAACATGGAGCGTATGCAGGCTCTCGGTTATGCTTTTGGTATGGTTCCTATCCTCAAGCGTCTTTATGAGGGTGAAGAACTCAAGAAGGCTATGAAGCGTCATCTCGAATTCTACAACACGCAGCCATTCGTAACGGCTCCGATCATTGGTATCACGGCAGCTATGGAAGAGAAGAGAGCTAACGGTGCAGATATTCCGGACGGCGTTATCAACGGTATCAAGGTTGGTATGATGGGACCTCTCGCAGGTGTCGGTGACCCGATTTTCTGGGGTACGCTTCGTCCAATCACGGCTGCTCTCGGTGCTTCCTTCGCTATCAGCGGCAGCATCCTTGGTCCAATGGTCTTCTTCCTCTCGTTTAACATCATTCGTCTTGCTATCCGTTACTACGGTATCAAGTACGGTTACACGAAGGGTACTGACGTTGTTCAGGACGTTGCAGGCAACAAGCTTCAGAAGATTACGGAAGGTGCTTCCATTCTCGGTTTGTTCGTCATGGGTGCATTGGTTAACAAGTGGACTTCTGTCAACATTCCGGTTGTCGTTTCTGAGATCACGAATCAGAAGGGTGAAGTTGTTGTTACGACGGTTCAGGGCATTCTCGATCAGCTCATGCCTGGTCTCGTTCCGCTTCTCATGACGTTCGCTTGCATGGCTCTCATGAAGAAGAAGGTAAATGCTATTTGGATCATCTTTGGCCTCTTCGCTATTGGTATCCTTGGCTTTGCAGCAGGTATCCTCAAGGTCTAATCTTGAGTCAAAAACAAATGTTTCCCCGCCCTTTTTGGGCGGGGTTTTTGCGTGTTTTATTGACAAGCAGGGATAGATACACTAAAATTTAGATAGTCTTGTATATGTGTTTTTGTAGAAAACTGGTGCAGAAAATTCTAAAAAATGTTAGTTTTCTTAAAGGATTTTTATATGCATGAGTTGAACCTATGTAGATACGGGGAACGTTTGAGCAGGTGAGCTGGCAACTTCCCAACATGGAGGTGGAACAATGAAATCGTTGTATTTGTACACGGATGAATTGGATGATATGGTGGATGCTGCTGATGAGCTTTTCGAGCAGTTTGAGGAAAAGAGAACAGAAGAAAATTTTTCAGATCGGGCAGTTGGTCTTTTGATTGGCGATCCGGAGATTGAGATAAAGGAACTCATGGAAGAATTAGGAAAGCGTTTTGATTTTCCAATTTTAGCATGGAGCGCTCTTGGTGTTATGGATAATGTGCATGGGTATTTTCAGGAGCAGATCTCTTTGATGCTGCTGAGCGATGACGACTTGGAATGTTCTTTTGCTGTTACAGATGAGATACAGTTGCTGCACGAGCATCGTTCGGAGGGCGGTGATGCAGCACTTCCACAGGATAGCTTGATCTTGGAAGTCCAAAAGGCTTATAAAGAGGCAGAGGCGGGACTTGGCAGCAAGCCAGACTTAGTTCTGTGCTATGCAACTTATTTGGCAGATACTCCAAGTGATATTATCCTTCGTGCTATGGATGAGGTTTCGGGCGGTGTTCCTGTTTTTGGCGGAGTTGCATCGGACATGTTCGACTTCGAGACGGGATATATAGCGATGAACGAGAAGGCACGCAAGCAGGGGGTGGCAGTTCTGCTTCTTAAGGGAGCAAATATATCTCCTGTTTATCGTGTGGAGCTTTCTCTGTTGAATGATTCGTTTATGACGGCACAGGTGACGAAATCCAAGTCAAATATAGTTTCAGAGGTGAACGGGCATCCTGCACTGCAGGTGTTGGACGAGAAGGGCGTGTCCAAGGTTCTGGAACCAGATGACGATATTCAGCTTAGCTTGTTTACTACGCCGTTTCATTTTACGGCGATGACGGAGGACGGGCATAAGTATTCCTTCCTCAGAAATTTTATGCGATTCAATCATCAGGAAAAGTCGATGGTTTTTTTGGGCGAGATTCCGGACGGAAGCATCATGCGAATTGGGGCAATGGATGCCATACAGATTAAAAAGCATGTTTGCACGGCTGTTCAGGGGGTCGTGGAAAAGATTATGTCGTCCAATCCGCAATGCAGTGCGATTTTGGTCGTTTCCTGTGCGTCGAGGTACATGAACTTGAAGCGTGGGAAGGGTGAGGAGGCAGAAGCCGCTAATGAGGCATTGCCCAAGGGAATCAACTACATGGGCTTTTACTCTTATGGTGAGTTTTGCCCAGTGCAGGACGATGAGGAAAATTTCTTGAAGAATACCTTCCATAATTTTACTTTTGCAATTATGGCGATTTGATTTTTTGTTTGGCAGGTGAGCATAGTTGGATGAGAGCAATGAGAGGATCCTTGCACTGGAGGAAGAGGTCAAGGCGCTTCAGAAGCAACTGAAAAAATCAGAACGAAAGAGAAACCGTCTCAATAATGAATATGAGCTGATGCGGGGCCTGCGCGAACGGGAAGCTACGCTGCGTGATATCGCAGAAAACGAGCGGCGGCAGCAGGGGATGTATGCAAGGCTTATCATGACGAATATGACAGACTTGTTCATGTTGTTTGATACAGACTTGAATCTTTTGATGTGTTCGGATACCCTGACGAAGAACAATTTGTTTGGGATCGAGCGCAAGGCTTCCGTGGGACTGAACATCAAGGAAGTGTTCATAGATCTGTATGGGCAGGCTATTTCGGAGGCAGATGTTGATGAGATCGTTTATTCGGCAAGGGACTCTATTGAGGAGCGGATCGCGCATGTCCTTTCCAAGAGATTCGTGTTTTCCGGCGGCAGGGAGGTCATTGCGGAGCTTAGAATCTCGCCTGCCTTTCGCACGGAGACAGAGCTTGCAGGTGTGGCAGTAACCTTGATCGATACGACAGAGCTCGCCAATGCAAGGATTCGGGCGGAGAATGCGGACACGGCAAAGTCAAATTTCTTGGCAAATATGTCGCATGAGATTCGCACGCCGATGAATGCGATCAATGGAATGGCAGAATTTATTGTGCGTGATACGGTGGATGAATTGGCAAGGCAGAATGCCATGCAGATCAAATCGTCTGCCAGTGCACTCCTGACGATTATCAATGATATTCTGGATTTTTCCAAGATCGAGGCAGGAAAGATGGAGATCATTGATGTGCCATATCAGACAACTTCCATTATCAATGATGTGGCAACTATTATCGAAGTCAAGATGAAGGAAAAGGCACTGAAGCTGGAACTGGAGATTGCAGAGGATATTCCATGTGAGATGCTGGGCGATGAAATACGAATTAAGCAGATTCTCCTGAATCTGTTGAACAATGCTGTCAAGTTCACGAAAAAAGGCTCTATCACGCTGAAAATGTGGCAGGAACAGCTTGGCGAGGACGAAGTAAGAATCTTTGCGGATATCAAGGATACGGGACAGGGAATTCGGCAGGAGGATATAGGAAATCTTTTCAATAGCTTTTCGCAGGTAGATACGCAGAAAAATCGTTCGATTGAGGGGACTGGTCTTGGGCTTGCTATTTGCCAGCGATTGACAGAGGCAATGAATGGCGGAATTTCCGTGGAATCGGAGTACGGAAAGGGTTCGACGTTTTCCATTCATTTTGTGAACAAGATAACGGATCCTGCACCTATCGGAAAAATTGAACGCGGGTCTTTGAAAACGAGGATCGAGCTGTTTACCTATGATTTCATCGCACCGAAGGCACGGGTTTTGGTCGTGGACGATAATCAGGTAAATCTTATGGTGGCAAAGGGTATGCTGAAACCGTATCATGTGCAGGTTGAGACCGCATCGAGCGGACAGGATGCTATTGAAAAATGCAGGACTGCGGACTATGATATCGTCTTTATGGATCACATGATGCCTGTGATGGATGGCATGGAAGCGATGAGGAAAATTCGCGAGCTGCCTAACGGGAAGGAGCGTGTCATCATTGCTTTGACGGCAAATGCCATCAGCGGTGTACAGCAAATGTATGAGGAAGCGGGATTTCACGGCTTCCTTGCAAAGCCAATCGAGGACGAAAAGCTGGATCAAATGCTGAGAGAGTTCCTTCCTAAGAATTTCCAAGAGGAGATCAGCCCTGTCAAGGCAAGCAAGAGCGATGAGCCAGATGATGAGCTTTTGCGTATTGTTTACAAGGAAGGTGTCCAGAAGATCCGTCTTTTGCCGACGCTGGTAGAGAATCGGGACTTGCCTCGTTATGCAATCGAGGTTCATGCAATCAAGAGCGTTATGGCATCGGTTCATCAGAATCTTATTTCCGAGCAGGCGAAGGAGCATGAAATGCAGTCAAAGAATGGAAATATGGATTTTGTTTTGACGAATTTTGATGCACTTTTTGAAGATTATCGAAATTATATTGAATCTTTGGCAGGACGATTTGCAGAAAGTGAAGTTGTTGGAGAGGTTGCAGAGACACCTTACACGGAAGAAGAACTGTCGGAAGTGATGCACCAAATCAAAACGGCGTATGAGGAGTTTGATTTGGATAAGGCAAAGGAATTGGCAAAAGCTGCATGCTCGCATGTGGAGGACAGGGAGAAAAGAGGCCTGTTTTCCAGCTTGGCAGAGGCTGCGGATGCTTACGATTATGACAAGCTTGAGGAAAATCTCCGGCAGCTTGGTGTGCAATTATGAAGGCGTGGTGTTAGAATGGAAGGCAGCGAGAGCACAGAGAAAAAGATTTTGGTCGTTGATGACAGCAATTTTAATTTGAAGGTCGCAAGCGATCTTTTGAGAAAGATTGCAAAGCCTATCTTGGTTCCTTCTGGCGAAAGAGCCTTGCTGTTCCTGCAAAAGAACCAACCGGATCTGATTTTGCTGGATATCAATATGCCGGGAATGAGTGGCTTTGACGTGATGAAAAAGATCATGGAAAATCCTAAGTGGAAAGAGATTCCCGTCATATTTCTGACGGCAAATCAAGATGCGGAAACAGAGGTTGAGTGTTTCAAGCTGGGAGCCGTGGATTTTATCGTCAAGCCGTTTCAGCCGGATGTCGTCCTTCATCGTGTCAATCGAGCGTTGGAGATGGAGGATTACAGAAGAAATCTGCATGGCATCATCGACCAAAAGGTGAAGCAGATCGAGATGATGCAGTATGAGATCATTATCGGTTTGGCGAACCTGATCGAGGATCGTGATGGAGGTACGGGAGAGCATGTCAAACGGACGAGCCAATATGTATCACTTTTGGCAATGGCTGCGCAGGATCGAGGCTTGTTTGATGGGCGTTTAACGGAGCAGTATATTTATAATCTCATTAAGGCGGCTCCTATGCACGATATTGGAAAAATTTCGGTTCCGGATGCAATTTTGCAGAAGCCGGGAAAGCTGACGGACGAGGAGTTCGAGGTTATGAAAACGCATACGACAGAGGGAGGGCGTATTGTTTGGAATACCTTGGAGTTCTTGGAGGATACGGATTATTTGAAGATTGCATTCAATGTGGCAAAGTATCACCATGAACGCTGGGATGGAAGAGGGTATCCAGATCACCTGAAGGGGGAAGAAATTCCCTTGGAGGCAAGGTTTATGGCATTGGCAGATGTCTTTGATGCACTCTCTACGAAGCGATGCTATAAGGATGCGTTTCCGCTGGACAAGGTCTATGCGATCATTGCGGAAGGTTCCGGTACGCAATTCGACCCCATCTTGGCAGATCTGTTCTGCCAGCTGCGTCCGGAGACGGAAGCCATTTTACTGGATTTTGGAGAAAACATCTAGCATGGGGAATCGGCAGGAATGGGAAGCCATCTGTTTTTCGTGCAGATGAAGGGGGCTTTTCTGCGGGAAATACTTTACATTTTTGAGAAAAATCTTTACAATAGAGAAAGATGTGATTCGAGTATGAATGTGCAAGCGGAGAACGTGTTCGTTCATGTTTGGACAGTGCAGGCAGCAAGAGGTCAGGCACTGGGCTTTGCAGATAGGTAGATAGGGACAGGAGAGATGATGGATGATTAAGAAAGCGATTGCCGTAATGACTTCCGGTGGCGACAGCCCCGGCATGAATGCAGCGGCACGTGCTGTAGTTCGCACGGCGCTTCATGAGGGCGTGGATGTGTATGGTATCTATAATGGTTATCAGGGCATGTTGAACGAGGATATCGAGCAGTTGAATTCCCGCAGCGTGAGTGATCTCATTCAGCGTGGCGGAACGTTCCTCGGGACGGCTCGCTGCCCCGAGTTCAGGACGCCGGAGGGACGCAAGAAGGGCTACGAGAACTTGAAGAAGCGCGGCATTGAGGGCTTGGTCATCATTGGCGGTGACGGTTCCTTGACAGGCGGCTCTCTTTTGAGCAAGGAGACAGGGCTTCCTATCGTTGGTCTTCCGGGGACTATTGATAACGATGTTTGGGGTACGGATTACACGATTGGTGCAGACACGGCGGCAAATACGATTGTTGAGGCGATCAACAAGCTGCGTGATACGGCTTCCGCACACCGCCGTATCATGATCGTCGAGGTTATGGGCCGCAAGTCAGGTTGGCTTGCTATGATGACGGGAATCGCAGGAGGTGCGGAGTATGTGTTGGTTCCAGAGGTGAAATACGATCTGGATGACATGTGCCGTGAGCTCAAGGAAGCATACGATGGCGGAAAACGCTACAGTATTATCGTTGTTGCCGAAGGCGCTTGTGATGCTATTGGTCTTGCCGGTGTGGTAGGTGCAAAGACGGGGATCGATACGCGCGTTTCGGTTCTCGGTCATATCCAGCGCGGCGGTTCGCCTACCGTGGAAGACCGTATGAAAGCTTCTATGCTGGGAGAGAAGGCTGCACTTGCCATTATTTCTGGCGTTTCTAATGTTGTATTTGGTTTTGATTCCGGCAAGGTCGTCAGCATCAACCTCTTTGATGCCGTGAACAACCAAAAAGCACTGGATCCGGAGCTTGTTCGCTTGGCGCGTGTGCTGGCATAACTGTTGGAAAAATTTGCTCCACCTTGGATTTTTTCTTTGGTGGAGTATTTTATTATTTCTTGGATGTGATGTGAATGAAACGTATCGGTACGTTCCTAAAAGCGGTTTTTGTATGCTTTTGTTTGGTTTTGCTCCATGCGTTTCCTGTGCAGGCTATGGAATTGCAGGATTGGTCGTGGTCGCTTCCCTCTGGTGATGCCTTTGGCATGGAAAAGGGGAAATCTTGGACGGCATTCTGTTATCCAGAGTTGCCGGAGTTTCCAGATGGGACAGAAACGCTTTGGCTGCAAACGGAACTTCCGAAAAATGAGATAGAACAGGGAGCTTTGCTCTTTACGACGACAAATCAATCCTTTCGTATTTGGCTGAATGGCACCATTATTTATCAGTATGGTTCCATGACAGTTCCGGAGTATGGGCAGCATACGCATTTGGTCGTACTTGGAAAGGACTATGCAGGAAAACTGCTTCAGATCGAGACTTTCTCGAACAATCCATATTTTTTGGGTGATTTTTCCGGCATGGAGCTGGATACCTTGGATTATCAGGTGAAAAGGCTCGAACGGATGGACTTTCCTTTGCTGCTATCTATTCCTATTACGCTCTACATGCTGTTTTTGCTTGTCGAATATTCGAGGAGCTCAACAGCTCACAAGCAGCTGTACCGTTATTTAGAGATTTTTATGATGGTCTTTTTGGTGTGGATGGCAGCAGGCTCTCCAGTGCGGAATGTGGTGAATTTTCCTGCCGTTTGGTGGGGTATCTTTCGGGTTTCTTTTTATCTTTTGCCGCTTGCCGGATTTCGTGCCCTGTATGAGTTCGTTGACAAAAAATACAGGAAGTACGTCCGTTTCGTAATCGTTCCTTGGCTGCTGCTGTTTTTCCTCGCTTTGGGCATGGAGCTTGGCGGAGGGCATGGTTTTGACCGTTTACTGCCAGTTTATTATTGCTTGACGGCAGTTTTAGGTGTGATGGCTGTTTATTGGACGTGGAAGTCTGACGAGGTGCGGGCTAGATATGGCGGAACTGTTTTTTTGCCGCTTTTGGCATTGCTGTTTATTAGCCTTTTGGATGGTGTCCGGTCGCATTTTCATTGGATGGCTTCTGCGAGTTACTGGCTTCCTTTCCATGGAACTTGCTTTGCGGCATTTGTGTTTTGCCTTGTGCGGGAGCAAGTGCAGAGAGAACAGAAGCTTTCTTTGCTGGCATCTGGCTTGGAGGTTGAGGTGGCACTTGCTGTGGAACGGGCAGAGGTTGACCAGCTGACCAAGTGCTACAATCGACTGCGGCTGAATCGTGTCATGGAGTCCGAGCTGGAGAAGCAGCAGCTTCGCCCCATGCCGTTTTCCCTCATTATGCTGGATATTGATTATTTCAAGCATATCAACGATACCTATGGGCATGATGCAGGAGATGTGGTATTGACGGGTTTTGCTGCACAGATCCGCCACAATATCAAGAAGAATGATGTCTTTGTTCGCTGGGGCGGTGAGGAGTTCATTGTTTTTTGCCATGCTTGTGCCTTGGAGGAGGCATTCGTCATTGCGGAGCGTTTGCGGGCAACTGTGGAGGAGTCCCATATTTTTTCGGAGAAGAAGATTACATGCAGTGTGGGTGTTGCAACGTGGCACGGGGAAGATGATACGATTGCCGGTATTTTGAAGCGTGTGGACAATGCGTTGTACTATGCAAAGGAGCATGGGCGGAATCGTGTGGCTACGGAGGATGATGCAGAGGAAATAGAGGAAGATGACAAGAAGAAGGATTCTTCGTCAGGAAAATCCTCCTGAGGAAAATTTAGAGGCTGTTTTGTGAAAAATAAAAAGTCTAGGCGGCTGTCTGTTGGCAGTTCCTAGACTTTTTTGTTTGACAAGAAATTATTTCATGATGCTTCCCGGATAACGAAGGGTTGCGAAGTAGTCATCAAGGGTTTCTGCACGGCGAATGAGTTCGACCGTGCCGTTTTCTTTCAGAAGAAGCTCTGCACTGCGGAGTTTTCCGTTGTAGTTGAAGCCCATGGAGTGGCCATGCGCTCCTGCATCGTGAAGGATAAGGAGGTCGCCGATATCGATCTTCGGAAGCTTTCGGTCGATGGCGAATTTGTCATTGTTTTCGCAGAGAGAGCCAGTGACATCGTAGAGATGGTCGCACGGCTCGTTTTCCTTGCCTGCGATCGTGATGTGGTGGTATGCACCGTAGAGAGCAGGACGCATGAGGTTGGACATGCAGGAATCCAGTCCGATATAGTCCTTGTAGGTATGCTTTTCGTGGAGAACGGTGGAAACGAGCCAGCCGGCAGGGCCAGTCATAGCACGGCCGCTTTCCATAGCGATAGCTACTTTGCCCATGTTATTTTTGACGAGAAGTTCATCATAGAGTTTGTGGATGCCGTTTCCGACCTCTGCGAGATCGACAGGAGCTTCCTCCGGACGGTAAGGGACACCGATGCCGCCGCCGAGATTGACGAATTCTACGGCAATGCCAAGACGTTCCTTGATTTCAACGGCAAGCTCGAACATGAGCTTTGCCGTGTAGATGAGTCCTTCTGCACGAAGCTCATTGGAAATGACCATGGTATGCAGCCCGAAACGGTGGATGCCTTTTTCTTGTGCCATTTTGTAGGCATCGAAGATCTGTTCACGGGTAAGACCATATTTTGCTTCGGTCGGTTTGCCGATGATGTCGTTTCCTTCGATGAGATTGCCGGGATTGTAGCGGAAGGAAAGGCATTTGGGGAGACCTGCATTCTTTTCTAAGTATTCGATATGGGTGATATCATCGAGGTTGATGATAGCGCCGAGTTCTATCGCCTTTTGGAATTCGGAGGCTGGCGTATCGTTGGATGTGAGCATGATCTCTTCGCCCGTGATGCCGGCAGCTTCGGAGAGATACAGCTCTGCAAGGCTGCTGCAATCCGTTCCCGCTCCTTCCTCGTGCATAATCTGCAGGAGACGTGGATTCGGTGCCGCCTTTACTGCGTAATGTTCCCGAAACTCCGGTGCCCATGAGAATGCCGACCTGAGATCGCGGATATTTTGGCGAATGGCTTTTTCGTCATAGATATGGAAAGGGGTAGGATATGATTGAACGATTTTCGTGAGCTGTTCCTTGGACAGCGGGAAAATCTTCTCTGACATAGGAATTCCTCCTTGATTATAAAAATTTAAACAATAGCATTATAACGCCCTCAATCAAGAAAATGCAACAAGCATTTTCTTCATACGATAGCGTTTCAACGAAGCGGGAGATATGCCCGCCGCTTGTTAAAATTTGGCTTCCCCCACTTACAGCAAGCTATTGAAGAAGGGGACATCTTTAGCTTCGTTATAACGCAGTTGGGCAAAATTGGGCAAAGCATTTTTATCCGCACTGCCTTTCGGTATGGGGATAAAAGGCAGATACACCAATAAGCGAAATGAATAGAAAGCGTTCAAAAATATTTGTAGCAGTTTTTTTAAAATTGTATAATGTATAGGGAATAAAAGCCCTTGTTAAAAGAATAAAACGTGAGGGTTGATAATGTGAGTGGCTCTGTTACAGCAGAGGAAAGAAGGAAGGCTTTTTGAGCTGTTGCGCAGAGATGTGTGATGGCTCTTTTTTACAGGAGGGGCATAGGTGTTTTTGTATGGAAGGAGTTGTGTGCAGAGTATGGCGGAGCGGCATGATTTGATGGATTTTGTGGTCGGAGGGCCAGCAGAGAACAGAATCTTGGTGCTGGACAGTTCCCTGTATTTACCGAAGCTGCGCAGGGCATTTCCCAATGCGGAGCTTTATGCAATGACGGTTTATGAGGAGGTGCCTGATTTTTCGGAATATCGGGATCTGGGGGTTCATTGGACGGTGCAGGATTACCGTAAGGGCGGGCTTCCGTATGAACTGCGGTTTTTTGATATGATTCTTTCGGAATCCTGCATGGAGTGCCTGTGGGATTCTTATGATACTTTGCTGGATATTAGCCGGCATATCAAGGAAACGGGACATTTCTTGGGTATGTTTTCCAATGTTCGGTACTGGAGGATTTTGGAGGGTTTGCGTCAAGGGGAGTTTCCTGTACGGGATCGGCATCTTTATGCAAAGACGGAAGCAGTACGGATTTTAAATGATGCGTTGTTCAAGGAGATCTTCTTTATACCGTCAGAGTTCTGCGAGGAGGAGAGGGAGCAGGCAGAGAGTCTGGAAGCCTTGGGATTTTTAGACGGGGAGGATCTTTTGGTAAAGACATGGAGCTTTCGGGCCTCCTGTTCTAAGGCATCGGTTGCGGCATTGAAGGAGTTTTATACGCCGGAGGTAAGGACACTTTTGGCAAGGCTGCTTCATCGAATCGAATATGATGTGGAGCGGGAGGAGTCGCTTCGGATGCTTTGGGAATTATGCAGGAAGGAAATGATATTTCCGGAATATCTTTCTGATTTCTTGGAGGAGATCGTTGTGCAGAAGGAGCAGATGCGGAAGGCTTTGGCACGTTCAGCAGAGGAAAACGGAATGGATGAAATGCGGAATCGTTTTTGCTAGGGGGCAGGAATCTTGGATATCGAAAATTGCAGGCTGTGTCCTCGAAGGTGCGGCGTGAACCGCAGGGAGGCGAGAGGGTTTTGCGGTGCAGGCGAGCGGGCAAGGGTGGCTCTTGTTTCCCTGCACCCTTGGGAAGAGCCTTGTCTTGTGGGGGAGCATGGGGCAGGCACGGTGTTTTTTTCATATTGCAGTCTTCGCTGCTGTTATTGCCAAAACCATGAGATCAGTCATGAAGGAAAAGGGACGGAGGTGACGGATGAGCGGCTGGCGGAGATTTTTTTGGAGCAGGAGAAGCGAGGGGCGGCAACCTTGGATCTTGTAACGCCGACGCATTATGTTCCGCAGATCGTTCATGCACTTTCCTTGGCAAGGGCGCATGGGCTGTCGCTGCCTGTGGTATATAATTCCAGCGGGTATGAAACTGTGGAGACTATAGAGGCGCTGAAAGGTTTCGTGGATATTTATTTGCCGGATCTCAAATATCGCAGGGCAGAGACTGCGGGAAGCTATTCCCAAGCGGAGGATTATTTTGAGGCGGCTTCGGCTGCTGTTTCCAAGATGTTCGAGCAGGTGGGGGCTGTGGAGATGGATGCTTGCGGAAGAATGCGAAAGGGTGTCTTGGTTCGGCATTTGGTACTGCCAGGCGGACGGCATGAGAGCATGGAGATTTTGGATTGGCTGTGGGAGAGGTTTGGTGATGCGGTACAGATCAGCCTGATGAGCCAGTATACGCCGATGTACCGTGCGGGGGAATACAGAAATCTAAAGCGAAGGCTGACGAGCTTTGAGTACCAGTCGGTGGTGGAACATGCACAGGAGCTTGGCATTGTGAACTGCTATGTGCAGTCGCCGCAGGCGGCAGGGGAGGGGTTCGTTCCGACTTTTGATGGGCAGGGCGTAAAAGAATGAGATTTTTTTGTGAAAAGTTTTCGCCTTTATGGTACAATAGTCCGTGAAACATTGGAAAGGGGTATGCGTGGAATGAAGATAACGATTGGCTGTGACCATGGTGCAGTTCCGCTGAAGGATGAGGTCAAGAAGGTTTTAGAGGAATTTTCAGATATTGAGGTTGCGGATGTTGGCACGTTCGGCACGGATTCTGTAGATTATCCGGATATTGCGGAGAAGGTCTGCACGGAAGTAGCGAGCGGAAGGGCAGACAAGGGAATTGTCCTTTGCGGAACGGGAATAGGCATTTCTATCGCTGCCAACAAGATGAAGGGAATCCGCTGCGCACTTTGCCATGATGTCTATTCAGCGAAGATGTCACGGGAGCATAATGATGCCAATGTGCTTGCTATGGGGGGCAGGGTGATCTCCTTTGGCCCTGCTGGTGAGATCGTGCGTGCATGGGTGCGGACGGAGTTCGCCGGCGGCCGTCATGAGCGGCGTGTGGGCAAGCTGATGGCACTGGAGGGCAAGTGACGGTTTTTGCTGTTTTTGACGGCAGGAGAAGCACTGTTGCGTTGACAAGTTTCTATAGATACGATAAACTGAAAACAGTTCCATGCATGGCAGTCATGGAGATAGGTGGATAATATCTGCAAGGTTTTGTTGGCTTTGCGGACATGATAGAAGGAGGACGACACATTGGGTTTGATGAACACGTTAGAAGCGATCGATCCTGAGGTTTCACAGGAGCTTGCACATGAGCTGAATCGACAGAGGACGAAGCTGGAGCTGATTGCTTCGGAGAACATCGTCAGCAAGGCAGTCATGGAGGCACAGGGAAGCGTCCTGACGAACAAGTATGCGGAAGGATATCCGGGGAAGCGTTACTATGGCGGCTGTGAGTTTGTTGACGTTGTAGAGCAGCTTGCTATTGATCGTGCGAAGAAGCTCTTTGGCGCGGAGTATGCCAATGTTCAGCCACATTCCGGTGCACAGGCGAACATGGCAGTGTTCTTTGCCCTTTTGACGCCGGGAGATACGGTTATGGGCATGAACCTCAATGATGGCGGGCATCTTTCCCACGGCAGCCCGGTCAACATGTCCGGCAAGTATTTTCATATTGTTCCGTACGGTGTGGACAAGGAAACGGAACGCATTGATTATGATGCATTGCAGAAGCAGGCAGAGGAATGCAAGCCGAAGATGATCGTAGCAGGCGCTTCCGCTTATGCCCGCACGATAGATTTCCCACGCCTTGCTGAGATCGCTCATTCCGTGGGTGCTTATCTCATGGTGGATATTGCGCATATTGCAGGACTGGTTGCGGCAGGGGTTCACCCAAGCCCTGTTCCTTATGCAGATGTCGTTACGACGACAACGCACAAGACGCTCCGTGGACCTCGCGGCGGCATGATCCTCTGCAAGGATGCTGAGTTTGGCAAGCAGTTCAACAAAGCTGTGTTCCCCGGAATTCAGGGAGGCCCTTTGATGCATGTGATTGCTGGCAAGGCAGTTGCTCTCCAAGAGGCACTTCAGCCGGAGTTCAAGGAATATGCACAGCAGATCGTGAAGAATGCTGCTGTTTTGGCAAAGACGCTCCAATCCAAGGGCTACCGTCTTGTTTCCGGCGGTACGGACAACCACTTGATGCTGGTTGACTTGACGAACAAGAACATCACAGGCAAGGAAGCGCAGAATCTTCTCGATGAGGTCAATATCACGGCAAACCGCAACACGATTCCTTATGAGCCACGTTCCCCGTTCATTACGAGCGGGCTCCGTCTCGGGACTCCTGCCCTTACGACAAGGGGCTTCCGTGAAGACGATATGGAAGAGGTTGCCAATATCATAGCTCTTGTTCTCGACAATCCTTCGGACGAGGGAGCAAGGGAAGAAGCAAGAAAGCGTGTATCTGCACTTTGTGAGAAGTATCCGCTTTATTGATAGCAGAAAATGAAGATTGACAGCGTGTGGGCATTTTGCTTGCACGCTGTTTTATAGGATAGGTGGAATGAAAAGTGAGCAGCTTGGAAGTAGGAATTGTAGGATTGCCGAATGTTGGAAAGAGTACGCTTTTTAATGCGATTACGAAGGCAGGGGCAGAGGCGGCAAATTATCCGTTCTGTACCATCGAGCCAAATGTAGGCGTGGTTGCCGTTCCGGATGAACGCTTGGAGGTTCTGCACAAAATGTATGATTCCAAGAAAACAACGCCGGCTACCGTCAGCTTCGTTGATATTGCGGGATTGGTCAAGGGTGCCTCCAAGGGAGAAGGGCTTGGCAACAAATTCTTGGAGCATATTCGCAAGGTCGATGCCGTTGCACATGTGGTCCGTTGCTTTGAGGACTCGAACATTACCCATGTCGAGGGCGGGATCGATCCGCTTCGGGATATTGATATCATTCAGACAGAGCTATGCCTTGCTGACCTTGAAATTGTGGAAAAACGTATGATGAAGCTGGCGAAGCTTGCAAAGTCCGGAAGCAAGGAGGCAAAGGCAGAGGACGAGGTCTTGCGCAAGATCAAGGGCGTGCTCGATGAGGCAAAGCCGGCTCGCACGGCAGGGCTTTCTAAAGATGAGCTGGAGCTTATCAAGGAAATGAATCTTTTGACCTTGAAGCCTGCACTTTATGTTGCGAACGTGGCAGAGGATGAGGTAGCCTCTGCGGAAAAAGAGAACCCGTATGTGCAGAAGGTAAAAGAGTTTGGTGCAGGAGAGGGTGCACAGGTCGTTGTGATCTCTGCCAAGGTAGAATCGGAGATTGCAGAGCTGGATGCGGAAGAAGCCAAGGAATTTTTGGAGGATCTGGGGCTTTCCGAGTCTGGGCTTGACAAGCTCATCAAGGCAGCGTTTGACCTTTTGGGCTTGATGACTTTCTTGACGGCAGGACCTGACGAGTGCCGTGCATGGACGATCACGAAGGGGACGACTGCGCCCAAGGCGGCAGGAAAGATCCATACGGATTTTGAGCGGGGCTTTATCCGTGCAGAGATCGTCAGCTACGATGACCTTGTTTCCGGCGGAAGCATTGCGGCGGCAAGGGAAAAGGGACAGGTTCGTTTGGAGGGAAAGGATTACATCATGCAGGATGGCGATGTCACGAACTTCCGCTTCAATGTTTGATGGTTCACTCTTTGCTGGTATAGAGGTTGCCGGCAGGGCAGATTTTTTAAAAAATTTTTGTAATTGCTTGTAATAAAACGAAATTAGAAACGTATAAAGAGCAGAGAAAACAAAAAACCAAGATGAAAGATAATTTGAGAGGAGTTGCTTGTCATGGAAAAGAAGAATGTATTGCTGGAGGAAGATCTCGATGTGGTAACGGGAGGAACGATTGTTCAGAGCTACGCGGCATTTCATGATTTGCAGAAGATGGGAGCTATCGGTGAGGGCGTAGAACCGAGTGTGCATGCCATGAGGGATACATTTAATAAGTTTGGCGTAACGGTGGAGGATCATGGTGGTATTCTAAAGGATAATCGTTATTTCATTGGTGGCAAAGAGGTTTGCTACAACGATGCATTGGAGCATGTGAAAAAACAGCTGAAGTAAGAGACTGTTTTCACTGGAAAATGATGGAAGAAAAGGTCCCTTTCCAAGCACTTTGGAAGGGGATTTTTTTTGCTTTTGAGGGAATTTTCTTGAGCAAGCAGGATGCTTTCATTTTGATAAAGGTAATACGTTGGAAAAAGTTGAAATGGGTGCGAAAGGGTGTATGCTGGCACAAATACAGGAAATCGTGTATAACGAAGCTAAGATGTCCCCTTCTTCAACAGCTTGCTGTAAGTGGAGGAAGCCAAATTTTAACAAGCGGTGAGCATATCTCCCGCTTCGTTGAAACGCAAATTGGAGGGAAAATGCTTATGGCATTTTCTTGAACAATGGCGTTATAACTCAGCACAGATGTCCTCCGCCTCCATAGGTGGCAGGTACCTTATGGAGTAAACAAGCGGCGGGTATATCTCCCACTTCGTTGAAACGCTGTCCTATGAAGGGGCTGTTGCACGTAACTGTAATGTGCAACAGCTTTTTTGATGCAAAAAAAATAATCCCAAGGCTTAAATTCCTCGGGATTAGGTGTAAAATTGAAG
>JAZLHW010000178.1:0-5922 GCA_045617105.1 Selenomonadaceae bacterium | reverse complement strand
GATGATGCGGAAGCGATGGAGGAGTATTTGAACGAGGTCTCTCTTGCCGTCTTTAGCTATTTTGATACAGGCAGGAGTCCATCGGGGAAGGCAAGTCCTGAGCAGTTCTATCATGGATTCGTGCTGGGACTGATGGCAGATCTCAGGGACAGGTACGTTTTGACCTCGAATCGGGAGAGCGGATTTGGCAGGTATGATGTGATGCTGGAGCCAAAGAATGACAGGGATAATGCGGTCATTATCGAGTTCAAGGTGCATAAGCCCAAAAAGGAAAAAAGTCTGGAGGACACCGTGCAGGCGGCACTCCGGCAGATTGAGGAGAAGAAATATCGGGAGGCACTGATAGAGAAGGGGGTCGTAGAGGACAGGATTCGTGCGTATGGATTTGCGTTTCAAGGAAAGACGGTGCTGATTGGGAGAGGCGAGTAAGGAAAAGATAGAAAGGAAAGCTGTGGCAATCGGCAGGAGCAAGCGATTTTTCGGTTGGGTATAATGAAGCTAAAGAGATCCCCTTCTTCAACAGCTTGCTGTAAGTGGGGGAAATCAAATTTTAACAAGCGGTGAGCATATCTCCCACTTCGTTGAAATGCGAATTGGAGGGAAAATGCTTATGGCATTTTCTTGAACAATGGCGTTATAACTGTTCGTGTGTTTGGAACTGTGGTATAATGTCAGCTAAGGCAGAGAGGTTCATACGATTGTATTTTTGTGAGAAGGAGCATGGTATGCGGTTTTTGAGATTGTTTCTTTATTTTATTCGGGATTTGTATCATAATCGAGGGCTTTTGTGGAATCTTACCAAGAAAGATTTGAAGCAGAGATATGTTGGGTCGTATCTTGGGATTCTTTGGGCATTTATCCAGCCATTTTTTACGGTACTTATCTTTTGGTTTGTTTTTCAGGTGGGTTTTAAAGCGATGCCAGTGGATAATTTTCCTTTCGTTTTGTGGTTGGTCTGTGGCATGTTTCCATGGTTCTTTTTTAGTGATGCTTGGAATAGTGCAACCAATTCGATTATCGGTAATAGCTTTTTAGTGAAGAAGGTCGTATTTCGAGTCAGTCTGCTTCCCATAGTACAGATTATGTCGGCCTTGATCGTTAATCTGTTTTTTGTGGCAATCTTATTTACGATGTTTGCACTTTATGGTTATATGCCAAGCATATATAACATACAGGTCGTATATTATTTGTTTGCATTGGTTTGTCTGGTGTTCGGGCTTTCCTTGATCACAGCAAGCTTAGCGGTATTTAGCAGGGATGTTGGACAACTGGTAGGAATGTTTTTGCAATTTGGTTTTTGGGGAACGCCTATTTTTTGGAGCCTCAAGATGATACCAGAGCACTATGCGTGGATTTTGAAGCTGAATCCAATGTATTATATTGTGGCAGGCTATCGAAATGCATTTATTTATCATGAGTGGTTCTGGAATTTAGGATATACGAATTATGGATTTTGGCTGTTTACTGGCGGAGTTGTTTTGTTGGGCGTGTTTATGTTCAAGAAGCTGCGTCCCCATTTTGCCGATGTACTGTGATAGACAATGTGGATAGAGGAGAAAAAATGTCTGAGACAGCGATAAAGATAGAGCATCTTACAAAGATATACAAGATTTTTGATAAGCCAACAGATCGGGTGAAGGAAGCACTGAATCCGTTTGGAAAACGCTACAGCAGAGATTTTTATGCACTGAATGATTTGAATTTGGAAATCAAGAAAGGAGAGACGGTTGGTATCATTGGAAAAAATGGTGCGGGCAAGTCTACTCTTTTAAAAATCATTACAGGCGTGCTTACGCCTACAAGCGGTACGCTTCAGGTAAACGGCAAGATTGCTTCCCTCTTGGAATTGGGGGCAGGCTTCAATCCGGAGATGACAGGTATAGAGAACATCTACCTCAATGGTACGGTCATGGGGTATACCAAGGAAGAAATGGATGAGCGTCTGCAGGATATTATTGATTTTGCTGATATTGGGGATTTTATAAATCAACCAGTCAAAATGTATTCCAGTGGTATGTTTGCGCGTCTTGCTTTTTCCGTGAATGCTTTTGTGGATCCAGATATCTTGATCGTAGATGAGGCATTAAGTGTAGGAGATATTGGTTTCCAATCAAAGTGTTATCGTAAATTTCGTGAGCTTCGTGAGAATGGAGTTACAATTTTGTTGGTAACGCATGATTTAGGGGCAGTGCTGCAATTTTGCAATAAAGCAATTTTCCTTGTGAATGGCAGTAAGTACGGTGAGGGAGATGCTAAGACCGTAGTTGATCTATTTAAAAAATTTTTGGCAGATAATGCTAAAGGAATAGCAACTTCAAAAGAAAATGTAACGGATATAGAGAATCGTTCTTGCAATACGAAGGTAGTTGCGGATGTATGGAAGGATCAGTATACCAAGAATGAATCTATGTTGGAATATGGAGACAAGTTGTTAGAATTTGTAGATTATAAAATTACTAATCAAGAAAATGAATTGACAACTGTTTTAAAGAATTATGAGGATGTAAAAATTTCAGTGAAAGTTCATGCGAATAAAACAATAGAAAATCCTATTGTTGCATTCAGCATTAAAGATATTAAAGGAACAGAGCTGGCTGGAAGCAATACATTTATTAAAGATTTTGATCTTGGAATAATGCAGGAAGGACAAACGTATGTAGTTTCTTTTGAACAGAAATTACCATTACGGATTGGGAAGTATACGTTGTCACTAGGATGCACAAAGTATGTGATGGATGATCTGCATGTTTTTCATAGATTATATGATGTGATTTTGTTGGATGTTGTGTCAAACGTTGATACTTGCGGAGTTGTACATGTAGATCCGTTGATAAAGGTGGAAAAGGTATGAACATTGGAAAAGTAGAATTGGATATGTCATTTTATGATCCCAAAAGAGATACTTATAGTGATGGTGATATAGAGGCTGAAATCCTTGAGATTGTAAAGGAAGGACGGGAAAAGGAAATCCTTTACACAGATAATCGGTGGCCGATCCTGTATTATTTTTCAAGGATACGGCACAATATAGTATCGTGGTATGGTTTTCAAGAAGGGAAAACGGTTCTTGAAATTGGTACAGGCTGTGGTGCAATTACAGGTCTTTTTACACAAAAAGGCTTAAAAGTTGATGGGGTAGAAAGTTCCAAAAGGAGAGCCACTATTACAGCATATAGAAATAGGGATTATTCTGATTTGAGGATATTTGTTGGAGATTTTAATGTAATGAAATTTCCTCAGAAATATGACTATATAACACTTATTGGGGTACTTGAGTATGCCAGAATGTTTTTGCCTGAAAGTCATAATCCTTATGCAGATATGTTGACCAAGTGCAAGAAGCTGCTTAAAGACGGGGGAGAATTGTTTATTGCAATAGAAAATAGGCTCGGATTAAAATACTTTGCTGGTGCACATGAGGATCATACAGGAAGAAATTTTGATAGTATCGAGGGCTATCCTAATTCTGGAAAGATACAAACCTTTTCAAAAAGTGAATTGTCGGTATTGTTGACCGAAGCAGGATTGAATGATGTGGAGTGGTATTATCCATATCCAGATTACAAACTTCCGGTGGCTATATATTCGGATGACTTTTTGCCGAATGGAGAAAAACTTGCTCAGGAAATTACGGCATATGATAGTGCTAGGGAAATGTATTTTGATGAGCGAAAGGCAATACAGAAGATTGCAGATGCTAAGGATTTTGCAACATTTTCCAATTCATTTTTAGTTATATGCCATTAAGGAAGGGATTTGGAAAAATGGAAAGGTGTATATATTCGAATTTTGCTGTTGAAAGAAAAGACGAATATGCTATACAAACAGCAATATTCATAGACGGAAACCGAAAATACAGTAAGAAAATTGCATTAAATGAGGAATCTAAAGCACATATTAAGTGTATCATGGAAAACGGCAAGATACTTTCTGCTATCTATGGAAAAGAACATGTAGCGCAATGTGAAATGGAAAATGAGTATACGGTAAGAATTGAGTATGTAGATGGGATAACTTTGTCGGAAGAAATCGAAAGAAATCTTAAAGAGAGAAATGAAGAAAAGACCGATGGGCTGTTTGGAAAATATGTAGAATTTGTAAATAAATCGGTAGCTCGTGATTCCGTGCTAGAGGATTTGAATTTTGAAATATTTGCAGCAGAAAACCGAAGGGGAAATATTGACTTTATTTTGGATAACATAATTCTTAATCCGCAAAGAGGATTTGTAATTATCGATTATGAATGGCTAGTTCCGAGCGTGTCTAGAGACTTTATCTTATATCGAGCGTTAAACGTTTTTGAGCAAAGGAATAATTTACATAGCTGTCGTGATGTGTTTGAAAAAATACGTGAAAAATATGGTGTAAAGAATACGGATGCGTACAAGGAGTGGGAAACTAAATTTCAGAATAGAGTATTTGGCGGATATTTGAGAAATTATCGGAAACAGGTACGATCTTATGGGGATGCTAACATCACAGCAAGCGGGTATCCATTGATTGATGGAAATTATATTGGTGAAAATGTATTGCTTCCCGAGCTGTTTTGTGAGGAAAATATTTGGCGTGCCAAGTTTGACATTTCAAAAGTGAAGATAGAAGGTAGGTTTCGTTTTGATCCTTTGGAGGGGCGGTTTAGCCGTGTGACAATCGTTGGAATTTATACGGATGCTGTTGATTATAAATTACAGCCGTTGAATGCAACTGGTGTGGACGGGAATATATATACGTTTTGTCACATGGATCCAATTGTGGAGGTGATAGGTGATTTTTCAAAGGCGACATATATAGAGTTTGAGTATAAGATCAAAATATTAAGTGTAGATGAAGTAGGCAACTTCCTTATGAATAAACAAAATGAATTGATTGCAGAACGAGATGCATTAACAGCAGAACGAAATGCATTAACAGCAGAACGAAATGCATTAACGGCAGAACGAAATGCTTTATTAGAAAGAATACGGAGAATGGAATCTATTCCTGGTTGGAAATTGCTTAAGAGAGGTTGGCATACATATAAAAAAGTCGTGGGTCGTACAGATTAAGATGATTGATGTCGGGGAAGTGGGCATTTGAGTAAATTTGTTTAGGTTCATTTTTCACCATCGAATAGAGGAGGGGGTTGTATGCGGACGATAGCGATTGGTGTGCAGGACTTTGCAGAGATTCGAGAGAAAAATTATTTCTATGTGGATAAGACGGCATTTATCAAGGAATGGTGGGAAAGCGGTGACAGTGCAACTGCCATTATGCGTCCCCGCAGGTTCGGCAAGACCTTGACGATGGATATGGTGGCGAAGTTCTTCTCTGTGGAGTACCAAGGGCGAAGCGATTTGTTCGAGGGGCTTGCGATTTGGGAGGAGGAGAAATATCGGAAGCTGCAGGGCACGTACCCTTTGATTTTTCTGAGTCTTGCGGATGTGAAGCACAAGACCTTTGAGGAAGCAAGACGCAGCCTGCAAGGCGTGATAGCCGATGCTTTTGGCAGGTATAAGCTCCTTCTTCAGAATGATTTTTTGGACGAAACGGAGAGGGAATATTTTCTTGCTGTCAAGGGGGGAAGTTCGTCTGCGGATTATCAGGTGGCGGTTCGCAGGCTGGCAAAGCATCTGTTTGACTATTACGGCAGGAAGCCAATCGTTCTCCTTGATGAATATGATACGCCGATGCAGGAGGCGTATGTGCATGGCTATTGGGAAGATATGGTAGATTTCCTGCGGGTATTTTTCCATGCGACTTTCAAGACGAATCCCTATATGGAGCGAGGCTTGATGACGGGCATTACCCGAATTAGCAAGGAATCCATTTTTTCAGATCTCAATCATCTCAAGGTCATTACCTTGGAATCGGATAAATATGCAGATGCCTTCGGTTTCACAGAGGAAGAAGTCTTTGCAGCAATGGACGAGTTCGGCTATACGG
>JAZLHW010000177.1:0-5672 GCA_045617105.1 Selenomonadaceae bacterium | reverse complement strand
TGGATTTGTTGTTACAAAAGCTGTAGAAGGGCAATGTTTTTGTGAAAAGCCTGTTTTTACTGTTAAGGATATTCTTAATAAGTATAACGGAAATTGTGGAATTATTTTGGCGCTTAATGATAAGGATATAAAAGAAGTTCTGCCACATTTAGCCAAATGTGGTGCAAAAAATGTGTTTGATGGAGATTTGTTGAGGTTTTGTTTTGATGAATGTGATAAACATAAAACAACTTATTAGTTTTGATGAAAGAGGAAGAAAATGATAGACCTTGATAATAAGACTCTGCGCAAGCTTCAGCTTGCAGAGTTGGAACTTCTTAAAGAGGTAGACAGAATTTGCCGCAAGAATAATATAAGATATTCTTTGGATGGTGGTACTCTTTTGGGGGCGGTAAGGCACGATGGCTTTATTCCGTGGGATGATGATGCGGATGTTGTTTTACTTCGTAAAGAGTATTATAAATTTTATGAAGCTTGTAAGACGGATTTGAATACAGAGAAATTTTTTTTGCAGGAATTTAGAACAGATCCATACTATCGATGGGGTTTTTTTAAGCTGCGTTATAAAAATACAGCCTATATTCCAGAAGGGCAGGATGGTGAAAAATGGGATCAGAGTATCTGTATTGATATATTTGTATACGATCAGGTTCCTGACAATTTCTTTTTGCGGAGAGTACATTTGTTTATGTGCTATTGCATAAGGAAAGGCTTGTATTCTGTTTTGGGAAAGAGAAATAGTGATAATCTTTTGCTGAGGTTTTGGTATCGTATGTTAAATCTTGTGCCAAGATCATTTTGGATTTCTTGTATTGAGAATATTGCAGATATATGTAATCAAAATAGGCATGAATTGGTAAGGCATATGACTTACCCATATAGAGAAGCTTGTAGGTATGGTTTGCCGCGAGAATGCTTTGATGAATATGTGGATAAGGATTTTGAAGGACATGTATTCAAAATTTTTAAGAACTATGATTTGTACTTGACAAGATTGTATGGGGATTATATGGCATTGCCCCCGATGGAACAGAGAAAAACCAGACCGGTCAGCAAGATTGTTTTGCCGGAAAATTTTATTTAAAGTTAGGTGGCTTGATGATGAATGTTGCAGTTGTCATTGCGGCAGGGGTGGGCGCTAGAACGGGGCAGCATATCCCTAAGCAATTTATAAATGTGCTGGATAAACCAATCATTGTTTATACGTTGGAACGTTTTCAGGAATCATCTGAAATTGATTATATCGCAGTCGTTTGTTTAGATGGATGGCAGGCAGTATTAAATGCTTATGCAAAACAGTATGGAATAGCAAAACTTCGATGGGTCGTGCCTGGTGGAAATACTGGACAGGAGTCGATCTTCGCAGGGCTGAAAGCTCTTGCGGATGTGTGCGGTAAAGAGGATATTGTAGTTATTCATGATGGGATTCGTCCGATGGTTACCGATGAAGTAATAGAGTCAAGCGTACTCACCTGCAAAAAATACGGAAATGGTATTACCGCACTGCCTGTTTTTGAGCAGATTTTTGAGGTTTCAACGGATATAACTACGGAATCCTATATCCCAAGAGAGCAGTTGAAGATTTTGCAAACACCCCAGGCTTATAAATATGGGAAAATATGGGAAACGTATGAGAAAGCTTTTCGTCTAAACAAGGGGTTGCACAATTCCTCGTATGCGAATACTCTGATGGCTGATATGGGAGAGACTTTGTATTTTTCAAAAGGCTCAACGAAAAATATAAAAATAACGACAAAGGATGATATTGAGATTTTTAAGGCAATGTTGCAAGTGAGGAATGAAAATGATAACAAATCATGTAATTTATGAAGAAGATATTGCGGTTATTGCTGATAACGGAACATATAGGGAAAAGTTGAAAGATAAAACTGTTGTCATTAGCGGAGCAACAGGGCAGATCGGAGGAATGCTGGTAGATTCCTTTATGCGGATGAATACCCAATATAATACTTCTGTCAAAGTAGTTGCTGTTTCACGGAATAAGGAAAAATTACAAAACAGGTTTTCAGAGTATTTAGAAAGTCCATTGTTTCAGATAATTGTTATGGATGTAGTAAAAGGTGGAAATTTGGATAATATACGGGCAGATTTTTTGATTCATGCAGCCAGTAATACACATCCTGCAGAGTACTCTGAGGATCCAATCGGTACGATCACGACAAATACGATAGGCACTTACAACTTATTGGAAGCTGTCCGCCGAATGAATGGGTGCAGATTTGTGATGCTTTCTTCCGTTGAAATTTACGGAGAGAACCGTGGTGATGTGGAGACTTTTGATGAGAGCTATTGCGGCTATATTGATTGCAATACTTTGCGGGCAGGATATCCGGAGAGCAAGCGCACAGCAGAATCTATGGTACAGGCATATATGAAACAGGCACACGTTGATGGTACTATTGTAAGACTTTGCAGAATTTATGGTCCAACAACGGAAAAAGATGACAGTAAAGCATTGTCCCAGTTCATTGATAAGGCTGTGCATGGGGAAGATATTGTTTTGAAAAGTAAAGGAAATCAGTATTTTTCTTATGTATATTCCAGAGATGCTGTGATGGCGATCCTTCATGTCATGCTTTATGGTAAAACGGGTGAAGCATATAATGTAGCGGATACGGATTCAAATATAAAGCTTAAAGATTTGGCTAATACTATAGCAGAGTTGGTTGGGAAAAAAGTGATTTTTGATATTCCAAGTGCCAGTGAAAAAGAGGGATATTCTAAAGCAACTGTTGCTGTTTTAAATGCGAGAAAAATAAATTTGTTGGGCTGGAAGGCTTCTTTAAAGATTGGTGATGGTTTGCGGCGGACGATTGCGGCTTTGAAAGAAGGTTAAGTAATGGTTTTCGTTTTGGAGAGTTGTCGTTGTGTGAGGAGGGTGTATTGTGCGTGCGGTAATTATGGCAGCGGGTGTGGGAAGCAGAATCAGCAGAAATATAGATAGACCTAAGAGTTTATTGGAAATTGAGGGGAAGAGTATCCTGCGTCGCACGGTAGAGATGCTTCGTGCAAATAATATTGAGCCTTGTGTGGTGGCAGGTTATATGCATAAGCAGATTGAGGAAAATCTAAAGGATTTGGATGTAAAAATATTCCTGAATCCATTTTACAAGGTAACGAACAGTCTGGGTTCTCTTTGGTTTGCAAGAGATTTTATTAAAAAGGATGAACCGTTGCTTCTTGCTAATGCAGATGTGTTTTGGGAAGAAGATCTTTTAAATAAGCTGTTGGATGATGATAAAGAGGTTGTGATGTTGGCTGATTCATCCGCAATTCGTTTGCAAAAGGGAGATTATTTCTTTGGCTGTGAAGATGGAAAAATCGTTAAGTATGGTAAAGAATTAGCGGAAACGATTCGTACCCATGAATATGTTGGAGTTGCCAAAGTGCTGCCAAGCTTTATCCCTCGTTTCTGTGAAACAATGACGGAAATGATAGAGGAAAATCTTTATGATGGCTGGTGGGAAAATATTCTTTATCGGCTTTCTTCAAATTACGATGTGTATATAAAGGATACAGAAGGAATTTTTTGGGCTGAGGTAGATTATATCGAAGATTATGAGCGTATTATGGAATATGTTTGGAGTAAGAAAGGTCTGGATCGTGGTATTGAGAAGGTTACCAAGAATATGTTTAAGGAAAATTGTCCGGTAGAGCTTATTGCTAGGGTAACCGGTCTTACAGAAAAGCAGATAAAGGAAATTAATTTGATGTGATTTAATAGAGGGTATGGGAAAATGAATAACAGGATCTATAACCAACAAGTTGATTTAAATCATGAAGACATTCGGACTTTTTATGATAAGAGAGCGAGTATGTATCAAAAAGGGGATAAAAGCAGGAATACCTCGGTTCTTTTGGGGGATGGAGATCCAGGATATGCTGATAAGTGGAATGAGTTTGAAAAAAGAAAAGTCCTTCCCATTTTGGATGTTAAGGAAACGGATTATGTTTTAGATATTGGTTGCGGTGTGGGACGTTGGGCTGAGAGCTTATTGCCTAAATGCCAGATGTATGTGGGAATAGACTTTTCTGCTGAAATGATTCATGCAGCGCAGGAATATTTTAATCAAGTTAAAAATGCATTGTTTGTGAATGCTTCTTTTCAGAAGGCTTTTTCTGAGGAAGCTGTAACATGCAGAAAATATGACATTGTCATTATTACTGGCGTGTCTATGTACATAAATGATAGTGATTTGCGTGTTTGTTACAGCAGATTAAAGGATCTATTGAATGATGGTGCAGTTATATACGTGGAGGAAAGTGTTGGGGTAAAAGAACGGTTGACACTGCAGCACATATGGTCAGAAGGATTGCAGGATAATTATGATGCAGTTTATCGGACGAAAGATGAATATATGAACTTAATGGATGCTTTATTAGAAAGTACGGAGGTTTTGAGTGAGGGTTATTTTCACCAGTTGGATAAAGAGAAAATGCCGGAAACAAGTCATTGGCATATTATTATGAAAAAGAAGTAAGCTAGAGTTGTATAGAAAAGTAGGGAGACGGTGTTGTGCGTTTATTTACGGTTGGTCCTGTAGAGATGTTTGATGAAGTAAAGAAGGTACGGGCAGATAAGGACAGTGTGCCGTATTTCAGAACAGCAGAGTTTTCTAGGCTGATGTTGGAGACAGATGCGCTGTTTAGGAAATTTGCAAAAGCAGAAGAAAATGCAAGGGGTATTTATCTGACGGCTTCGGGGACGGCAGCGATGGAAGCAGCTGTGATGAATTGCTTGAATGCAGAGGACAATGTACTCATTATCAATGGTGGTACCTTTGGACAGCGTTTTGTGGATATCTGTGTTGTTCATGGGATTCCGCATGATGAAGTGAAATTGGAATGTGGAGAAGCCTTAACGCAGTCATCTCTGATAAATTTTGAAAATAATACATATACTGCATTGCTGGTTAATATTGACGAAACTTCAACGGGACAGCTTTATGATATAAAGCTTTTAGCTGATTTTTGTAAAAGGCATGATATGTATTTGATTGTGGATGCAATTAGCTCTTTTCTGTGTGATGAGTTTGATATGGCGGCAAACGGCGTGGATGTGATGATAACAAGCTCTCAAAAAGGGGCGTGCATTTCACCAGGGCTTTCTATGGTGCTGTTAAGTGAGTGTATACTCCGTGAACGGGTATTGAAACAGAATATAAAATCGTTGTATTTTGACTTTAAGGATTACTTGAAAAATTTTGAGCGTGGTCAGACACCGTATACACCTGCTGTCGGTATTTGTATCGAGCTTTATACAGCATTAAAGATGGTTGATAAGATTGGGTTGCCACAACATTTGAAGAATGTAGCAGCGGTTGCAGAAGATTTTCGTGAGAGGATAAAGGAACTGCCGGTGTCGATACCTAGCTATACTTTGTCAAATGCAATCACTCCAGTGATTTTTGATCGGCCCATTGCATATAAAATTTTTGAGATTTTAAAAGATGAATATGATATCTTTGTGAATCCGACAGGCGGAAAAATGCATGATACGTCTTTCCGTGTTGCTCATATCGGTCAGACATCCCCAAAAGATAATGAATTTTTGGTGGATTGTATAAAGAAAGCAATTGATAGGAACAAATTCTAAAATTTGCGTTCAAAAGACGGAGAGCAAAGCGGCACAATCATGGTTGTGAGGATTA
>JAZLHW010000176.1:0-1797 GCA_045617105.1 Selenomonadaceae bacterium | reverse complement strand
CTCGGACAGACTGGTTTATTGATCATCTTTACGTGCCAAAGGGCTTCTTTACACCGCCCTTTGAAACAAGAGAAAGTCTGCAAAAGCGTCTTTCCGAAATGTACACAGAAGTCAGCATTGAAACCGTGGAAAGCGAGGGTTGCTTTCTGTGCAGAAAGTGAGGAGTGCAAATTGAAATGGTGGATTATTCTGATTGAGATTGTAGTTTTCACTGCGCTGTTTACTACTGCGAAACCGGAGGTGGAAAGATGATATTGACAACGATCCAGGTCGGGCTTGCGGGTGCACTGCTGATGTTCGCCGGGGATATGCTGCTGTATTACACCCCAAAGGATTTCAGCTACGGCCCGAAAAGCTCCACAGAAAAAAGATTAAATGCCATCATTGATGTTATGAAGAGCTTGCCGGCAAGGCGTGTCATGGCCGGAGGTATGATTGGGCCTGTTGCTGCTTTCCTGTACTGCGTTGGGTTTTATCATATCGTTCTGATGACCAATGAACAGTCGCACACACTTGCGATGGCTGCCTTCCTTTTCTCCTGCTTCGGGATCATCACCGGCGGAGCCTATCACAGCCACTGTGCGTACCTTGGGCTTTTGGGAGATAACAGGGACCGGGCTGCGCTGGAAAAGGCCATGAGGTATTTCCAGAAGCTCCCGCTAATCCTGTACGCCGGAGAAGGGATCGGGTTTGTTCTGCTGGTCTTCCTGATTGTTACCGGGAAAACAGTACTGCCGAGGTGGATGTTCCTTTTAAGCCCCGGAATATTGTTCCTCCTGAAGCCTGTCGTCGGCAGGCTGCCGAAGGGCGTTCGCATCATCGTTTCGGGCGGATGGACGAATCTGATTTCCGTAATCTACTACGCTGCTGTGCTGATTGCGGTATCCATTTGAAGGAGGTAATCACTATGAAATTTTATTGCTTTGGTGAAACAGAAAAGCCGGTCCTTCTCCTGCTGCCCGGAACCTGCTGTCACTGGAAAGAAAATTTTGGAGAGGTCATCCCGCTTTTGGAACCATATTTCCATGTGGTCTGCGTCTCCTATGATGGCTTTGATGAGACCGAAAGCACTGAGTTTCCGGATATGCTGACCGAAACGGAGAAAATCGAAGCGTACATACAGGATCAGTTCGGCGGACATATTTGCGCGGCCTATGGCTGCTCCCTGGGAGGCTCCTTTGTGGGGCTACTGATTCAACACGGGAATATCCATATCGACCACGGCATTTTAGGCAGCTCCGATCTGGATCAGGGCGGCGGCCTGCCCGCAAGGCTCCAGTCCCAGCTGATTTCACTTATGCTGCACGGCATGTTCCAAAAGGGAACGCTGCCCGGCTTCATGAAAAAGCGGTTGGAGAAAAAGCCGCTGGAGGAACGGGCCTATTATGACAAGATGCTCTCCATGTTTGGTGTGGGGACAACCCGGATGTCCTTTGTGACGAAGCAAAGCATTCAAAATCAGTTTTATTCGGATCTGGTCACGCCGCTGGTGGACGGTATCTCCGCTCCCGGCACGACGGTTCACATTTTCTATGCTGTAAAAATGGGGCCGCAGTATCTGGAACGCTATGAGCGGCATTTCAAGAACCCGGATATCCGCCGCCATGAGTTGCAGCATGAGGAACTGCTGACCTGTTATCCGGAGGAATGGGTGCAGGAGGTTATTCAGTGCTGCGGAGTAATGAAGGAGCAAATCATATGAATTTAGCCGTAATACTGATTGAAATGGCTGCATTTGCCGCTCTGTTTACCGCAATTGTGCTGCCAGCATATCGGGGTGACAAAAAACACAGCCCC
>JAZLHW010000175.1:0-2455 GCA_045617105.1 Selenomonadaceae bacterium | reverse complement strand
CTTGGCCTCCGACTTATGCTGCATCCTGCAGCAAGGAGCTTTTGGAAATGGGAGTTCCAGTTCTCGGAATCTGCTATGGTTCACAGCTTCTTGCCCATTTGCTGGGGGGCAAAGTTGCCACGGCGCCTGTCAGTGAGTATGGCAAGACGGAGGTAACGATCGACGATGCAGGTTCTGCAATGTTCCAAGGAGTTTCGGAGAAAACAATCTGCTGGATGAGCCATACGGATTACATTGCAGAGGCTCCACAGGGGTTCAAGGTGACGGCATCTACTCCTGTCTGCCCTGTGGCTGCTATGGAGGATACAGAAAGAAAGCTTTATGCAACGCAGTTCCATCCAGAGGTCATGCATACAGTGGAAGGAAAGCAAATGCTTCAAAACTTTGTGTATGGTGTTTGCGGCTGTTCCGGCGATTGGAAGATGGATTCCTTTGTTGTAACTACCGTGGAAAGATTAAAGGAGCAGATCGGAAACGGGAAGGTTCTCTGCGCACTCTCTGGCGGTGTGGATTCTTCTGTAGCGGCAGTGCTGCTTTCCAAGGCAGTGGGCAGGCAGCTGACCTGCGTTTTTGTCGATCATGGTCTTTTGCGCAAGGACGAGGGAGATCAAGTAGAGGAGGTCTTTGGACCAAAGGGACCCTATGACCTCAACTTCATTCGAGTCAATGCGAAGGAGCGTTTTTATGCAAAACTGGCTGGTGTGACAGAGCCGGAGAGAAAACGCAAGATTATTGGTGAGGAGTTTATTCGTGTCTTTGAGGAAGAAGCAAAGAAGATCGGTGCGGTAGATTTCCTCGTGCAAGGGACGATTTATCCCGACGTAATCGAGAGCGGATTGGGGAAATCGGCAGTGATCAAATCCCATCACAACGTTGGGGGATTGCCGGATCTCGTGGACTTTAAGGAAATCGTGGAACCGCTTCGCCTTCTTTTCAAGGATGAGGTTCGGGAGGCAGGCAGGCAGTTAGGTATTCCGGATTATTTGGTCAATCGTCAGCCATTCCCAGGCCCTGGGCTTGGTATTCGCATTATCGGCGAGGTGACGGAGGAAAAGGTCAAGATCGTGCAGGAAGCAGATGCAATCTATCGGGAAGAAGTGGCAAAGGCTGGCGTGGACAAGAATCTTGGTCAGTACTTTGCGGCACTTACCAACATGCGTTCCGTCGGCGTAATGGGGGATGGACGCACCTATGATTATGCCATTGCATTGCGTGCCGTCATGACGAGCGACTTCATGACAGCAGAAAGCGCACAGCTTCCTTGGGAAGTCCTCCAGACTGTAACCTCAAGGATCGTCAACGAAGTCAAGGGCGTCAATCGGGTCATGTATGATTGCACAGGAAAACCGCCGGCAACGATTGAGTTTGAATAGTTAAAAGACAGTGGGAAGCCTTATAGAATAGGGCTTCCCGTTTTTCGCCTAGAATATATCTTAGAAACAGGAGAAGTCGTGGAGGATGAGGCACATATCATCTATGCGAATGGGACGTACCGTGGAGACGACTCCGTGGGAAGGCTGATGCATGACTGCTTCTGCACAAAAAAAGCGGATGAAATGAACGATGTTGCTTGTTTAAAAAGTATGGAAGCTTAAAGAAACGGAAAAGGGAGAAATGACAATATGCAGAGTATTTAAAGGATTCGGAAAACAGGAACGTGCCATTGAGGTTTGATATTTGGTATGGTACACTAAATTTCGGAATCATTGATCCATCCATTGATGGTGTTAATAATATGCAGATTCCAAAAAATAAGTGAGATGGCACACAGATGCCAAGGAGGACTTCAGTGGATAAAACGATATGTGAACTGTTTGCAGGAATCGGCGGATTTAGGGTTGGGTTCGACAGATTGCAGGCAGGGTGGGAAACGAAATGGTTTTCACAATGGGAACTCCCAAGCTATATCGATAATGTGATTATTAAGCTTCAGAGCGATAGCAGAGCACAGCTTGCTATTGATGCTCCTAAAGAGGTTAATATAAAAAGAATAGCTTCTGAAAAAGAGGAAAGTTCTAAGCCAGAGCTTAAGAGCGGAGTAGCTTCATCTCGAAGTGGGAAAAAGAATATTATTGTTGTTAACAACAAGTGATTTTGTAAGGGCAGCTCATTGTGGCTGCCTTTTTCGAGGATAATTTTGATTGACAAGCTGATGATAATATAATATTATATACGCAAAGCGTGTCAAAACAAACAATAGAGAAAATAAATTATATTATTGATGTTTATATTAAAGGAGTAAGTGATCTTGCTATGAATAGTAAAGATTATTTGATAGAACTACGAACAGAATCAGGAATGAATAGAAATGAGTTCTGTGAATTTTTTGATATTCCATATAGAACTATGCAGGACTGGGAACTTGGCAACAGGAAGATTGCTGATTATTTACTTCGATTGATTACTTATAAGTTAAAAATGGAAAAGTTGGTCCGTGAAGATCACGCAGAATTTA
>JAZLHW010000174.1:0-2215 GCA_045617105.1 Selenomonadaceae bacterium | reverse complement strand
AATTTTATGGGAGGATGACCGAGCAATTCTCTGCGTTGGTATTATGAACAATGCTCTCACAGCAGATATGACACAGGAAACACGATTCCTATTTGCCAACTTTGATGGATTGGACATTAATTTCCATGAGACTGCACTAAGAGCAGACTATTTGGACAATCGTGTCGGAACTTCCTACGGAAATCCATTGGGCAATTTCAACACTCTGGTTTCGATGGGCAATGGAATATATCTTCGATATATACGCCATGACAAGGGCCCCGGTGGCTTCAATGTGTACGATTTCGCTGACAGTACAGCAGCCAAACTCCTATACAGCGCAGACAGTTCTCTCAGCGGAACAGATGCGTTTGACTATGTGTGGTATGTATATGATCAAAACACCGTCGGAATACTAAAAGTCATTCTTGGAGAAGATGATTACTTTAGGGATGTAGGACTTGCATGGTGCAAGTATTCCGTAAATCCCAGTAATGAAACAGCAATCAGTCTGATATCCGAAAATCAACTTGAAGGTAGAATCGAAGCATTCTTCGGGGCAGACGGCATTGGATTTACAGTATTTGCTAATCGTGATGATCTTTACTATATCACAAGGGACATGAACTCTGCTGTAGTTGTAGAATAATCCCTTTGGAATAAAGGGCGCACTTCTATACAGGGGCAAGCCCTGTATGTGCGCTCTGCGAGGCAGACAGCCCAGACGATGTAAGTCCGGGCTGTTTTGCGTCACTACGTTCCGTACAAGGGGCTGCACCCCTTGCGCCGCTTTGCGGCTATCCCTGCGGACTTTGCGAGTGGCGCAATTTGCTGACGCAAACAGCACCACTCACAAAGTTCTGAATATGTACCCATGACCGTTTACCGATTTTCGGTAGGCGGTCTTTTTATATCCCCATAACAAAATCAAGGAGGTCATGCACTATGGCAAAACAGAAAACCATCCCCGAACTGGAAGCTGAGAAAGCGGAAAATGAAAGCAGGCTCTCGCAGCTTCAACACAAAAAGCAGCAGCTTGAAAACCGTATCACCTACTACGAAAAAGGTGATCGACGCAAGCGGGCACACCACCTTATCACCCGTGGCGCAGCTATTGAAAGTGTCGCACCGCTGACAAAGGTTTTGACCGAAACCGAGTTTTACGCCTTTGTAGAAAAAGCTCTTGCCGTCCCGGAGATCAAAGGCTTGCTTATGGAAGCGGTCAACGAACACAACCGGGCTGAACAGAAAGAGAGGTGTTGAGTATCGCACTATATCATTTTCATGTGACACAAATCAAGCGCAGCGCAGGACAATCCGCTATTGCGTCTGCCGCCTATCGTTCCGGCGAGAAGCTGCACAGCGAATACTACGGCGAGGACAGCGACTACACCAAAAAGGGCGGCGTAATCTGTTCGGAAATCCTATTGCCGCCCCATGCCCCATCCTCTTTCTCTGATCGGGAAACGCTATGGAACGAAGTGGAGAAAGCGGAATGGGGAAAGAAAGCGCAGCTTCCATACAGCTTTGACATTGCTTTGCAAAACGAGTTTTCCATGCAGGAGAACATCGAGCTTGCAAGGCAATTTTTATTGGAGCAGTTTGTGAGCCGTGGCCTGGTGGTGGACTTCGCTGTTCACTCTCCCGACAAGGAGGACGGCGGCATTTCCAATCCACATTTCCATGTCATGTGTCCTATCCGTCCTCTGGATGAACACGGCAGATGGGGCAACAAGCAGCGGCGGGAATATCTACTGGATGAGCATGGTGAACGCATCCGTGACGAAGCAGGAAACTATGTTTTCAACGCTGTACCAACCACCGATTGGGGCAGTCCAGACACCTTGGAGCATTGGCGGCAAGCGTGGGCTGATCTCTGCAATCAGAAGTTTGCGGAAAAGGAATTGGACTGCCGGATCGACCACCGCAGTTACGAGCGACAGGGCATCGACCAACTCCCCACCATCCATGAGGGTGTGACTGTCCGGGCGATGGAAGCAAAGGGCATCCGCACCAACAAGGGCGATCTCAACCGATGGATCAAGGCGACCAATGATCTGATCCGCAATCTGAAAAAGAAAATCTCTGCACTGCTTGATTGGCTGAAAGAAGCCCATGAGGAATTGAGCAAGCCGCAAGCCCCCAATCTGGCGCAGCTTCTCAGTGAGTATTACACCAACCGCAACGCAGGAGCATGGAGCCAAAAGGCGAAGATCGGCAATCTCAAAGAGTTCAA
>JAZLHW010000173.1:0-5770 GCA_045617105.1 Selenomonadaceae bacterium | reverse complement strand
AGCATTTTCCCTCCAATTTGCGTTTCAACGAAGCGGGAGATATGCTCACCGCTTGTTAAAATTTGGCTTCCCCCACTTACAGCAAGCTGTTGAAGAAGGGGACATCTTAGCTTCGTTATATGTTTTTGTTGTCTCTGCCGTATTGATATGGCAGAGACATTTTTTATTTCGCAATCTTGAGAATGACATCACGGGAATATATGTTTGGTATTAAAAGAGATAATAATTTATTTAAAAGATATAACTTTAATATTGACATGTAATAACTTGGATGATATTATAAGCATAAAGGGCGATGCTCTGGAAATATATTTTATTAGGAGGGGAGATATATGCAAAAAGTTTATTAAGTCATTCGATTTTCAGTTTCTTTCCAAATGAAATCAAAAACAAGTAGATTCTGCATCTTATAGGAGGGGTTGTCTATGGAGGGTATGATAGCTAAATTTGAGCAGGTGATGATGCCGATTGCAGGAAAGGTTTCCAGCAATAAGTATCTGCTTGCTATGCGTGATTCTTTTTCCATGCTGCTGCCGTTTATTATTGTCGGTTCCTTTTTCGGGATCATCGAATGGGTCGTTCTTGATCCGTGGGGAACGATTATGGGAGAGAACGGTCTGAACTTAGGCAGGACATTGACTGGACTTAGCGGAGACGCATATAAGGAATGCGGCTTTGTCCATGCTTTGCAGATAATGCAAGGGCTGTGCAACAATGTCGTTACGGTTGGCTTTGGAATCTTTTCCTTTTTGCTTGTTGCAGCGTTTGCGTACCGACTCGGCGGAATTTGGGGCGGTGACAAGTTTTCAACGGCATTGACAGCCATTGGAGCATTTATCATTGTGACACCGCAGGAAATTGTCGCAAAATCAGGCGAAAAGTTTGGAGGCTTCAGTCTGGATTATTTCGGCAATAAGGGTGTCCTGACTGCTATCATCGTTGCAACAGTTGCAGCTTGGATCTTTTCAAAGCTTTCTAAAAACGAGAAAATCCGTATTAAGATGCCAGATACAGTTCCGCCTGCTGTAGCAAAGTCCTTTGCTGTTTTGATTCCGGTTTTTGCAACGTTGACGTTCTTCACGATTTTTGCAACTGTTCTTGCCCAGTGCCAGTTTTTTGGAAAGACGGCACTCAATGACTTGATTTATGCTATTGTGCAAGCACCGCTGATGGGATTCTCCCAAGGACTTGGTTTTTCACTTCTCTATCAGTTCACGGCATGGTTTTTCTGGTGGTTTGGTATTCACGGTCATAATGTTACGGCTGCTGTGCAGAACATGGTTTACATGCCGGCACAGCTTGCGAATCAGGCAGGGGATGCTGCATATATTTTCTCGAATGGCTTCTTTGAAGCAGGGCTTATGCATATCATGGGCTTGGTCATTGCAATTCTGCTGTTCTCGAAAAAGGAGAGCTGGCGAGGTGTTGCGAAGCTTGGCGCACCGGCAATGCTGTTCAATATCCAAGAGCCGTTGGCTTTTGGTTTGCCAATCGTTCTGAATCCGATGCTTTTGATACCGTACATTCTTGCTCCGCTTGCAAATACCATAGTCGGTTGGCTGGCAGTTACTGCTGGGATCGTTCCGATTTTCAAGTATGTTGTTCCGTGGACTATGCCGATGTTCTTCGGTGGGACGATTGGCACGGGTTCTATCATGGGAGGTCTTTTGCAGCTCGTTTGGCTGGCGATGGATATTTGCATCTATGCACCGTTTGTTATTGCGTCCAATAAGGTAAAGGACGAGGAAGAAGAAGAAACGGCTTGATGGACGGCTTTGCTTGGAATTCCTGCGGGGCTATGCACCGCAGGAACGGCAGGCATTATATTTTGAATGGAAATGGGGTTTTTGTTTTGGATGAAAAGACAGTAGAACAGTCTATGCAGCTTATTTTATATTCCGGTACGGGTCGTTCCATGGCAATCGAGGCAGTACGCAAGCTTATGAAGGATGGGAATGTGCAGGCTGCGAAAGAAAAAATATCTGAAGCTGGCAAGGAGATCGGAAAGGCTCACGATATTCAAACAGCAATGATGTCTGCGGAATGTGATGGACAGCCAGTGGAAAAATCTATTCTGCTGATCCATGCACAGGATCATTTCATGACAGCATTGTCAGTTCGAGATATGGCACAGCTTATGGTTGAAATGTATGAAAGAGTTGGAGTTCAAGAAAAAGGAACGGTGAGCGGAAAATGAATTATCTTTTCCCAAAGGATTTTTGGTGGGGGGCGGCTACGTCCGGACCGCAGTCGGAGGGGCGTTTCCACAAGGGACATCGAAGCGTATTTGATTATTGGTATGATACGGAACCGAGTGCTTTTTTTGACCAAGTAGGTCCCAATACGGCATCGAATTTTTACAATGATTATGTTCAGGATATTGGTTTGATGAAGGAAATCGGGCTCAATACGGTTCGTACCTCTATCCAGTGGACGCGTTTGATGAAAGATTTTGAGAAAGGTTCTGTGGATGCTGATGCAGTACGCTTCTACAATGCCGTGATTGATGAGTTCTTGCGACAGGGGATCCAACCAATTATCAGCCTGCATCATTTTGATCTGCCGGTAGAGCTGTATGAAAAATATGGCGGTTGGGAATCCAAGGAGGTAGTTGACCTTTTTGCCGTTTTTGCAAAAAAATGTTTCGAGCTTTTTGGGGACAGGGTAACGCATTGGGTTACGTTCAATGAGCCGATGGTCGTTGTGGAAGGTGAATATCTTTATGAGTTTCATTACCCAAAGATTGTAGATGGCAAGAAGGCATGTCAGGTCGTTTTTAACTTGAATCTTGCTTCTGCAAAGGCGATTCAGGCTTTCCATGAGTCCGCATGCGGAAGAAGCGGAGGAAAGATAGGAATCGTTTTGAATTTGACACCTGCGTATCCAAGGTCGGAATCGGAGGAGGATGTGGAGGCTGCAAGGTTTGCGGAAGAATTCAAAAATAAGTCGTTTCTTGAGCCTGCCCTAAAGGGAGATTTCTCGAAATATCTCGTTCAGGCACTTTCTGAGGATGGTGTCCTTTGGGAAGCTTCGGAGGAAGAACTTGCGGTAATCAAGGACAACACAGTGGATTTTTTGGGAGTCAACTACTACCAGCCGTTCCGTGCAAAGGCTAGGGAGACTGTGTTTGATGACAGCAAGGGCTGGCTTCCGGAAAAGCATTTTGAGAGTTATGAGATGCCGGGACGGCGCATGAACCCATATCGGGGCTGGGAGATCTATCCGAAGGCAATCTATGACATTGCGATCAATATCAAGGAGAAATACGGCAATATCTCTTGGTACGTCTCGGAAAATGGCATGGGTGTTGAGGGAGAAGAAAAGTACCGCAATGCAGATGGATTTATCGAGGATGATTACAGGATCGATTTTTTGAAGGAGCATTTGCAGTGGCTGCACAAGGGGATTGAGGAAGGCAGCAACTGTTTTGGATATCATGCATGGACCCCTATTGATTGCTGGTCATGGAGCAATGCGTACAAGAACCGTTACGGTTACATTGCGCTTGATTTGGCTACGCAGGAAAAAACTATCAAAAAGTCCGGATATTGGATAAAGGACATTATAAAGAATAACGGATTTTAATGCCTAAAAGCCTGTTAAGGAAATGCTGATATATTTATGTGTCAGTGTTTCCTTAATTTATTTTATATCATTGGATTTTATAGGTTATTCCATGTATAATAAAAGACAGAACTTTTAGGAGGAAAATGAAATGCTGAAATATCAGATGATTGCAGATGAGCTGCATCATGCCATTTTAAACGGAAAATATCTTCCGGGAAACCAGCTGCCCTTGGAAAAGGAAATGTGCGAGCAATATCAGGTAAGTCGAATTACGATCAAGCGAGCTGTGGATGAGCTTGTGAAGCTGGGCTTGGTGGTAAAGAGGCGTGGTTCAGGAACCTTTGTGAAAACGGTGGACAACAGCAAGCTAAAGGAATTTAGCATGGCACATCAGTTTTCTGGTTTTGTAGAGACCTTCAAGGGGCGAAACGTCCATACAGATGTTTTGAGATTTGAAATAAAGCATCCTTCCGAGGATGTTGCCGTCAAATTGCAGATATCGGCAGAGGATTTCGTTTATGATATTATTCGGGTGCGTTCTTTAGAGTCACAGCCTATGGTTATCGAATATACGAACATGCCCATACAGCTCATACCTGGGATTCGTCGTGAGGTTTTGGAAAGTTCCATTTACCATTACATAGAAGACGATCTCAAGTACCGCTTGCAGTCTGCCCATAGATCTGTTCGGGCTGTTATGCCATCGGAGGAGGAAAAGCGTTACTTGAAAATCGAAGGTGTTTTGCCACTTTTGGAAATAGAGCAGGTGGCATTTCTCGATGATGGGCATCCTTTTGAGTATTCGGTTGCTCGGCACCGTTCAGACAAGCAGACATTTTTTGCTGTCAGTATTCGCTGAGCTTTGTCGGTGCCAGTGAGGAATTACTTACCTGCCTTTCTTTTGCATGGTGATACAAATATACCAAAACCACAAGCATATAGAAACAAATGGTAAGACAATAACATTTTTCTTGCATTTACCTACGAAAATCCATATAATGAAGTTAGTTAAACTTTATTGAATGTTATGTGTTTGACGTGTGGCGTCATGTTATCGGGAAGGGCGTGGAGCGGATGAAGGAAATTGCAAAGAGTGCAGAAGAGATGAGCGTAAAGGAATTGGCGGCATATATTGATCAATCTGTCCTGAAGCCGGAGTTTACAGAAGCTGACATACGGAAGTATATTCAAGAGGGTGTTGATTTCGGATGCGCCACGGTTTGCGTGAATCCATCTTCGCTTCCGATTGCAGAAGAATTGACCAAGGGGACGGAAACGAAGATCTGCGTGGTCTGCGATTTTCCGTTTGGTGACAGCACGACAGAATCAAAGGTCTTGCAAGCAAAATGCTATTGCAGCCAGTATGAGATCGCAGAGCTGGATATCGTATCGAACTTTGGCTGGATTCGCAGCGGTCGTTGGGATGATGTGACGAAGGATATTGCGGCTGTCGTGGAGGCATGCCATTCTTATGGTACGGCGGTAAAGGTTATTTTCGAGACGGATGCGTTGACTGTAGATGAAGTGAAACGGGCTTGTGAGTGCGCGATTGAGGCAAAGGCAGATTTTGTCAAGACGAGTACCGGATTCCTTACAGGACATGAGAGCCATGGGGCTACGCCGGAGATCATTCAGGCAATGTTGGATACCTGCGGTGACAGGATCAAGATAAAGGGAAGCGGCTGCATTCGCACGCGTGAGCATTTCCTGAAGCTTATCAATATGGGCATTGACCGCATGGGAATAGGATATCGTTCTACACCGGTGGTTTTAGGGCTGAAATAGCTGGTGAGAAGTGTATTTGGGCTAGGTCTATTCCATATTTTGAACCGTGTCCAGTTTGAATTTGCAAGAGTTGTTTATGTTATCAGTGACAAAAGCTCTCACGGGAAGGTGAGGGCTTTTTTGTTGCGATTTTTTTCTCCAAACGGTATGATAGAGTTAAGAGAAAGTGGGAGGGGTGTTTTATGCGGACGGTAGCGGTTGGTGTGCAGGATTTTGCAGAAATTCGGGAGAAAAACTATTTTTATGTAGATAAGACAGCATTTATCAAGGAATGGTGGGATTGCGGTGACAGTGCAACTGCCATTATGCGGCCCCGCAGGTTCGGCAAGACCTTGACGATGGATATGGTAGCGAAGTTTTTTTCCTTGAAGTACCAAGGGCGAAGTGACTTGTTTGAAGGGCTTTCGATTTGGGAAGA
>JAZLHW010000172.1:0-28453 GCA_045617105.1 Selenomonadaceae bacterium | reverse complement strand
TAGGCAATAGCCCAACGAGGAACCTTAGATGTCTCGCCCACGCGTTCTCTGTCTGAAAAGTTATTCAGCTTCACAACTGCTCCATCAATATCATAGGCAAGCGTTCCTCTTGACTCTCCTATTCTTTGGATAGCCTCCCATACCTCCTCGCCCGTATGGCAGATCGTATAGGCATGGATGACCTTGATTCCCTGTTCTTTCATAAACTCATAAGCATCGGTATGAGTCAAAAAACGCATACCTTCTATTTTTTGCAGATTAAATACGAAGAAAGATAGCTTTCGTTGTTCCGTAATACGGCTGTCTAACTGACGAAGCGTTCCTGCTGCACAATTTCTTGGATTCGCAAAAGGCTTTATCCCTAAAAGATCCTGACGTTCATTGACTGACGCAAAGGCTTCCTTTTCCATATATACCTCGCCCCGCACCTCAAAATAAGGCAATTTAGTGGGAATTGATTGCTTTACATCAGCAATCATGCGGGCATTGCTTGTCACGTCCTCCCCTTGCAAAATACCATCTCCACGCGTAACTGCTCTCACAAGTTCCCCATTTTCATAGCGAAGTGCCATAGAAAGCCCATCTATTTTTTCTTCTACAACAAATTCAGGATCTTCCAGCAATGATTGCATAGATCCCACGAATTCAAAAACTTCCCCTTTTGAAAAAACATCCTGTAAGGACAGCATGGGAACATCATGCTTGACCAATATGCCAGCTTCCCGTTTGGCAGTTCCTCCCACCATCTGTGTCGGAGAATTCTTGGAAATAAGTTCGGGATAAGCCTTTTCAAGTTCCTTTAACTGCAGCATCAGCTGATCATACTCATAATCCGTAATTTCCGGAGAATCGTCATCATAGTATTTCGTATTATGATGACGAATTTCCTTGCGCAATGCAGCAAGCTTCTTCTTGACTTCTTGCATCTTTTCCAATGTCTTTCCCCCAATCTCAATAAAAAACAAATCTCTCATGCTTTTTCAATGGGAGCATATTTTTGCATGAACCCTTTCACACCTTGTCCTGGGAAAGCAATTTTCAACTCTGTTTCTTCGCCTTCTCCCTTGACGGAAATGACCGTACCCAATCCCCATTTCCCATGACGTGCCTTGTCTCCAGCCTTCCACTGTACATGAATATCAGGACGAATAATGCCTGCCGTATTTGCATTTGATTCTTTTTTTTGCTGCAATTCTTGGAGTACCTGATTTGCAGATTTTGGGGTACCAGAAAAACTTGCCGCATCACTTGCCCTCTTTTGCCAAGAAGGATACATCATACGCTTCTGTGGCTGTCTTGCATATAGGCTCGCAGAATTATAAGAATCCATCTGTGCAGCCAAATATTCCACATATTCTTTTGGAATTTCTTCCAAGAATCGAGAAGGTGAATTCATACTGGAACGCCCATACAAAGTACGCATACGTGCATATGTCAAATATAACTTCTGCTGTGCCCGAGTGATCCCTACATAACAGGTACGACGTTCTTCCTCCATGCCTTCTGCTTCACTCAGGGTTCTCGCATGTGGAAAAATCCCCTCCTCCATGCCTGCCATAAAAACAATAGGAAATTCCAACCCCTTCGCTGAATGTAACGTCATCAAGGTCACACGCTCAGCCTCTAATTCTGCATGGTCAATATCAGATACTAAGGAAATCTGCGACAAGAAGTTTTCCAGCGTTGCTTCTTCGTCCGTATTTCCAAACTCTTTTGCCACACCGACAAACTCCCTAAGGTTTTCTATACGAGACTGCACCTCTGGTCTTGATTTTTCCGCTTCTAATTCTGCCATATAACCAGACTTGTTGAGAACATCTTCCAAAAGAATATCCAAGGAAAACTTTTCTTGCATTCCCATCATCTCAAAGATAAACGCAGAAAATCTTTCCAATGGCTTCTTTATTCGTGACGTTATTCCGGAAATCTCATCAAGTGACGACTCATCTGAAATCACTTCAAACAAGCTTTTCTCATGCGTACTTGCATAAGACATCAGTTTTTCAAGAGTCACAGCCCCCAATCCACGTTTCGGCACATTGATGATACGTTGAAGACTCATGGAATCCATCGGGTTATAAATGACACGAAGATATGCCAAAATATCCTTGATTTCCTTGCGGTCATAAAACTTCAATCCTCCAACCATCGTATACGGAATACCTGCACGCATCATTCCTTCTTCCAATATGCGTGACTGCGCATTAGTACGATAAAGGACTGCCATATCACCGTAGGATTTTCCGTCTGCCTTTTGCTTCATCATCGTTGCTGCAATGAACCTAGCTTCATCCCGCTCATCACTTGCATTATAAAAAGTCAATGGCTCTCCAATTTCATTTTCAGTCCAAAGTGCCTTCGGCTTACGATTTATGTTATGTTCTATCACTGCATTTGCTGCTGCAAGGATTTTTTTCGTGGAACGGTAATTTTGTTCCAACTTAATTGTCACGGCATCTGGGTAATCTCTTTCAAATTCCATGATATTGCGGATATCTGCGCCTCTCCAACCATAAATAGATTGATCTGCATCTCCAACAACACAAATATTGCGATGACCTGCCGCCAAAATTTTTGTGAGTTGATACTGCGCTCCATTTGTATCCTGATATTCATCTACCAAAATATAATGGAACTTTCCCTGATATTTCAGGCGGATATCCTCATTTTCTTCCAATAATGACACAGTAACCATCAATAGATCATCGAAATCCAAGGCATTGTTTTCCCTCAGCTTTTTTGCATAAAGCTTATAGACCTCTGTCACCTTTTCCTCATAAAAGCTGGTTGCCGCTTTTCCATAAGCCGTTGGCCCCTGCATGATATTCTTTGCATTTGAAATGGCTGCCTGAATACCATTTGGTGCATATTGCTTTTCATCCAGATTCAGTTCCTTCAAACAAGCCTTGATCAATGCCGAACTGTCGCTTGCATCGTAAATATTAAACTTTCTTTGGTAAAGACCAGTTGCTTCTATTTCCCTTCGCAAAAATTTTGCGCAAAAAGAGTGAAATGTACTAAGCCATATATCCTTTGCACCTTCTCCAATCATGGCATCTACTCGTTCACGCATTTCCGTTGCAGCCTTATTGGTAAATGTAATTGCCAAAATATTATACGGCTTTACTCCATGTGCCAACAAATTTGCTACCTTGCAGGTGAGTACCTTTGTTTTTCCGGAGCCTGCACCTGCCATAATGAGAATAGGTCCATTTATATGGTCCACTGCCGCTTTTTGTGCTGGATTTAATCCACTAAAAATATCCAAAATATCCTCCTGTCAATCATTCCATAAAAACAAAAAGGTAGAAAAATATCCGCTCCCAAGGTTGAGAGCGGAAAAGGAGATAACGTCATCCAAGCGTCTTTTGTATACGTTTCACAGCCTCGGAAAGCGGTGGTATGATCTGCTTTTTACGAGACATAACTCCAGGCAAATATACATGAGTACCGCTTGCATCCTTTTTGAAGGCTTCACCTATCAATGTCTTAGGCGAACCAGCATACAAGAGATACGTTGCTTCTTCAATAATATCTGTCACCATAACAAGACTCATGTCAAAGCCTTCCTTTTCACAGATATTGGTCATGGTCTTGATGAGATCTTCTTCCATGTCCATAACTTCCTTCGTATCCATCACTGATATCTGGCTGACGATAATACGATAATCTCCAATGCTGAATTCCTTCATATCATTTTTTGCAATCTCGCTCGGTGTCATGTCTCCAATGCCGGAACCTGCCTTCAACATAGCAAGACCATACTCATTGATGTCCACCCCAGCAATTTCAGCAAGATGCTTTGCTGTCTTCTTATCATACTCCGTACAAGTCGGTGATTTAAAAAGAACGGTATCCGAAATAATGGCAGAGAGAAGCAATCCCGCAATGGCAACAGGAATCTCAACATCTCGATGCCAATGCATATTGGCAACAATCGTTGCCGTACAGCCTACAGGCTCTTGGTGCGTATAAATCGGCTCACTTGTCTGAATACCACCAAGACGATGATGGTCAATAATTTCAACGACCTTTGCCTCTTCAATGCCTTCCACTGCCTGCGTTCTCTCATTATGGTCAACCAAAATGACACGCTCCCGCTCTGGAAGCATCAACTCATCACGGCTGACAAGACCGACAAGATGCCCATTTTCCAATACAGGATAATTGCGATAATTTGTGCTCTCCATGGCCCCCTTGATATCACTGAGGAGATCCATCGGCTTAAAGCAAACAGGTGCCTCATGCATAATGCGGCGAATCGGAACACACTGGTTAATAAGGCGAGCTGCTGTATATGTGTCATAAGGGGTACTTAAAACAAAAATCTGTTTTTTCTCTGCCTCTTCCAAAACCGCAGCAGAAATCTGTCCATTGCCAGAAACGATCAAGCAATCGATTCCGCACTCAAGGCATTGCAGCAAGGTCTCTTCACAACGATCTCCCACCAAAACAATGTCATGCTTCTGAACTAACTCACGTATCGTCTCCACACTTCCTGCAGCGATTCGAACGCTTCCCTGAATCAAATTGCCTTCATCTGCCGTAACTAAGGCCTTTGCATCTGTTGCCTGAACAATATCACGATAGCGAACACGCATATCAGCAAGATTTTGCATACCTAACTCTTGAAAATACCGTTTTGCCAAGTCACTTACTGTAACAATACCTACCAACAAGCCCTTGCTGTCCGTAACAGGTACGGATTTCAAATCATTTCCTCGCATAATCTCGCCAAGATGCCGCAAGGTATCATGCTGACGCACCACGATCTTGCAATCCTGGGTAATATCCTTTACACGTGGATAAAGATCCGTAATCAAAAGTGGCTGTTCTACTTTGAAGTATTCCAGTGCATATTTCGTTTCCGCATTGACTTTGCCAGCTCTTGCAGGTACAACATTTTCACCCATGGCCTGCTTTAAGTGTGCATAACCAATTGCAGAACAAATGGAATCCGTATCGGGATTGCGATGACCAATCGTATAAATAGGTTTCGTGCTTTTCATGAAAGACCAGCCTCCTCATCACTCTGCCATTTTTCTGTTCCTTTAACAATTAAAACACATGTAACAAATTCTTTCAAGTCTTTTTCAATAATCTATCAAAACAACTCCTTTAAATTGTAAACAATGAAAAAGTCTGCTAAAATTCAAGGTATCACATAAAATTAGGAGGCTTCCCCATTGAAAATCAATCTTCCACAGCTTTATTTCAGCAAACTAATGCGTGCAATCGTTGAATTTGAAATGATACAAAACAATGACCGCATCCTAATAGGAATTTCCGGTGGCAAGGACAGCATTTTCCTTGCCTATGCACTGGCTCTCATGAAAGAACGGCTGAAAAAGAAATTTTCCCTCTATGCACTTACTATTGATCCAATGTTTTCTCCAAACTTCAATACAGATCGAATTCAGGCATTTTGCGATACACTGGATATCCCCTTTGAAACATATTCCTTAGATATTCCCAGTGCAATTCGTGAGCAAAGCGGAAAAACTCCATGTTTCACTTGTTCCTATTTTCGCCGCGGTGCCATCAATCGCTATGCAAAGGAGCATGGCATGAATAAAATTGCCTATGCACATCACCATGATGATGCCGTAGAAACCTTCTTTATGAGCCTGCTGTATTCTGGGCAATTAAACACGTTCACGCCAGTTACCTACCTAGATCGCATGGATCTCACTGTCATTCGCCCACTTGTCTATTTCAGGGAAAAGGAAATCATAGATGCCGAACAATATCATGGAATAGCTCCCGTCCCATCTCCTTGTCCACACGATGGGAAAACCATGCGTCAGACAGTAAAAGACCTCATCCTTTCTCTCAGTAAAAATAACCCCGCTCTTTATGACCATCTAGGTGCCGCCATGCGGCAAGGGGCTATTGGAGAACTTTGGCCTGCTTCAAAAAATCGAAATGAAATGCGAGAAACCTACTTCAAATACATGGGAACAAAATGATATAGCATATGGCATTTACACAATGTAAAAACCGTTTCAAATGCTACTCATTTGAATTGTCATTTCTCACCAAGCCTTCATCCAAAAGTGCAAGCTGCTCTACGTCCATTCCATCTGCTGCTTCTTCTGTCGATGGAAGAATTGGCAGATCCTCCAATCCGTTAAGTCCAAAACATTCTAAAAATGCTTCTGTTGTTCCATAAAGAATCGGTCGTCCCACTACTTGTTTTCTTCCTTGCTCACAAATGAGTTCCAGCTCCAACAGCTTAGCAATAGCACGTTCTGCTCGCACTCCACGAATCTGCTCTATTTCCTGCTTGGTAATTGGCTGTTTAAATGCAATAATAGATAATGTTTCCATCGTTGGAGCAGACAATTTCCGTTCCTCTACCTGCCCCAAACGTTCCACTGCAAAATAATATTCCGGCCTTGTAACCATTTGGTATCCACCTGCTACTTGCCGCACAGTCAACCCACTTTTACGCTTGTCCAGTTCTTCTGTCAATTCTTCCATAAGATTGGAGACTGAAAGGTTGTCTAACTCTAAAACTTTTGTCAGCTGATTTAACGTAACTGGATTTCCTGCCGCAAACAGTACCGCTTCGAGTTCTGCAGCCCTATTGGATTCCTGCATTCAATTCCGCTCCTTGATACAAATATAGATTTCTGCGAAGGGTCTCTGCTGTGTTACCTCAATGCTCTTTTGCTTGATCAACTCCAGCAAAGCCAAAAAAGTTGCTACCAATTCTGCACGTATTCCAGTATGAAAGACTTCCGAAAATAACAGTCTTCCATTCGCACGCTGCAACAAGGCAATGATATCCTCCATTTTCCCCTGCACGCTGTACTCTTCCGGTGCAACCAACACATCTGGTATCGTCAACTCTGGCTTGACCTCCAAAAGTGTCTGAAAAGCTTCCAACAAAGTTTGAAGAGGAATATGCACTGGAGGCAAATGACGTACAGGTAAATGCAACGGTTCCCGAGCAATAAAGCGTTCCTGCTCTTGTGCCATGTCTGAAAGCGTTGAACTTACCTGTTTAAATTTTCGATATTCCAAAATTCTTCGTACCAGTTCCTCACGTGGGTCTTCCGTTTCTTCCTGTTCGTCTTTTGGGGGATCAGGCAGCATCATGCGTGACTTGATCTGCAACAAAGTTGCCGCCATCACTAAAAATTCACTCGCGATTTCCAAATTGAATTCTTTGAAATGATCCAAGTACTCCATATATTGCTGCGTAAGAACTGCAATTGGAATATCATAAATATCAATTTTATTTTTCTCAATCAAATGCATCAAAAGATCCATGGGACCTTCAAAAGCATCTAATTTCACACTATATACTTCCATAATTTCAAATAAAAATTCCAATCAGTACAGTAAAAATATCTAATATTAACCGCTGCATTGGAACTAAAATATACCCAAGTATTGGCGTCATCATGATAGCGATCAATATAATAAAGCTGTACCGTTCCAGTCCCGCTAACTTATATGCCATATCACGAGGCAAAAGCTGAAGAAGTACATGAGAACCATCTAATGGCGGTAATGGTATAAGATTAAAAATACCAAAATTAATGTTGTAAATGACGATAAGCAGCAACACAGAACGCATTCCAATCGACATCTGCATGCCGCTCTGCAATAAAAACAGCAAGATTACTAGTGTCAAAAAAGCAATCAAAAAATTTGCCATTGGTCCCGCAAGTGAGACAAGAATATCATCCCTGCGCGGTTTTCTGAAATTGTTGGGATTTATAGACACAGGCTTTGCCCATCCAAAGTGTACAAGAAACATACAAACAAGCCCAATCGGATCGATATGCGCCATAGGATTCAGTGTCAGTCTTCCCATCAATCGCGGTGTAAAATCTCCAAGAGCTACTGCCATTCTTGCATGTGCATATTCATGAAGAACAATCGCTATCAGCAAACCAGGAATACCTGCTATAATTTGCATTAAACTAAAATCTGTCATACGATTCCTCCTTTTTTAATGAAATACACCCTTCTTTTGTGCCACAAGCAAGATAGATGTGATGGTCTTTGCATCTACAATTCTGCCATCTTGCACCATCTCCACAGCCTCCTGTAAAGGAATCTTCACTACATTCAAAAACTCATCTTCATCTGTATGCTGTTTTCCGGAAATCAATCCTTCTGCCATATACAGATGGATATATTCATCGGAAAATCCAACCGTAGTAGCCACTGTTGTCAGCTTCTCCAAACGTTCTGCACGATATCCAGTTTCCTCCTCTAATTCCCGTACCGCGCAAGAAGTAGGATCTTCTCCCACAAAATCAAGCTTTCCAGCAGGAATTTCAAGTGTCACCCTTCCCACAGGATACCGATACTGCCTCACCATAATAATGTCACCATTCGGTAAAATCGGTGTTACCGCAGATGCCCCCGGATGCTTGATCCACTCACGCACAGCTTCCTTTCCATTAGGCAGCTTAACTACATCTCGTTTTACATGAAGCAAACAACCATCATACACATCTTCGCTTGTGATCTTCTTCTCTATCAAGTCTTCATCCATACAATAATCCCCCTATTTCGTGAAGTAACCTCATTCTTCGCCTAAAACTCTAACCTCAGGATATAGCTTTACACCATGCTTTTCAAACACTCTTTTTTGCACTTTAGAAATAAGTTCCAACACGTTTTCTGCTGTAGCATCTCCAGCATTAATTACAAAACCTGCATGTTTCTCAGAAACTTGGGCTCCACCGACACGCAACCCTTTTAAGCCAGTTTGATCAATCAAAGTCCCAGCAAAATATCCTTCAGGACGTTTAAAGGTACTTCCTGCACTCGGATACTCCAACGGCTGCTTCATTTCCCGCCGCTTCGTAAAATCATCCATTTTCTCTAAAATACTTTCTTTATTTCCTGGCGAAAGCTCCAGTATAACCTCACAAATCACTTGATTGTTCTCTTGGAAAATACTACGGCGATAGCCCATCTTCAACTGTTCAAATTCCCATTCATGCAACGTGCCGTCCACCGACAGAGAAGTAACATGCTGGACAACATTCTTCATTTCTCCATCATAAGCACCTGCATTCATAAAAACAGCTCCGCCAAGGCTTCCTGGAATCCCCACCGCAAATTCCATCCCCGAGAGACCGCACGATGCGGCAAATTTAGAAATATCTTTCAAGGAAGCCCCTGCTTCTGCAATAATACGATTCCCTTCTGCACGCATTTTTGAATACAATGCATTGAAGACTACAACGGCACCTCGAATCCCCTTGTCCCTCACAAGTACATTAGATCCATTCCCTAAAATCAAAAAAGGTATTTCATATCGCCGAAGCAGAGAAAACGCAGCTTTCACGTCCTCAATAGAAGAAGGGAATATCACATAATCCGCCGGTCCTCCAATTTCAAAGGTCGTATGTTTTTCCATTGGCTCATGAAGCAGAATACTCTTTTCTCCCAATGCCCTTTTTATCTCCGTCACAAAAGCTTCTTTCATATGCAAGTAACCCGTCCTTTCCCATGCAAAAATCAAAGAGACAAGCCTGGACCCATTTCAGACAATAGCATAAAATCAAGCTGCCGTAATGCCTCATAAGCTACGATCGATACAGCATTTGACAAATTCAAAGACCGTGCTTGGGCAATCATTGGTATCCGGATGCAAGAATCCCAATTCTCCCTCAAAATCGGCTCTGGAATCCCTGCTGTTTCCTTTCCAAAAACCAGCATATCCTGTTCCGTATATGAAATCTCCGAATATGACCTTGGTGCCTTCGTCGAACAATAATAAAAATTATGCCCATGATACATTGATAGTACTTCATGAAAATTCTCATGGTAATGTACTTTCACCAAGTGCCAATAATCCAATCCTGCACGCTTTAAATACTTATCATCTGTAGAAAATCCCAATGGCTTTACCAAATGGAGATCTATACCAGTTGCTGCACAAAGTCTTGCGATATTCCCCGTATTTCCAGGAATTTCTGGTTCTATCAAAACAATATGCACAAAACACACCTCAAATCTCTGATTGAAATCACATGGTTATTATATCATGTTTTTGGGAAACAGCTACTTGAAAGAACGGATTCTCCAATTTTTTTCAAATCTACAGAAATACCGCAAGTTACTTGATACACCTCAGAAGCTGCTTGTCCAACTATTTGATTCATTAAACCTACAATATCACGATATTCTCTTGCCAGTATATTATCTGGAACAATACCCGACCCAACCTCATTTGTAACAAATATAACAGTTCCCTTGCTTTTTTTTGCCTGCTCCAACAAAAGTTCAATTTTTTCATGAACTATTTCATAATTTTTTGATGAATCCGATATATCGTCCATTGAACACAAGATATTACTAATATACAATGTAAGACAATCAAAAAGGACGATGTCATAGGATTCCTTTCTTGCTTCTTCCAATGCATGATGAGCATTCCAAGGGGCTTCCCATGTTTTCCAAGTAACAGGGCGTCGTTTTTGATGCAGCTTTACTCGAAATGCCATTTCCTCATCATAGACTTCAGCAGTTGCAAGATATGCTACTCTATTTCCACATTTTGCCGCATACTGTTCAGCAAAACGACTTTTACCGCTGCGAGCACCGCCTGTTATCAAAACAATTTTTCCCATATCATAATACCTCTTAATTGAGCAATGCCATACTATTTACAAAGCCTACCGCACACTTGAGAAGGAATCTCTAAAATGATATACAACAAAACTCCTTGACGCTATTACAGATATTCGCCAAGGAGCTTTCTTGCTATCCTTTATTCGCCAAACCAATCTGGCTAGCGACGATCCTGACTGCATCTTCAATGCAGCCATCACAGGAATTTATTGGTCTGCCAGTATCGATTCCCCTAAGTTCACGGCAAATAGTAGTTTGGTTCTTTGCCTTAAAATCATTTTTCATAGATGAAACACGCTTATAAAGCTCTTTTTTTCCAGCAAAGGGCGGAACAAGTGCTTTTCCAAAAAAAAGACTGGCAACACCCGCCATTCCAGACACAGCACCACATGTATCCTGCATATCTCCCATACCAGAACCAAAGCCAAGAAACGTTCTGTATAAACTAGCTTCATCTATACCTAACTCATCAGAAAATGCACATACTACAGCTTGTGCACAGTTAAACCCCTTGTGATGATACTCCAGTGCTTTTTCTACATAAGCATCCATTTCTCAAACTGCCTCCCTTACCGATTCAATCGACGATTTACAAAATCTCTTCCAAATACTGAAAGCGTGTAATAAAAGCCGATAAAAAAAGGAATATATTCTGCAACCAAGCGCCAGCACACTGCCACGATTCCTACCGTCCCTGCAGGAACGATTTCTGAAAACAGAAAGACAAATCCGCCCTCTGCCACTCCAGAACCTCCTGGAGTAGGTGTAAAATAAAGCAACATGTTCAAGAAAATCATGCGCCCCATAACCGTGTACCAATCGGCATCTGTCACACCAAGACCTAACAGCAGACAAGGAACTATTGCATAAATACACAATAAATTCAAGCCTGATTCAATGAAAACGATCAACATCGTTCTAGGAGATTTTCCCAGCAACTGGATCGCACACTTCGTATCTCGATAAAATGCAAAGATCTTACGCCGTCTCTCATGACTGAAACGCTTCGTGGAATGGATGACCAAATAATCCAAAGTCCCTTTTTTAGCACTCCAAATAAGCAACAAGATTCCCATAAGAGTCAAAAATGTTCCTAGCATCAAGGTTTGATTGGATATTCCAGGCAAAATTCCTTTATCATGCAAAAGAATAAACGGCATACACAATACAAGGAAAAAAATAGACAACAATGTGCGCACGATAACCAGCACAGCAGCTTTACCGGTAGGAACACCAGCATGCCTCAGAAACATCATCTGTGCTACCGCCCCTCCAGTTGCTCCTGGTGTCAGCAACGCCAAAAAATAATTTCCAAAAATTACCTGCACAGCTTGATACAGTGTAATTCGCTCATTGGAAATTCTAACCAAATGCATGAGCCTGCTGCCATCAAAATACATACCAAGGCTAACCGACAGAACAGCTAACCCAATCGACCATTCATGAAATTTTGTCAAATTTCGCAAAGTATTGATATCTACCGTTGAATAAATTACGAAACCAGAAATCAAAAAAACAAGAATAGCCAGCACAAAAAATCTTTTATAAAATTTATTCATAACGATTCCTCATGGCTTGCATACGCATTATGATTATGTATCGACTCATAATTCTCACATACTACAGAAAACCATGCCATCCCCGAAAGCTTCCGAAGTGCCAAGACTTCATCTCTCAAAATATCTTCCACAAACTTAGGATTTTGATAAGCACGTTCTGTTACATATTTTTCATCCTCACGCTTTAAAAGAGGAAAAATTGGACAAGATGACTGTGCTTCTATTAATTTTGCTAGATCCTCGATATAAATACATTCCGTTCCTTGATGAAAGCGTACTGCCACACGGCAGATCGATCGTTGATTATGAGCTCCAAATTCTGAAATTTCCTTGCTGCAAGGACAGAGCGAGGTAAATGGTACTGCAATCCCAAGTGTAAATTCCATAGGAGACGCAAGTCTCTTTTCGCCCTTAAAATAACATTCCAAGTCCAAGCAAGAAACTCTCCCGCTCACAGGTGCTTTTTTATCAACAAAATACTTGAACCGAAGCTCCAGCATGGCGGACTTAGCTTCCAAACGCTTCAATGCCTCTGCAAGCATCGCCTCCATCTCCGCCTCTGCCAAAGGTTTTCTGCTCCACGGCTCCAAAATTTCAAGAAACCGACTCATATGTGTTCCCTTATATTCCATTGGCAATGCAACAGTAAACCGAATCTGTGCTAATACCTGCTGAAATCCTCCCTCTTTGGTCTTGATCAAAAAAGGAAGGTGAACATCATTAACGCCTACTCTCTGAATCGCAATCCCTCGACAGTCACTCTGTTTCTGCACATCCTTCATGAACCGATCCCTGCCTCTGTTCATATTCGATTGGATCCACTGCTCCAGCCTCTGCAAAGCCCCTCAGACGAAGCTGGCAGCTATCACATATACCACAAGCCTTTTTTCCGCCTTTATAGCAAGTGTGCGTGAATTGAAACGGCACACCAAGTTCTAGCCCCAGCTTTATGATCTCCTTCTTCGAAAGATACTGCAAGGGCGTTTCAATTTGAATATTTTTATGCTCCGCAACTGCTGCCTTCGTAGAATAGTTTGCTATTTCCTGAAATTTTTCTATAAACTCAGGACGGCAATCTGGATATCCAGAATAGTCTACCGTATTCACACCAATATAAACATGATCTGCGCCAACCACTTCTGCATAACCAAGAGCATAACTCAAAAAAATCAAATTTCGTGCCGGAACATACGTTGGCGGAACATCATTTTCCTCTCGTTCTATGTTCCCATCAGGAACGTCTATTTTCTGATCAGTAAGTGCCGAGCCACCAATTTGTTCCATATTAGTTTCGATAATGAGATGCTTTTTCGCATGATAATATTCCGCAATTTGACGGGCTCCCTCCAGCTCAATACTATTGCGCTGATGATAATCAAAACTAATGGGATATAACTCATATCCCTTACTATGTGCCACTGCCATGCATGTTGTCGAATCCAATCCACCGGAGAGCAATACGACAGCCTTTTCCAACGTAATTCCCCCTCTGCAAAAACCAGTTGGTTTCCCAGCTTATTCCAAAATCTTATGTGGGTACCTTATGGCGTTATATCATCCTCTAATTGCACTCATTGCCTTCTTCATATCCGCTGCATTATAAATTGCTGATCCTGCAACTAAAATATTTGCTCCAGCTTCACGCACAAGCGCTGCCGTCTCTTCATTGATCCCACCATCAACCTCAATATCAATTTCAACGCCCAACGTTTGCAGTTGATCATGAAGCATTGCAATTTTTTCAACCATAGGCAGAATAAATTTTTGTCCGGCAAATCCAGGATTTACTGTCATCAGAAGGATCATATCTAAATTATCAGCAACCTCTTCTAAAAGATACAATGGCGTCCCTGGGTTCAAGGCAATACCAGCCTTGCAGCCAGCTTCTTTTATGCTTTGGATCAACCTATGTGCATGTTTTGTCGTTTCAATATGAAATGTAATGATATCCGCACCAGCCGCAGCAAATGCTTGAATTTGATTTTCTGGATGCTCTACCATCAAATGGACATCCAATACAGCTTCTGTTATCTTACGCAAGCTTTTTACTACGGGAGAACCAATCGTTATGTTAGGCACAAACATGCCATCCATAACATCAACATGGATGTACTCTGCCCCCAAATCCGTAACCTTTTTGATTTCACTTTCCAAATTTGCAAAATCAGCAGACAAAATAGATGGAGCAAGTTTTATCATTTGAATCCCCTCTTTCTTTCTTCTATTTCACTCAATATACTTCGATACGCTTCATAACGCTCTGCAGCAATGCTTCCATTTCTCACGGCTTCTTTCACAGAACAATTAGGTTCATGTGTGTGCGAGCACGGAGAAAAATAACAGCTACTTACATATTCACCGAACTCAGGAAAAAATCCTGCCAGATCCTGTTTTCCGATATCAGCAAGTTCCATTGCACTAAACCCTGGCGTATCAACAACATAACCGTCTTGGTAAGGAATGATCTGCGCAACCCTTGTTGTATGCTTCCCACGCTTAATTTTTTCGCTGACCTCTCCTGTTGCAAGAGAAAAGGATTCGTCTAAACAGTTCAAAAGCGATGATTTTCCGACTCCTGAAGGACCAGCAAAGACCGTCGAATGACCTGAAAGAATACTTTTCAAAGACTCGATACCAACCTGCTCTTTTGCAGAAACGCAAAGAACAGGATAACCTATCGACCGATACAATGAAAGAATGTCTCTTTCTTTGCACAAGTCCATTTTGTTAACACAAATAATGATATTATCAATTTGAGACCACTCTGCAAGTACAAGAAAACGGTTCAAAAGAAGCCAATGCAGATCGGGCTGCATTGCCGCAAAAACCAAAATCACTTGATCAATATTGGCAACAGCAGGACGTTTCAGCAAATTATGTCGAGGAAAGATATGCTCGATCACGCCAGTTCCATCATCTAACTGGCATATCTCAACCCAGTCCCCCAAATAAATTCCTGTCTTTTTTTTGAATTTTCCTCTCATCTTACAGGAAATTAATTGCTTTTCTGTCTGCACGTAGAAAAAGCTATTATAGGTCTTGATAACCTTACCTTTCTGCATGAATTGTCCCCTTTATCTGTTATTTGCTCTTTCCTGTCTCAGCATTCTTGGTAGGTACTTTTACTTCTCCTCCTGTATTTTCTTGCTTCGCCGTATTATTAGCAGCCTGCTGTCTTTCTACTGGTTTTTCTGCTTCCGGTTCTGCTATCACTAAGCTGACAGAAGCACCTTCTTCCAAATCCCCACTTGACGGCGACTGGCTAACAACGGTACCAGCAGCTTGCTTGCTTGGCTTCTTGCTTATAGAGCCAACTACAAATCCTGCCGCACTTAGTTTCTCCTTTGCATCTTCTGAGGTCAATCCTGTCACATTTGGCACCGAATGCTTTTTAGGCTTTTTCCCAACTGAAACTATGATATCTACAATAGCTCCCTTGTTTATTTTTGTTCCTCCATAAGGATTCGTAGAAAGAACGATTCCAGGTTCGCTGTCAGAAGGTTTTTCTGTTACCTCCCCAATATTCAACCCCAGTTTCTTCAGCTTCGCCTCAGCATCCGCACGCAAAAGCCCCTTAAGATCTGGCATTTCCAAATCTTCGCCGCCCTTGCTCACATAAATCGTGACTAACCGTTCTGCTTTAACCTTTGCACCAGCCTCTGGTGTCTGTGAAACCACTTGTCCTGCCGGAACGGCAGCATCATAAGTCTCCGCAATATTGACTCGCAAATGCTTATCCTCTAATATCTGCCGAGCTAAAGTCATTTGCTTTCCAACAACATTAGGGATCTCTACCTCTTCCGTACTCCAAAACTTGCCAAAGGACAGAAAGGCACCCACACAAAAGCCCATGCCGAGTACCATGAGAAGAACCGCTACAAAAACTTTGGATTTGAACAATGAAGTATGTTCATCCGAATCATCTTTCTGTACTTCCCTAGGTTTTGAAATTTGCAAGGTGGTATTATCCTTCACGCGTGGAAGGATCTGTGTTGCATAAGGATCCTTTTGAACAAGAGGCAACCCTCCATGCAACATTCGTTCTGCTTGCAAAAGACTCTTTGAAAACTCTTCACTGTTTGGACGCATAGCAGAGTCCTTAGACATTGCCTTCATGACAATAGCTTCTACAAGCGGAGGAATTTCCTGACGGAGCTGACGGACTGATACAGCTTCTTCCTGCAAATGCTTCATCGCAATACTGACTGGATTTTCCCCAGTAAAAGGCAACTGTCCCGTTAACATTTCATAAAGAACAACGCCCAAGGAATAAACATCTGACTTTGGAGTAACATACGTTCCTTTTGCCTGTTCTGGAGAAAAATAATGTACAGAACCAACTACATTGCCGCCATAAGTCATTGTTGATTCCGTAACGGCACGGGCAATACCAAAATCTGCAATTTTTGCATGACCATCTGCCATCATCAAAATATTATGTGGCTTAATATCACAATGCACCAAATTACTCTGATGTGCCGAGCACAAGGCTTCTGCGACCTCCCTTGCGATTCGCAAGGCTTCTTCCATGGAAAGCCTTCCTTTCTCCTTTATAAGTGTTTTCAAGGTATCTCCCGGCACATATTCCATAACAATGTAATGCTCGTCTTCATCCATACCAACATCATAGATGTTTACTATATTGGGATGCGAAAGCCTTGCGGCAGCCTGTGCCTCTCGATGAAATTTCTCTATAAATTCTTTATCCCTGCGAAATTCTTCATGAAGAATCTTCACTGCAACTGGTCGATCCAAAAGAACATCCTGTGCTTTATAGACATCTGCCATACCGCCATGTCCTATCAAACTCTGAAGTTCATAACGCTGCCCCAGTATACGCTGTTTCATGTTTTCTCCCCCTGCCCTTATGATTTATCCAAGCTTAAGACAATTTTTCTTGCAATTGGGGCAGCCTCTTCACCGCCGCCGCCACTATTTTCTACGATAACAGAAAAAACTATCTTCCTCTTTCCTATCAAAGCGGAACCTATAAACCAAGCGTGATCCTTACCACCTGAGTTTTCTGCGGTTCCTGTCTTTCCTGTCACACGTACCCCACTGACTTTTGCTTCTGTACCTGTACCTTTCACAACTACTTCTTCCATCCACCCATCAATCAAATGAGCCCTTTCTGGAATAGTAGCATCAAACCATTTTTCTGGACTTCCCTGCTTTAAAACAATTCCCTGAGGTGAAGTTATCTGTTGTATCATATATGGTTTCATTACTACGCCATCATTTGCCATTGCTGCTGCTAATATTGCCATACGAACCGGCGTCACTAAAAGAGTACTCTGTCCTATACCAATTTGAGCAATATCACCCTGACCCAAAGAAGAAAAGTCCGGCATACGTGACGGAACTTCATTCAGTTCATTATCCAAAGTCTTATCAAATCCAAACCTTTCAAACCCCTCAGAAAGCTTCGTCTGCCCCAAACGCATCGCAAGCGTACCAAAGGTAACATTACAGGATCTAACAAGGGCTTGATCTAAATGCAGCTTCCCATGAATTTCTTCATGGCTTTCCTTGATTGTATGGCCTCCTCCAACATCTAAAGCACCATCACACTCAAAAAGCTCATTTTCATTTGTAGCTTCATTTTCCAGTGCAATGTCCACAATCATTGGTTTAATGGTAGAACCGGGAGGATACAGTCCCTGCAATGCACGATTCAAAAGCGGACTGTCCTCTCTCGTCCGCAGGATATCCCAATTTGCAGAAATTGTATTCGGATCAAAGGATGGACTGCTCACAATTGCAATAACGGCTCCTGTCTCAGCGTCCAGTACAACAGCAGCACCACGCCTTCCAGCCAATCCATCATAAGCTGCCTGCTGTGCATCTGCATCAATCGTCAATAGCACATCATTCCCTCGATCTGCTAGAAAAAGCTGAGTTACAGGTCCCATATTCTCCATTTCCTCGGTAATTCCTAAAAGAGAACGATTTGCATAACTTTCTATCCCTGCACATCCAACAGCCTCATCATAGTACCCCGTAACTGCTGACAATGCCTCTCCCATTGGATAACTTCGACTTCCATGCAATGTACTCTGGGCCAAAGCCCTGCCCTCTGCATCCAAAATCGTACCACGCAAAACGGACGTCTCAGAAAATGTCGTTCTCCTGTTTAATCCATTTCTTTTCAATCCATCTGCAACAACAACCTGGAGATAAACAATGTACATAGAAAGAATCAAAAAGCAAAACAACAAAAAACCAGCCGCCTGCAACATATGATGCTTGGTCGAATGCTTAGCCAAAATTTCTCGGCTCCTTTCTTGAAAGCACAGTCATAATACCTAACAAAATAAAACTTGATATCATGGAGCTTCCGCCATAACTAATAAATGGCAACGTAATTCCCGTAAGCGGAAGAAACTTGGTAACCCCGGCAATAATAATAAAGGCTTGCAAAAAAAATGTAAAATTGCATCCTGTTACCAAAAGAACTTGCCCATCTGTCCGACAGCCCATAGCAATCCTTATGCCTTCATAAAACATGATAGAATAACAAAGAAGCACCATCAAAGAACCAACTAAGCCTAATTCTTCTGCCAGTGCAGAAAAAATAAAATCCGTATGCACCTCAGGAATCATTCCTGGATGCCCATGTGCAAATCCAGCCCCCCAAACACCACCAGAACCAAATGCAAAAAGCGATTGCACAATTTGATAAGCCATACCGTTGGGATCCTGCCATGGATCTATCCAAATATCAAATCGAACATGCACATGCCCAAAAAACATATAACTGATAAGGCTTGCCAACAAAAACATAAAGCATGCTATAAAAACATATGATTTATTTCCTGTTGCAATATAGGTCATAAAAACCGTAATTCCAAAAAACAACAAAGCAGATCCAAGATCCTTCGCTGCTACAAACATCAAAATTGCAAAACTCAAAATAACAAGCAATGGTGCAATAAAACGGAAGGGAGATAATCGAAGGAACAATAATTTCACATTTGGAAGTGAAAGCATTTGCTTGTGATCAGACAAATATGCTGACAAAAAAATAACCAGTAATATCTTTCCAAATTCTGAAGGCTGTATACGAAAGGAACCAAGAACCAACCAATTCTTGCTGCCGCCAATTTCCGTACCAAAAAGCAGTGGAAGTGACAACAGGACAATACATACAAGACCTATTAGATATTGATATCGTTCCAATTGATAGATGATTTTTCCAAAACGTAGCACCGCAAGATAAACCAGCATGCCAATCATCAACCATCGAAGCTGTGGAATCAATAAATCCGGCTTCAGTCTTGCAATCATGACAATCCCAATGCTGGAAAGCATCATGACACATGGAAACAACCATAAGGTTAGCTGCTGATGCTTTCTCACCAAGATAGACTGAATAAATGCAGCAAGCAAAATCAAAACCAAAAGCCAAGGAAGACAGGAAAAACCCAACACATCTTTTGTGCTTGCAAACGTATGATCCCTGCATGCCAAAATGCCAAAACCAAAAAATAAAATTCCAAGAGGAAATAAAAGAAGATTCCAGCTTTTCTCAGCCATCGTAAACCGCCACAATAGCTGTCACATTGTCTGTTCCTCCCGCAGCCAATGCCCTTTCCATCAATCTTCGAGCAGGATCGCCTTCCCTTTCCTGCAAAATTTCAGCAATTTCCCTGTCAGAAAGCATATTGGTAAGACCATCTGTACACAAAAGCAGCTTATCTCCTTGCTGCAAATCAAAAGAACCTGTATCTATGTCAATGTTTTCCTCTACACCGACTGCTCGCAAAAGGACATTTTTTCTTGGATGGCATCTTGCCTCTTCCTGCGTAATGGTTCCCCTTTCTACTAAGCTTTCCACATAAGAATGATCTTTCGTCATTTGCTTAAATGCACCTCGTCGGTAGAGATAAATACGGCTGTCACCAACATGAGCCCAAACTGCTCTGTCATTTGCATGGTGTAAAATGGTAGCCGTTGTCCCCATTCCTCCATATTCCGAATGTTCTTTTGCCATTTCCAAGATTACATGATTTCCTTTACGCAAAGCATCTTTCAAGCTGCTCTCATCCATTCCTTCAACAGGCATTCCCGTCAGACACTTTCTAACCTCTTCCACTAGTACTCGACTTGCCACTTCGCCAGCTGCATGTCCTCCCATCCCATCGGCAACAATACAAGTATTTTCATCCAGTACTGCACAGCAATCTTCATTGGTGCTGCGAACTCTGCCAACATCCGTGGCCTCATAAAACAGCATTAGACATCTCACCTCTCAAATCGCAACGTCATAAACCCGACACGCAAAAGATCTCCTTCTTGCAAATAAGTTTTTCCTTCTAACTGGCAATCATTCAAATATGTATGATTTCTACTGCCCAAATCCTCTGCAATATATTGATTGTTACGCAGGAAGATCACCACATGATGATGTGAAACAAAGCTGTCCAATATTATAATATCATTATCATCGCTTCGTCCAATTGTAATCTCATCAGTAAAAGAAAACCTCCTGCCAAGCATGCTGTCTTCTTTTGCTTCTACCACAACCAAGGCTGCCTTTTGCTGTCCCCCAACTCCCTGCTTTTTCTCATTTTGCTTCATCTCCAGCATATCCTTCCACATGCATTTTGCAATACGAAGAACAAAACCTAGCAAGCAAAGCAACATTCCATATTCAAAAATTACGCTAATTCCCTTGATGAGCAGTGCCGTAACAGGCATCTTAAATCACCTCATAGAGCAAAACAGTCTGTCCCATTCGAATCTCATCACCAGATCTCAAACATTCTGAACAAATCTTTTTTCCATTCAAAAACGTTCCGTTCGTGCTCCCCGCATCATAAAGCACATGACGATGGCGTTCATAAGTGATGTATGCATGCATTCTCGATACATTCGTATCCGTCAAAATGAAATCGTTCTTGTCCAATCTGCCAAGATAAATCTGCTTTTCGCCAAATTCCAAAAAAGATTCTGTTTCCAAACCTTCCGAAGCAGTAAGCACAGCAATTTTGTATTCATGCGGAAGGTTCAATGGTGCGTTAAAATGCTTTCGTTCCAAGACTAATGTATGTTGTTCTTCCAATGATTTCAGCGGATTTTCTAAAAACGAAGCTTGCACCTCACAAATACCTTTTTTGACTACTGAACTTTTTTGCAAATGCAGCTGCAATTCCCCATCCATGTAATGATCCTGACGAATTACTTGCCTTTCCACCATTTCATGCATTGCATCCCGAAAACGCTGTGCACATAAACGCTGATAATCCTCCTCATTCAAAAATACAGTATAATCATTCGGAACAACCGTGCCTTCCGTTGAGATTCTTTTTTCTTTTTCCATTTCCCGTTCCAACTGCTTGAAAACTTCCACCCATTCTAAATTTCCAGAAAAACATCTATTAAAAAATCCTTCAATTCGATTCTCAAGGATAGCTTCCCATTTTGCAGCTTTCATACGATTCCTCCTAAGACTTGTGAATTCCTAACCAATTTCTAAATCACTATCAAAAGCAATCCTACTTTGCTGTCATATGCTTATTGCGCAATTGCCCGCAAGCAGCCTGAATATCGGCTCCCATCTCACGGCGTACCGTTACCGATACATGGTGATCTGTCAAATATTTTTCAAACCATGCTACTCGCTGCTTGGAAGGACGACGCATATTTCGTTCAACCACAGGATTTATAGGAATCAAATTGACACTTGCCAGCTGTCCACGCAGTAGATCTACCAACTCTTTCGCTTGCTCTTCTCCATCATTTACCCGATCAATCAAGATATATTCATAAGTTACTCTGCGTTTTGTTTCATTCCCGTATGCTTTTCCAGCTTCAACAACCTCAGAGATTGGATATTTTTTATTCACCGGCATCAGTTCAGAACGCAGTTTTTGATTTGGAGCGTGCAGAGATATAGAAAGAGTCACCGGCAGGTTTTCCTCCATCAATCGATAAATTCCAGAAACGATTCCAGAAGTAGATACTGTAATGCTGCGATATCCCATACCAAGGATATACGGCTCATGAACCAGCTTTATAAATGCAATGACATTTTCATAATTCATAAAAGGTTCTCCGGAACCCATAATAACTATAGTATCTACTTTTTGAAAAGATTCTTCTTTTCCCAAGAGATTATTAATATAGATTGCTTGTGCAAGAATTTCTCCTGCGGTCAAGTTTCTTGACAATCCATGCAAGGTCGAAGCGCAAAATGCACAGCCCATATTGCAGCCCGCCTGTGTCGATACGCAAATACTGTTCCCATAGGATTGACGCATCAATACAGTTTCCACTGCCACTCCATCTGCAAATTCCAACAAAAATTTGGAAGTTTTCCCATCTGCAGAATCTTGACGATCTACACATTTTGCATAGGATATCTCATATTTTTCAGAGAATGCACTGCGAAGCTCTAAAGGAAGATTCGTCATCTCTTTGAAATCAAATGCAGCTTTTTGATACATCCATTCTGCAATCTGCTTAGCACGATACTTGGGTAATTGGAGAAATGTCATTTTTGCCTGCAGCTCCTCTAAGCTTAACCCAAATATATTTTCCATGTCAAACCATCCTTTTCATTCGAGCAATAAAAAAACCATCCGTGCCATCCTTATGCGGATACAGCTGAACCATTTTTTCATCTCGCTGCTTCAAAGGTAAAAATTTTCCAGTATCTTCCAGAAAAAACTCTTTATGCTGTTTTAAAAATTTCTCCACAACCTGCTGATTTTCTTCAGGTGCTATCGTACAAGTACTATAAACCAAGATACCGCCTTTCTTTACTGCTTTTGCTGCACTTTCCAATATCTCAAATTGCAGCAATGGCAATTCGTCTAATTCGTTTGGCTGTTTCGTCCATCGTGCATCTGGCTTGCGCCTAAGAACTCCAAGTCCAGAACAAGGAACATCTGCCAGTACCCTATCCGCTTGTTCCGTAAAATTTTCACCAATCTTACGTGCATCCATCAATACAGTCTCTACAATTTTAACAGAAAGACGTCTCGCATTTTCCTCAATACGTGCTAACTTGTGCGGATAAATATCTCCAGCTAAGATTCGTCCTTGATTTTTCATCAATGCCGCCATATGCGTTGCTTTGCCGCCAGGTGCACTGCAAGCATCTATAATGAACTCTTCTGGCTGTGGATCCACTACATGAGCTACCAACATGGAACTTTCATCCTGTACCTGACAAAACCCCTGCTGCAAGGCTTCCATCGTATCAAGTGAACCGTGCGCTTGACACAAGACTCCCTCTGGTGTCCACTCAGAAGCAGTCCCTTCTGCTCCCTCCGTGCAAAGTTTATCCAAAAGCTCCTTTTGGCTGCATTTCAAGGTATTGGCACGAAGAGACAGGTTTGGTTGACCATTATTAAAAGTACAAAGTTCCGCCGTTTCCGCATAGCCAAACTGAGCTATCCATTTCTTTACCAGCCACACTGGATGGAACGCTGACAATGCCAGATACTCTGCATTTTTTCCTATTGGAAATGCTGCTTTCTCTGGTTGGCGGGCCGCAGTACGAAGAACTGCATTCACAAATTTTACTGTACCAATATGCGAGTATTTTTTTGTAAGCTCCACTGCCTCATTGCACGCAGCAGATGGAGGTACTTTTTCCATGTAAAAAAGCTGATACATGCCAGTCCTTAAAATCTCTCGTACCATTGGAGAAATCTTCTTCAATGGTCTATTGATATAACGCTGCAAGATCCAATCCAAAGTCATTCCTGCTTTCGTCGTTCCATAAACAAGTTCCGTTACAAAACGCCTATCCCTGTCCTCAAGCTTCAGTTTCCTGATTTCTCTAGCAAGCACCACGTTTGCATAAGCATTTTCTTCGTGTACAGTCAACAAGATTTTTGCCGCTGCTTCCCTAGCTCTATCCATCTATTTCACGCCCTCATCTCTCGGAAGAATAATCTTTTCCAATTCAGCTCTTACTTCCTCCATATTGACCTGCGTATTGTAGCATGGTCCATTGGGGCGGACATTTAATATTCCTACTGCTGGTAAAGGATAAACATCCTGTATACCGCTCATTAAGTCTCTCTCGCAAGCAATGGCCAGCACAGCCTTGGGACGTTTTTCCTTAATAATTTGTCTGGCAAGCGTCCCGCCAGTTGCCACAAAGAGAAAAAAACCATATTCATCCGAAAGCTTCACTAAATCTCCGATATTGCATCCGCCACAACGTTTGCAATTACTTACATCTCTTGTAATTTTATGCTTGCAGTCAGCAAGCTGCAAGCAATGAGGTGTCACTACCAACAGCTTGTCAGCAGGCACTCGTATGCATTGTTTAGCAAACCACATATTGCTTATAGCAACAAATGCACCTTCCAAAACTCGTCTCGTAATCCCTAATGGTTTCCCAAGCCAAACTGCCACGGGAAACAAAAAATTGACAACGAAATATTGTTGATGTGAAAACAACTCACAAGAGCCCCAACCCTTAAGAGACACCATCATATTCAAAACAGGAAGCAACATAAAAGACGCTGCTACAATGAATACAAATCCGACAAAATCAGGAAGCATTGGGTAAATTTCAGCTAGTCCTAAACGACTGATATGCCATATCATCCACAGCACCACATCCAAAAGCAGTGCACTAGCAGCAAGCAAGCCAATGAACATGCCTTTTTGATGATGCTTCTCTACCGTTTGTTCCATCTGATCTCCTTCTTTGCTACACCTCAAATCTTGCAGGCAGTTCCATCCCATTTCCCATAAGATAGTCCTTTGCTTTCATACGTTTTTTGTTTGGTGCCTGAAGCTCAAGGATCTCAATACCCCCACATCCAGTCACAACAAATAATCCGAGTTTATTTGCCTGCACAATCGTACCAGCAGGCTTCTCAGATTCCATATCTGCAAGACATGTTTTCCATATCTTATACTTTTCTCCCCGTAAGAAAGTATATGCCCCCGGCCATGAGTCAAGCCCTCGAACCAAATTATGTATTTCCCGTGCGGATCTATTCCAATCAATATGACCTGTTTCTTTGCTGATCATTGGAGCATAACTGGATTCCCCATCCTTCTGCACAACTCTCTGCAGTGTCCCATCCGAAAGCTGCTCCAATGTCTCCATCAATACATCGGAACCCATTTCCATCAATGCATCATGAAGTTCCTCCAATGTCATATTTTCAGAAATAGGAATCGTCCGTTTTAAAAGCATATCCCCAGTATCAAGACCTGCATCCATAAACATCGTTGTCACGCCAGTTATCTGCTCACCAGCAAGAATACAACGCTGCATGGGAGCCGCACCACGATATTGGGGCAAAAGAGAAGCGTGAACATTAATGCAGCCATACTTTGGAATATCCAAAATCTGTTGGGAAAGAATTTGTCCAAATGCTACCACTACCATCAAATCGGGGCGTAATTCCCGCAAAATGGATACAAATGCTTCGTCCTTGATCCTTGCAGGCTGATAGACCTCGAATCCTTTCTCCAATGCAAAAAGCTTAACAGGAGAAGGCACCATCTTCTGTCCTCTTCCTCTTGGCTTATCTGGCTGCGTAATCACACCAACAATTTCTGTTTTTTCAGCTAATGCACGAAGGCATGACACGGAAAACTCCGGTGTTCCCATAAAAACAATGCGAAACTTTTTCAATTTGCCTCCCCCTCATGAATGGATTGAGCAATATCAATAAACAACTGTCCATTCAAGTGATCCAATTCATGTTGAATGCATCGCGCCAGCAGTCCATTTGCCGTCAAAAACCTTTTCTTGCCCCGACGATTTGCATATTCCACCTTAACCGTTGTCGCTCTCTCTACATCACCGTAAATGTTAGGAACAGAAAGACATCCCTCCGTATCAACTTCTGCGCCCTCTTGGTATGTGATGACAGGATTGATCATTTCATAAAACTCTCCACCGACATCTATGACCACTGCACGAATCGGCTTTCCAATCTGCGGTGCAGCAAGACCAATTCCATCCGCCGCATACATAGTTTCCGCCATATTTTCAAGCAAAATTCGCAGCTGCTTGTCAAATTGTTCCACAGGAACACAAGTTTCTTTCAATACTGGTGCTCCAGCCTTCTTTATATCCAACAACGCCATTCTTATTTTTCCTCCATCATATTTCCATTTTATCTCATTTTCTGAGAATTTTCTCCATTCCTTATTCAAAGGAATCGTCCTGCATGCAGAACACCAAGCTCTCACCATAACGGCTCAGCCATCAAACTGTTCCTTAATTATAACGCAACATTTCAATAAAACGCAATCCGTTTGTTACAACGCAAATAAATTCTTGTCGTTACAAGCTGCAATAGTAAATTAAATAGCAAGCAAAAACTCATATCTAATGAATACCGTAAAGCATAATTTATCTTCTGCACATTACCTGCATTTATGATATAATGATGACGTTTATTAAATACATCAAATTATCGGAGCGCTTATGAAAAAATTCATTGCATTCACTTTGATCATATCTATGTTTTCCTTGCTTTACACATTAGTCGCTGAAAAAACAAATCTTCTCGATTTGAATGAAGCTAGCCTCCAGACGACCATTGCTTTTGATGGCAGTGCAAACTTGGCTCTTCACTGGAACAAGCTGCCGTATCCTTGCTTTTATAAAGTCGACACCTATTCAAAAACTACAGGTCTTGTAGACGATGAACCGGAATATCATTTTATAACCAGTCAGTACACAACTTCTTCTACCTGTATTGCCTCCTCACCCGGTATTCCAACCTTTTATCGTGTTACTGCCTGTGGTCTTTTGGGCTGCATAGGCAATCCTTCAGAAATGATTCCTAATCCTATTTATGAAAATCCTATTCGCCCAATACCTATTTATCGCTATACTGAACAAAACCCAGCGAGTCTTATGCCTTTTCTTGTTTGGCACAATGTTCCTAATGCAGTATGCTACGAGGTTGAAATTTTATCAGGTCTGCCTGATAAAGAAGGTGGAACGGAGCTTTCTAAGAATAATCATCTTTTTAGCACACGAAAAATATTTTCGAATGGATGGCAGGCAGATCTAAAGCCGTATTCCAATGAAAAAACTATCTATTGGCGTGCTCGTGCGTTGGGTTTGCACCATGAAGCAATCGGTGAATTTTCATCCTCTGAACCACTTTTCATTGACACTGATCTGCCGCTTCCTGACAAACCTTTGATCAACAATTTCGATCAGCTGCCAAATTTCGAGCAGCCGATCTATCCTGTTTATACTTGGATCCCATTAAATGGAATCCAGAATTATGAAGTAGAGCTTCTGGTACATCCACCTACGGAAGAAAATTCGATACATCCTTCCGAAAACGGCGTGTGGAGAAAAAGCGTTACTGCATCTTCTTGTTATGATGAATATGCACGTCCTTTTGCCGGCGAATATTATTGGAGAGTCCGTGCTATTGATGCCAACGGAAATACCATTGGCAAATATTCTGATACTGAAAAATTTGTTGTCTCAAAGCAGAAAAACCGGGTTCGAGTTGCTGCTCTTGGGGACAGCATCACGCATGGAGGAGGAGCTGTTTCCTATCCGCCTTGTTCCCTCGAATATAGTTACACTACGTATTTAGATTTTCCAGTGCTGAACCTCGGACGCAGCGGCGATACCTCCAGCACTACTTTAAAACGCTTCTCACAAGATGTACTTCCTTTTCAGCCTAGAAATCTTCTCATTCTCACTGGCACCAACAGTCTGCGAGATCCGAGCATTTCAGCCAATGATGTAATTTTCGACATTAACCGCTTAAAGGAATTATGTGAGGAATATGACATTCGCCCCATTTTCTTGACACTTATGCCAATCAACCCACAAAACATTCAGTATGCCTTCCAAACATCAACAGATTTCAAATGGCGTGAAAAAATGAATCAGATCAATAATTATATTCGTCAATTACCCTTTCATATTGACATTGAACCATATTTTTATGACAAAACTAAAACTGTCATGGATTACGGTTTTTCCATTGATGGGCTACATCCTGATATTCAAGGAAAAATGATAATGGGAGAAGTTATCAATAAAAATATATCTATGTTTCGAGATTAAAAAATCGTAACGGTGCAATTCACCGTTACGATTTTTTATTTATGAATCTTGAAGCTTGTGCAGCAGGTTCATTGCTTCTTCCAAAGTCATCAGAATATCACGCGGCTTGCTTCCCACAGGAGCTCCCACGATTCCTAGCTGCTCCATGGTATCAACAATACGTCCTGCTCGACTATATCCCACACTAAAACGTCTTTGAATCCCTGATGCGGAAGCTTGCCCCGTTGTTATGATGAATTCAACAGCATCCTCC
>JAZLHW010000171.1:0-3273 GCA_045617105.1 Selenomonadaceae bacterium | reverse complement strand
GCGGCGGTGGCGGTGGCGGCTCCGGAAGCAGTGGAAGCAAAGGTTCAAAGATGACGCTTCAGCAAATGGTTGCTGATGAACTGAGAAAAGGAACTCCTGTTGCTGAGGTTAATTCCGCACTTGTGAAATACTATAACGACCACAAAGATGAATATTCAGTTGATGAGGTTCGTGATGCAATGATTTCCAACACAGCTGCAAACCTTACAGTGAATGGTTATGTTGATATGCTCAAAGAGTGGATGTAAGGAGGAAAGATGGCAAATTACAAAGATAATCCGTTATCAAAGTATGTTTCCGGCACATACTCAGAGCCTACAGGAAATGCTTCCGGAAATCCATTGGCGAAATATTTAAACTCAAATAGCGGACAACAGACAATAGGGGATTATATTTCTGAAAATGATCCAATCAAAGGTAAGAATCCTTTGGAAAGTTATCTTTCAAGAGATAATTCAGCCTATTCGCCAACAGATTACAACGGAATTAACGATTGGATTAATTCCGCAAATAGTCTGTTTAATTATTACAACGGCCTAACTGACAAATGGAGCGATTCAGCTGCGTTTAACATGTACGATAAGATGCGTGACTCCCTTATTGCAAAGGGAAGAGAAATGCATACTAAATACATGTATGACCCAACTGTCGGTTCAACTATAGGAAGTGTTCTGAGCGATCTGAACAAATACACTTCCAAGGAACTTAGAGAGTATTTCGGGCAGTTCAAGAACGAGGACGAGTACAATCAGTACAGGACTTATCTTGATAACGAGCTTGCCATGCAGAGCAAGTACGGCGGTCAGTCGTATGACCAGCTGCAGGAGACTCTTGCCGGGATGGACAAGAGCAATCCCGATTACGAATGGCTTTCGCAGTATTCCACATCTTCGGATGTCATGTCGCTTGATGACTATGACGAGAAGATCGCAGAGCTTGAGCGGCAGATTGCGGAAAAGAAAAAAGAAAGCGGCGTTCTGAGATGGAACAGCGGCGTAGCTCCCATGGATTCGGACTATTCGTATATGAATGGTTGGAATGACGGCTCAGAGGAAGTAACGGCGCTGCAGGCAGAGCTTGAGAAGTATAAGCGGGCAAGATACTTCAAGGAAAACAGCGGCAAATACGATACTCTTTCCGGCAATGCGGACTATAAGGAGCAGTCGAAGAACATTGACACAAGCCTTGGAAAGACCTATGGCGTTTCCATTGGCGGCAACTGGTTTGGTACCGGGGATGATGTTTATGCCTACATCAACAATCTGAACGGACGCAGAGACAGCAAGAAGGGCATGGACAGGCAGAACGCAGGTTATGCCAAGTATGACTTCATGTCTCAGGAGGAAATTGACAATTACAATTATCTCTACGCCACACAGGGCAAGGCTGCCGCAGAGGATTATCTTGAGTATCTGACCTATTCTCTGGATGCCAAGAAAGCCGAAAACGCATCCAAGACATGGAGCGAAGCCGCAGACAAGAACTGGGGGACTGCAGCAGGACTTTCCGCATTCTCCGTATCAGGAAATCTGATGAGCGGTATTGGATTTGCCGATGTTGCAGCACAGAATATACGAAATTGGGTATCCGATGATTATAAGCCGGTCAACTACTATGACCAACTTATGAATCCTTCCATTGCTACGACCGCAATCCGTGGCACTGTAGCTGAGAAGGTGGCAAAGCTTGGAGCAGGAGCGAGCTGGACGGATGAAAGCGGCAAGATAGACCTGAAGAACAAGGATTCCGTATGGGCAAAGATCCTTAACGGCAAGAGCCTTGGCGATGCGTATCAGCTTGTTATGAGTATGGTAGATTCCTATGCTATTGCGTATGGTATAGGCCCGAAGGGAACCTATCTCCTTGGCGGCGCCGCAGCTACGCAGGGTGTTCTTGAGGCTTTGGACAAGGGCGCAAGTGATACACAGGCGCTTGCAATGGGCTTTATCAACGGCGCATTTGAAACCCTGTTTGAAGAAGTATCTCTTGACCATCTGATAAACGGCAATACCGGGAAGATACTCAGAGACTTCATCGCACAGGGCTTTGTGGAAGGTACCGAAGAATTCAACACAACGCTTTTCAATACTCTGATGGACATTGTTGTCATGGGAAAGAATTCCGATTGGCAGCATAAGATCGATGAGTACATGAAGAACGGAATGACTCAGCAGGAAGCTTCCGTAAAAGCCATGGAGGATGTCGCAATCGGAATGGGCTGGGACTTCATCGGCGGTTTCCTTTCCGGCGGCCCGATGGCGCTTGTCAACAACGGCGTTAACACCATAAAAGAGAACAGGTACTATAAGAATACCTATGGCGAAAACGCATCAGACCTTCTGGAAGAATACTTCGAGCTGAATCAGGGACCTGCAAACAAGGAAATTCGGAAAATACAGGATCGCTTTGAAAACAGTCAGAAGCTTTCCGGAAGGGATATCCGCACCATACTTGAAGCGAACGAGAACTCGCTTGTAAGCAATGACAAGGCTTCAATAAGCGAGCTTGCACAGGAACGGCTCAAAAACAGCGGTGAGACAGGCGATGTAAACGCACTTGCTGATGTTATTGCGAAGAAGATTGCAGGAGAAAATCTTTCCCGGGCAGAGAGAAAGCTGCTTGCACAAAGCAGTTATGGACAGCAGGTGCTTTCCGAGCTTGAGGAAGAAACGCTTGAAACCAACCGGTTAAACGCATACGGACGAAATCTGGAAACAAACGGTCTGAGTGCGGAAAATACAGAAAACAGGCTGAACAATAAGCCAAACGCCAAAGTGGCAACTGTTCCTGCGTATGGTTCAATATGGCAGGCGAGAACCAATGCTGCGAATACGGACTGGTCAAGCGTAAAATCCAACAATGAAAGCATGCGTGAAGCGATCTCCATGTTCAACGCAATGAATCAGCAGACAGATGCCAATGCGGAGAATCGAACAGAAACAGCGGAAACGCAAAGAACCGAACCTGTTCAGCAGAATACTGCGGAAACTGCCAAACCCAAAGCGCAGTCTTATGAAAGCCTTATAGTTCCCGGTGAGGACAACGGACTGCTTCTTGGCAAACCAGTCAGCAAACAGTCCGCATCAGCACTGATCGATATCGCCAATGGTAAAATCATTGTGAACGGTATCAGTGCGGAACAGGCTAAGGCAGAATTGGACAGGAGACTTGCGAAGGCTCAGACCAAAACGGAAACCGCACCGAAAAGCCTTGAGGATTATTCCAAGGGCTACGGCAAACAGGCCGGGGCGTTTATTCACCTGTATCAGCAGG
>JAZLHW010000170.1:0-25010 GCA_045617105.1 Selenomonadaceae bacterium | reverse complement strand
ATCTGCTTTGCAGGCTGCGGTTCGGAAAGCAGCTTTAAAGTAGATAAGGAAAAACTACCCAAGGGCGTAATTCAGATGGATACGCCATGTCCGAGCAAACCTCTGCTGCTAGGCGAAGCACTGACACAGGAAGCACTGCGCCGTTATGCGGTAGCTAACGCTTATACGCAGGCTGTCGCCCATTACGATCTGAAAAAAGGAAATGCCAACGAATTTTCAGCCCTTGTGGACAAAATGAAAAAAGCATGGCAGAGCGGAAAAAATGCATCTACCTATGCCCTGTATTACAATATACGTTTGTTGGAAATGTCACGAGGCAGTGATTATGAAAGTTATGCCCAACTTGAAAACAAGAGCATACAATTTATGAGCACCGCCTATGCAGCAGAAGAAAAAAAGAAGGTAAAAAAGACAACAAGAAATCCTAAATCCAAAGAAGAAATATACGCTAAAGACAACCAAGAAGCCATTAAGAAGTTTATTGAGGCGTATCCCGAAGAAAAACAACTTTTTGCACTGACACAAGTTTTGGATACGAGTTTTTCTACGGCTTGCGATGTCATGAAAGACATTTATCCAGAGCGTGTTGCTGGCGGGGAAGGACGATCCTGGGAGGATATCGGGTATGATATTCTTTACCGCTCGGCAAATGTTGTCAAGACTGCCGGCAAGGCGGCAGGAATCGGTATTGCCGTTTTGACCATGCCGGCTACGGGCGGGGCTTCGGCTGCTCTTTGCGCAGGAGCAGGATTGATAAAAATCGCCGACACCACCTTGGATGCGGCACAGACGGCACATGTACTGGTAACAGGTGAGGAGATTGCTTTGCTCAATAAAGGTTTGAAGGTGAGTGAAGCTGCCGATGCCGTTTGCGGTATATTGACGTTTAATATTAATGCAGAGTCTTTGTCAAAAAGTTTAAGTGAGAGTTCAAAAGAACTGGCAGAAATGGCATCTGCAGGTGATCCTAACAATATCGTTACTATGATGCAGCTTAATCAAATGTCTTCGACCGGAAGTGCAGTGCTTAGTACAGCAGTAGCTGATGAACAGGGTGACGAGACTGTTTTTACCGTTATTAAGGAAGTTCTTGGCGAAGACGGGCGCGAGGTAAGAACAACAGCGGTACCTGTAAACCAGTTGGACACACCAACTGGCAAAGAACAGCTGGATGCACTGGGTATGACACCAGAGGAAGCCTCTCAAGCTGTCCGTGCTGATGAAACGAAAGCAAACGGCCTATCCTCGGAAGATTATGTAAAAGCCGCCGAAGCAATCAGAGATGCTGGAGACGGTGCCAAATATGGTGAAGCTTTTGATAATGCAATAACAACAGGTGTAACTGCTCTTGCGAATCGATTTGGAGTAGACAGAGCTTCCCTTGATGCCCTGCTTCAAAAGATGGCCAATATGGAAATGAATAAAATGAAAGGTTTCACTTTGTACGGCAACGGAGAAATAGTAGAATTTCAAACAGCTCCCTATGCGATTGAAAATGTAGTCGGCAGTTATCCCGTAAAATGGGGTTCCGGCATAGCCAATGTAACAGTTTCCAATTCCGGTGGAAAGCTTTATATAAATTATGATTGGCAAAATGAATATGCAACGGATTCCATGTCTGGACTCGCCGAAAGCTATGATGAAAATACTGGCATCGGAATCTTTCAGAAGTATCGGTTTAAATTTTCGGGAACCAAGGGAAACATGTCACTTTCTTTAATCGATTAACCTAAACGGATTAGGCGTTATACAAAATAAACCTCGCAGGCAGCTTGTTTAAGCTACATGCGAGGTTTCATTTTTTTTGAGCTGAAATATTTTTTACAAAGAAACCGCTTGTGAAAGAGTTATGCTTCCACTGCCTGTTCCAGTTCTTCGAGTGTTTTTTGCTTGCTTTCTGTGCCAAGACTGATGACGATAGCAGAAATTATTACAAAGACGGAAGAGAACATGGCAAAGATGAAATCCATGCCGAGTCCTTTGGCAAGAAGGATTCCAACCAGTGCCGGAGCAATCATGCCGCCAATACGCCCAAAGCCTGCTGCCCAGCCAGAGTCAAGCGCACGGATAGCTGTTGGATACATTTCAGGGGTGTAGGTATAGATAACTCCCCATGCACCAAGGTTGAAGAAGCTCATGCCAGCACCCCATGCGAGGAGGGAAGTGGCATCGCTGGCATTTCCGAAGAAGAAACTGCAAACGCCGGAAAGCAGGAGAAAGAGGGAAAGGGTATATTTCCTTCCAATGATGTCGACGAGCCATGCTGCTGCATAGTAGCCGGGCAGCTGTGCAAGCGTCATGAGCAGGACATATTCAAATGTTTTTACTACAGCAAATCCCTGTGCAAAGACGATGGAAGGAAGCCACATAAAGATTCCGTAATAGCTGAATACGATTCCGAACCATGCAAGCCAAAGCATGGCAGTACGCAGACGGAACTGCTTCGTCCAGAGCGTGGAAAAACTGGGAGCGGCATCCGTATTCCCTTTTTCCATTGGGCTGAGTTCCTTGTCAAATGGCTTGCTTTCTACCCCCGTCTTTTTCTCCAGATCGAGGAGAATTTCCTGTGCTTCACTTATACGGTTTTGGGAAATCAAGTAGCGAATGGATTCCGGCAGATGAAGCCGAATCAAGAATACATAGAAGGCAGGCAACGTTCCAATCAAGAAAGCGGATTGCCAGCCAAAGGTGGGAATTACCTTGTAGGCGATGCAGGCAGCAACGAGCCAGCCAAGTCCCCAAAAGCTCTCCAGCAGTACGATAAAGCGTCCTCGGAGATGTGCAGGTGAATACTCACTCATAAGCGTTGCGGCAACGGGAAGCTCTCCTCCCAGTCCGAAACCAACGAGGAACCGGAAAAAGAGCAGCGATTCATAGCTCCAAGAAAGTGCGCACATTCCAGTGGCAAGACTGTAAAGCAAAACTGTAATGGAGAACACTTTTTTGCGTCCAATGCGGTCGGCAAGTGTTCCGGAAAGAACAGCCCCAAGTGCCATGCCAATGAGTCCGATGCTTCCAATCCAGCCAGCCTGTTCTGAGGTGAGTCCCCACTCTTTTGTCAGGAGCGGAAGAACGAAGGAGATCAGTCCTGTGTCCATGGCATCAAACAGCCAGCCCAGCCCTGTCACCATCAGCAGCTTATATTGGAAGGAACCCGTAGGGAGCGCTTCCAATCGTTCCAAAATCATAAATAAGTCCTCCTTTAGTACAGATAAAATTCGTTACAGCTGTCAAGACAGCAACGAGGTATACGTTAGTATTGTATACTTTTTTTTATAAAAAGCAAGTATCTCTCCTGAAAGAAATGCAAAAAACAGCATGGACAGGTTGTTTTTTCTCTTATGTTTGGCATGTCTAAGGCAGAAGGGAGGTGGAGAAAATGGCAGAGGTTTTGGGAGCAGCAGGAAATGTGGGATTTCCGATGGCAGTTACGGCATTTTTGCTGGTGAGGATCGAAGGACGGCTTTCTGCACTGAACGACAGTATCCAGCAGTTGACGCAGACGATCGACAGGAAGTGATGAGGTTTTTGCATTTGAAAAATGTTGTGGGATATGATAACCTATTTCACATGAAGCAACCTTTTATTGTAATTCTGGATTGTGATTTGGGATTCTATTTCTGGGTTGCAATTCGGGATTGCAATTTGGGTGAAAAAAGGAGGAACGATCTTGAAAGAATTAAAAAAATGTATTAGTAATATGGTACACGTATGTTACGCCATATATGACAAGACAGGAAACTTCAGCAAAATAGCCGCAGCTTCTTTACAGTCGTTGTATGATAATACGGAAGCATGGCTCACCGTGCACATCTTGCATGACAATACCCTGAGTGAAGAAAACAAAGAAAAATACATATATCAGGCGAGAATGAAGGGACAGAACATCGTGTTCTACAATATGGATGAGCTTCTGCCGGATATGGTGTCTAAGATAAAAGCAAATGATACTGGTCGTTTTAGTCCAGCTACAATGTACAGATTGCTTTTAATGCACGTTCTTCCTAAGAATATAAAAAAGATAATTTATCTTGATTGTGATACTATAGTAAACTTGGACATAGAAAAATTATATAACGAACCAACCGGTGAAAATGGTGTAGCAGCTGTAGCAGAGGTAGAAGCGACGTATTATCATGCAGCAAAAAAAGAAATGTGCAATAATGGCACGGTAAAAAGAGAGAATTATTTCTGCTCTGGAATACTCATGCTTGAAATGGAAGCCTATAGAAATTATCCTGATATATGTTTTGAAGGAATAGAACTATTGAAAAAACATCCGGAATATGACTGCCCTGATCAGGATATACTGAACTATTACTTTGCAGACAAGTATTATCATCTCCCAGTGAAATACGATACTTTCGTAGAAGCTCTGCGCTATCCTGACATCAAGCAGTATAAATTGCAGGAATGTATTTATCACTATGCGGGGCATGCTATGGATTTGACAAAAGAAGACGATGTATATAAGCAGCTTTTCTTTGATTATTATATAAAAACGCCATGGTTTGATGGGAATGTGCTTCTAAAAGTCGTCAGCACAGCAATGAAAGCAAGGTATGAAACGGATAAACTTCTTACGAATATTATGAGGGACAGAAATATAGTGTTCTGCGGTTGCATGGAAACAGATTTACAGCGTCTGAAGGACAGTGGAATAAATTGTAATGGAGCAATATTTTTTGGTATTTATGATGACAAAGATGCTGTTATTGTGCAAGAATGCTTAGGGTATCTTGAGCAGAATAAAAAGGATAGGCCATTACTGCTAGTAATGAGAGCATATCCTTTCGTGAATCAGGCATTGGCACAGGCAGGATATGAGGAAGGTACCGATTATATAAATGCAGATTTCTTAATGGAGCATGACAGAATTATCGGAAGGAATTTACTGAATTGCATTTAAGTAGAGATGGGGTTGTGAAATGCGTAAGAATTTTGTCAGGAACAGGATAGCTGGTGTTGTTTGCGCTGCTTTGCTTGGTATGGGCGGTATAGCTTCTGCGGAGGTGATTGCTCATGAAACGATATACCAGCCAGCTCTTTTGCAGTCGTTGACTGCGGGGTATTATGACGGCTTTGTTACGATGCACCAAGTGCATACGATGGGGGATACGGGGCTTGGAACCTTCGATGGAGTCAATGGTGAGATGATCATGCTGGATGGGCATATTTATCAGGCACTTGGCGATGCGACTGTGGTAGAGGCACCAGAGACGGAAACAACGCCATTTTGCACGGTAACGTATTTTGAGGAAGATGGTTCTTTTGATGTAAAGAATGTTCAGAGCTTGGCGGATCTCAAAAAAAAGCTGGATGAGGTCGTGTCGCAGAATGGAAGGAATAATTTTTACATGGTGCGTGTAGATGGGGACTTTGAGGAGGTCTACGCAAGGAGCGAACGCAAACAGATACCTCCCTATGAACCGCTGGTAAAGGTTTTGGAACGGGATCAGGTAGAATACTCTTTTTCTGATGTGAAGGGAACGATCGTTGCCGTTTATTGCCCACCGTATATGAGTCAGTTAAATGCGTCAGGCTGGCATTTTCATTTCATATCGGACGACCGCAAAAAGGGCGGACATGTTTTTGAGATGAAGCTGAGAAATGGAATTGTTTCCTATGATATCACGAGGGAATTCCACATGGTTCTCCCCAAGGGTGAGGAATTTAGCAAGCTTGACTTAGCGAAAGACCAAAGCAAGGATATCCAAAAGGTGGAACAGGGAAAATAACGAAGCTAAGATGTCCCCGTCTTCAACAGCTTGCTGTAAGTGGGGGAGACAAATTTTAACAAGCGGTGAGCATATCTCCCGCTTCGTTGAAACGCAAATTGGAGGGAAAATGCTTATGGCATTTTCTTGAACAATGGCGTTATAAAATCGTTTGCAAACAGCTATGCAGAAGGCGATCTGCCTTTTGCATAGCTGTTTTTTTATTATTTTGGGAAGCAATTTTGAAATTTTAGCTAATTTTAGGTATAACGAAGCTAAGATGTCTCCTTTTTCAACAGCTTGCTGTAAGTGGGGGAGACAAATTTTAACAAGCGGTGAGCATATCTCCCGCTTCGTTGAAACGCAAATTGGAGGGAAAATGCTTATGGCATTTTCTTGAACAATGGCGTTATAATAATATTAGCTAAAATACAAGGAGGCGGTATCATGATTACGTCGACTGCTACTGCAACTGAAATGCAGAACAATTTCGGAAAATATCTGAATCTCGTAATGTCCGGTCAGGAGATTATAGTAGCCAAGAATGGACATGAGGTTGGTCGTTTTATACCAAGAGAAGCTGCAGTTTCCTATCTGACGGATTCTCTTACGGGAGTTCTGAAAGGAAATTATGACCTTGATGAAATTAAGGGAGAGGGGTTAAAAGAGAAATATGGTTCTTTTGATTGATGCAAATATCATTCCAAGAAATACACGGGATTTTCTTAAAAGCAGAGTGCCAGCGTTTACTCCTGCAGAACTTTTGGCGAGAATCTGATAGTTGAGCGTGTTTTTTGCAAAACTCAAGTGTCATTGACATGTTTCTAAAACAAATTGCTATGCATTGAGGGCAAAATAACCGCCACGGCAGGAATGACGAGAGTTGTCGGCGAATTAATAGTAGATGCCTAAAAAAATAGGACAATATTGAAGGAGGAATTTGCGATGAGTGTTGAATTTGAAAGCAAAAAAGCCTGCATTGCCCCGGAGGGAGTATTCATCATTGGAACTTATGATGAGAAAGGCGTCCCTAACGCTATGAATGCGGCATGGGGAACCCAATCGGACTACGGCGAGATTACGTTATTTCTCGCCAAACATAAAACTACGGAAAACATCAAGCACACAAAAGCTTTTACGGTAGCCTTCGCTACCAAGAACACGATGGAGATCGCGGACTATTTCGGAGTTGAGACGGGAAATAAGGTGAATAAGATTGAAAAAGCTGGCTGCCATGTTCACAAGAGCAGCCATGTCAATGCCCCCATCATCGAAGAATTCCCTGTAACCTTGGAGTGCGAATGTGTCAGTTATAGTGATGATACAGGCATACTTGTCGGCAGGATCGTTGCCCAGCAAGCCGATGAATCTGTTTTGACAGATGGCAAGGTAGACTACGATAAGCTGCAGCCGATTATTTTTGACATTGCTACCAGTACATATCGCTTGGTGGGACCGGTTGTAGGAAAAGCGTTTCATGATGGGCTGAAACTGAAAGATTGACAGTGAGGAAGTCAAGTAGGTGATTTCGTTTCTGGGGGTGGAATGATCGTGCCATTAGAAATTGTCCGCAATGACATAACAAAAATGCGGGTGGATGCCATCGTCAATACTGCCAATCCCCGTCCCATCGTGGGAGGCGGGGTAGATAGAGCTATACATAAAACCGCCGGTGCAGAACTTTTGGCGGCTCGAAAGGTAATCGGCGATATTGCCACGGGCAAGGCTTTTATCACTCCTGCTTTTGAATTACCTGCTGATTATGTCATTCATACGGTAGGCCCAGTATGGCAGAATGGTAAATGCGGCGAACGTGAACTTCTCACCGACTGCTACACGAACTCACTCCGCCTTGCCATCGAGAAAAAATGCTCCTCTATTGCTTTTCCCCTCATATCAGCGGGAGTGTTTGGTTGTCCGGCAGAAATCGCCATAGCCACAGCCATACAAGCTATCCGAGATTTCCTTGTTCAACATGACATAGAAGTCTATCTTGTGGTGTTTGACAGCAAATCCTTCAGGATTTCCAATAGCCTTTTTGACGATGTGCAGAACTATCTCGATGAGATGTATGTTGAAGAAATTCTGGACGAAGAGTATCGTGATGATGACCGCTGTAGGCGCAGAATACCACACAAAGCACCTGCGTATCTAGGTGATAAAGCATTCGTATCAGAGAAATCCGCACTAGCCTCCGTTGGGGCGGCTTCAGCTCCGTTCTTTGGCAAAAAACGCTCATTGGAGGATCTGCTTGACGAAGTAGATGACACCTTTTCGGAGTCACTTCTTCGGCTTATCGATGCCAAGGGCAAGACGGATCCAGAAGTGTACAAACGTGCAAACATTGACCGCAAACTATTTTCTAAAATCCGCAATAACCCTGCTTACCAACCAAAAAAAACCACGGCTCTCGCATTTGCCGTGGCGTTGGAACTCAATCTTGATGAGACACGAGACTTCATCGGACGGGCGGGTTACGCCATTTCCCATAGCAACAAGCTGGACATCATCGTAGAATACTTCATCGACCGTAAGGAATATGACATTTTCACCATCAACGAGACGCTCTTTGCCTTTGGGCAACCTTTGCTCGGCTGCTAAATTGTCGCATGGTGGGCGACCTTCAGCCCCTTTGCTTTCGGTAGAATAAGACTATCAAAAGCAAGGGGGTATTTACAATGAAAAAAGGTTTGACGGAAATTGTGTTTATTTTGGATCGGAGCGGCTCTATGGGCGGCTTGGAGCTGGATACTATCGGAGGCTTCAACTCGCTCATCCAAAAGCAGCGCAAGGAGGAGGGTGAGGCCATTGTCTCCACCGTACTCTTCGATGATGCTTGTGAAGTTATCCACGACCGAGTTTCCATGGAGAAAGTGTCGAAGTTGACAGAAGATGTGTACTTCGTGCGCGGATGCACGGCTCTCCTCGATGCCGTGGGCGGAGCGATCCACCACATCGGCAATATTCACAAGTATGCCCGTGATGAGGACAGACCGGAGAAAACGATCTTTATCATCACTACGGACGGTATGGAGAATGCCAGCCACCGATACACCTATGCCAAGGTCAAGAAGATGGTGGAGCGGCAAAAGGACAAGTACGGCTGGGAATTTTTGTTCCTTGGCGCAAACATGGATGCCATTGAAGCCGCTGGGAACATCGGTATTCGAGCTGACCGAGCCGTGACTTATCAGAGCGACGAGGTGGGAACGGCACTCAACTACGAGGTCATGGAGGAAGCCATCCATCATGTACGCTGTTGCTCGATGCCCCTTGGTGCAAGTTGGAAAGCTCGGATCGACGAGGATGTGCGGCGACGTGGTGGGCACGGAAGATAACTGAAATCTTGAAGGACTATGGCATAGACTATAACGATGATTGATAGCAGTTACTACATACAAAATATCATAAAAAAATAACCTTGAACGGGATGACCGCGCCTTTGCCGCGAGTGTCGGGGGTGTCCTCCCATTTGATGGCGGAGATGATGGACTTCCAGAACCTTTGCTTGTTTTCACGGGTCAGCTTTTCGTAGGTGTTGCGGAAGTCTTTGTCGCTGGCGATTTCCCTGAGAGCGGAGGGGACGGCAAGGGTGCGGTCAATCAGCAAGGCTAAATCGGAGATTTCGTTGCTGATTTCCTTATAGACTTTGATGTATTTGTCCTTCGCCATCGCTCCTTCGAGGTACACATCTTCCAGCCGGGACAACTTCGCTTTCAATGCTTCGATGCGGAGTTCGGGAGCGTCTTTGGTCTTTTCGGTGCGGCGGTTTTCGAGGTAGATGATATGTTCCTGCACCATGGACTGGATGTTGTCGAGGAGATACTTTTCTACTTTCGGCTCATAGACAGCCCTGGTGAACTGGCATCCTGCTGAGCCTTTATGCGATCTGCCACTGCAGCGGTATTCGTAGTATTTATATTCGCCGTGTATGTTTGGTCTGCCTTTTCCTGCCGCCATGCGTTTCCCGCAAGCGGGACACAGAATAAGCCCGCTGAATAAGTAAACTCTGCCACGGGTGTTGTTCTTCGTGTGGTGATCCATGATTTCCTGCACACGCTGGAAGAGGTCATGGGGAACCATAGGCTCTACATAATCGGGGATACCGAAGAGTTCGCCGATGTAAGCCCGATTCCGCAAACACTTGATGATCCCGCGAGATGTATAGACGATGCCGAAGTTTTGATACAATCCGGCGATGGAGGAGCGGAGTGAGCCGCCGCCAGCGATATAATTGAACAGCCACTCCACGCCGGGGGCCTTTTCTTCATCGCGCACGGGCATCTTGTTTTCTATCTTGAAGCCCAGGGGCAATTTGCCGCAGATGGCTTCGCGCCGCTCCTTTTTCCCTGCCAATACGTACTTGATTCTTTCGCTGGTCTGGTCGCTTTCGTTTTGGGCGATGGTCAGCTTCAGATTGAGCATCAGGAGACCGTTTGGCGTAGTGGTATTGTATTTCTCCTGGGTACACTCCCAATCCACGCCGTGGGCATCGAGTTTTTCCTTCACCTTGTAGAAATCGGCGATGTTGCGAAACCAGCGGTCAAGGCATTTGATGATGATGATGTCCACAAGGCCCTGCTCCACATCGGCGAGGAGCCGCTGCAGTTCCTTGCGGCGGGAGAGTGCCTTGCGGGCGGTCACGCCCTCATCGGCGTAAATGCCCATGACGATGTAGCCGTGTTCCTTGGCGTAGGAAAGGAGATCGGCTCGTTGCTCTCCGAGGGAAAGACCATGGCGGGCTTGCTCATCACTGGACACACGAATATAAAGTGCTGCTCTTTTTGGCATAATGAAAACACCTCCATGAGGGTATAGAAATCCAACCATGAAGGTGCTATAATTGGCTTGTCAGAGCCGAGAGCATCTCCATGGTGTTTCTTCGGGTGGGCGGCGGTATTGTCAGTACCGTTTGCCCACGGGGCCGCTTGTGTTGTCAGCACAGGCGGGTCTTTTCTTTTGCGAAAAGGCCGAAGCCGTCATCCTGCCGCCCATCATGGGCGGCTTTTTTCATTTTCCGAGGCATCCCCGGTAGATGGTGAGGTTGTACACATTCGCCGGGTGGCGGCCTGGGCGTAGAGCTTGGCACGGATTTTCTTCACTTTATCCTCGATGGCGGGATCAAGCTCCAATCCGGGCGGTGTGGGGTACGGCGGCGCGGGCGGCACTCCATCGCCGCCGCTGACCGATTCGGACACCACGGGCGCACCGGGCGGGGATTCCGCGAGGGGGGCGGCTGGATTTGCCATCGCTCCCACGGGGGCAGCCCGGTCGGGCGGCGCATCGGCGGCAGCGGCCTGGGCGGCAGCCATTGCTTTCTTGTTGGCTTCAGCGATGATGGTGGCGGCATGGAGGATGGCGGCTCTTTGCTCGGCGGTCAGCATAAGGAAGTTCCTTATGAGTTCCAGTGTGCCACCTTCCATCTTGTATTCAGCGGCAAGCTGCTTCAGGAGGGTATCATCATTGCTTTCGTACATCTCGCCCTCGCCAGTGCGAAGCCAATCCTCGTTTACATTGAAGGTATCGCATATAAGACGGATGTTTTGGTCTGTTACGGTAACGCCTGTCTGCTCTATCCGGCTGATTGCACCATGCTTCAGAGAAATACGATCCCCAAGCTCTTTTTGGCTAAAGCCCAAGTCTTTTCGGAGCTGACGGATGCGTTGATTGATATTGCTGTCCATATTATCCTCCTATCAAAAAAATTTTTCCCAGCTTTTTCTTGATTATATTCTATAAAATAGAAAAATGCAAGAAAAAATTCTTGACAAACTCTATTTTATAGAGTAATATACCATCAAAAGCTCTATTTTGTAGAAATTTTATGGGGCGTTGTTCCATAAAATGGCTATACTTGCCCTAATGGGCAAGTATAGCATATCTCTAAGAGATATGCCGCTTTCAGAGCAAGCCGCATACCGCACCGACAACCAAGCATAAGACGGGGAGCGAAATGAGAAAAGCAGAACCGCAGGGTGGCGAGAGCGTGGGCGGCGCGGAACATCAGAGAGAGGGGGAATAAACAAGAAAAAAGACCGCCATTAAGCGGTCAGGTGGCGGACAATATTATTTATCGCCAAGTCCGAATGTAAAACTACATTCATATGCTTCATCGTCTTTTGTGGTGTCTACTAATAGCGAATATGCTTTCCTTGGTGCCACCAATACATGTTCGGATGGCAGGACAAGAAGAATATCCTCAGACAATTCAGCGAATAGGTCGGGATATTTCTCGTAAAGCTGGTTCAGAATCTCCTGATTTTTAAGGTTTCGCTTGATGTCGCAGCCATGCTCTTTAACAAAGGCAGAGGTCTTTTTCTTCGGGATTGCGATTGCTATAGAGCGCATATCTGGTACATCGGTTATCGCAAGAAGTCCTTTTTCTATCAGGCTGGTTGGCACATCTTTTCGATGGCAGGCAAGCGGCCTTTTATCTCCATATTGATACTCGTACAGGACACTACGAAGAAAAGTTTGTTCATCCGATGAAAGAGCGGCAATCTCTTTCATCAAAAGTTGTTTTTCTTCCTCAATATCTGCACGACTTTTCAATGATGGGTCATTGACCAGCTGGCCGGAAAGTTGAAATACACCAAGCTCATGTGCCAGTCGATATATGTGTTTGCAAGGTTTGCCTCTTACCACAAAATCACGGCAAGGGCAATAAATCAAGGAGACATGATAATCATTTATCACACCCTCTTGAGCAGACGGGTCTATTGACTGGACATTGAGCTTCAGGGCGCTTTTCTGGCGTTTCAACTGATCCTGCTCTTCATGCAAAGCCATATCGCCGGAAAAGAAATCCGTTGAATCCATAGGAATCACCTCCTTTCATTGGGAGATGATTCCATTATACCACAAAAATCCAAAAACAACTGAACTGCGACCACGCGCCAAGCATAAGCTGGGGAGCGAAATGAGAAAAGCAGAAGCGCGTGGCGGCGGCAGGAGCGTGGGGCGCGGCGGGAGCATCGGCGAGAGGGGGTGAGAGGATGGAAGAATGCGAGACAGGCGAGAGACTACGTATCAATCACCGAGGGCTGAATATGGGGCTGGATGCGGCGGTGGAATTTCTGAAAGCATTGCAACGATGGATTGAGAAAAATAAAAAATTCCGGGTCACGTTTGATTATGACCCGGAATGGGCGGCAATAATTCATTTTCGTTTGCTGGACGAAAATGAATTATTGCCGCAATGGACAAGCTCAATCCTACCCTGCGGAATAATCCGTGCCAGTCATGTCCAAGACCGTGCAGGAATCGGGAATCTTGAAAATCTCCCGCACATCATCCACAGATTTGGGCGTGTATTGGGCAGGGAGTGAGAACTCGATTTGATTTTCCGAAGTGTGATGGGAAAAACCATAAACGATAAATTATCAATTTGAGAAAACAATCTGTCTTTTTCGCCTTTCGGAAAATTTTCCGGCACAATCAAACGAAATCGCTTAGACATTATATTCACCTCCCTTCCATGAACGAGAAGAAATCCGGCTGGGGGACGGCACTCCCCCGGTCAATTATAGCACGGCGAAGGGAGCGGAGACATTGAAAGGAGGAATCACAATGAGTGACATGGAGTTGAAGCGACAGGATGCCAGCCAGCTAATCAACGATGCCCTGCCGTACCTTGACACGGAGCAGACCGTGGCGATTGCCAATGCTATCGCCGGGGCGGCCATGACGAACCAGATGGTGGCGCAGATGAGGAACGCCGAGCCGCCGAGGCTGATGCCGGAGCTGATGGGCATCCAGGCGGTGCAGGGTACGATGGCGTGAGGGAGGGAGCGATATGTGGAGAGACAATTTCATCAACGCAAATCCTGCCACCATCATGCAGAGGCTTTACCAAATCAAGGCCGAGCAGGACGGGCGGGATGTGGTCATCATTGCCCACGCCGAACAGCGGAAGGATTTGTCCAAGGCGGGGCAGGGCATGGAGCATAAGAAGCACCGGGAGCAGAAGGAGGTTTTCGCATGAGCGATTTCAACTATAACATCACGGAGCGCATCGCAGTCTTGAGCCAAAATGCCAGCAGGGAGAAAACATTGGAGCTGAACCGCATCAGCTACAACGGGCGGGCGGCGAAGCTCGACCTGCGCCGCTGGGACAGGAGCGGCGGTCAGGAGAAGATGCTGAAGGGCATCACGCTCACCGACGAAGAAGCCGATGAGCTGGGAGCGGCTATGAGCCGCATAAGGGAGGACAGCTATGAAGAACGTGGAGTTTAGACGCTGCACCATCGGCGAGGGGAAGAAGGTCAGCATTCAACGGGCGAAAAGCAGGGTGGACGAGTTCTTCATGGGTCTGCCCTGCTTTTCGCCCTGGGTGTGGAAATTGTTCGCCGCCGTTGGAATTATTGGATTTCTCATTGGGTTGGGAATTGGCATTTGGGCGTACTGCTCCCTGATGAAGTAAAGGGGGCGCGGCTGTGAAGAGTTTTTGCGAAGCTATGGGGCTGATTGCCTTGGCGGCAATCCTTATCGGATAAGAGGGGGAGTGGAGATGACTTACAACGGGAAGACCGTCATCCGCATGATCGGGAAAATGAAGGGTGGCAGAGGCATGATGTGCCTTGGCTTTGCGGACGGCGGCTGGGTCTATGAGCCGATTGGTGGCAGTTCTGCTGATTCCATCTGCGTCAAAACGGATGAACACTATCGGCACCGGACAACATCATGAAATCCAAGGAGCTGACCTTGCGGGAGCGTATCAAAGGTGAGCTTATGCGCCAGCGGGAGGAGATGCGGCGGAGGCGGTATGACCGGGAGTCTCGCACCATCTACGACAGCAACCTTTGTCCCATCTGCCACCATCGGCACATGGTCGGTACGGTCTGCCGCTGGCATCGCGGGAGCGTGTGTGAGAAACACTGTACCGAATGCCAGTACCACGCGCCGTGCTTTGGGCATTGTCTGTACAGAGAAAAAGAGCCGATTGATATGAGAAAGTGGAGACTGATTTACGGATGCACGGAAAAAGACCACCTGTCGCAGGGAATATACCAGCGGGTGTTGACCGAAAGCAATCCCATCCTGCGAGACAAATCCCATCCCTTGGACGAGGAATATGGGGCGGCCTACAAGGCGATGATGGATGCACTGACAGGTCGCACATCCCCGAAGTACGCCATCGAAGAAACGCCGGACGAAAACGGGGACTACGCCATCGTGGACACCGACACGGGAGAGATTCAGAGCTTTGTAGCCAAGTTTCTCCAAAGCTGTGGCGTGTGGGCCTGCGTGGAGTACCTTCCTACTGGAGCATAATGGAGCATAAAAAATTCCCTCCAAAGGCCGCAAACCGATGGAGGGAACGCCCGAAAACGGGACTGATACAAATCTCACTTACTATCATTATATCATTCCCACCTTGCGAACGCAATAAGGCCGAGCCTTAATTTTCTGCCGCCTTCGGGCGGCGAGCGGCCTTGTTTGCAGTTGTAACTAATCACGGAAAAAAAGCCCAGCGATTTAGTAGGTAGAATGATGGTGATAGACAATGGCGAAGGATAAAAAAAGAATAAGAAAAAGATTTCGCCATTGCGGAAGGTATGGAGTGAGGTCTGTCTTTGCCCAGGTAAGCTACTACATGACCACGGGGCAGAAGATTCTCCGGGGGAACTGTCAGAGGAAATATGAGACAGCTATCCCGAAGTACAGAAAGACCAATTCCAAGAGGGCGGTTCGTTACCTTGAAGCCTTGGTGCATACGAATTTCGGGCAGGATGATTACCTGCTCAGTCTGACCTATGATGAATCCTTGCCCAAGGACGAAAAAGAAGCCAAGAAGATGCTTTCCCGATTCATGGACAGGGTGAACTATCGCCAAAAGAAAATGGGGCTTGAAAACGCCAAGTGGGTATCCGTCCTTGAAACAACCAAAGGAGGGCGATTCCATCATCACGTTATCATCAAGTGCGGGCTGGATCGGGACACCTTGGAAAAAGTATGGGGGCATGGGAGAGCCAACACCAAGAGATTGCAGCCGGATAGGAAAGAAGGGCTGGGGGCGGTGGTGAAGTACATAGCCAAGGAATTCATTGACGATGAAAAGCCCAAAAACAAGCGGAGCTGGGATTGCAGCAAAAATCTTTTGAAGCCCTGGGACACGGTGAACGACAATCCCAGAATGATGAGCAAAAAGAAATTTGACCTGATGAAGGAAATCCCGGAAGACTGCGAGGCAATGCGGCAGATCATCGAAAGGGACAATCCGGGCTACAAGCTGGTGGAAGTGGAAAGGACACACATTGGCGAAACGGGGGAGTATCACTTCTTCTGCCGCTTGCGTTTATCAACAGACTGTGAAAAACCTGTGGATGTTTCTGCGGACAAACACAGGAAGAAGCCAGAAAAGAAGGGGAAACGATGCAAAAAGACACCGAGGCATGGGAATGCGAGAGCGAAGCCGCCGCCAGGAGATACCGGGCCGCCATGAGCAACGGGCGCGGCCACCTGCACGAAGCCATGATTGAAGGGGCTTGCCGTGCCTACCAAACGAAAGGCCGCGCCTACGTCATCAAAGTGCCGGAACCTTTCAGGGTCATCACGAAAAACCGGGGACGGGGCATTGCCACGGTGCAGTTTATCGCCCACGCCCAGCCTGATTTTGTGGGGGTGCTGAAAGATGGCAGGGCTATCGCCTTTGAAGCAAAGCACACCGACATGGACAAGCTCCATCAAAGGGTGGTCACGCCCACACAGGCGGCGGCTCTCCAAACCTTTCGAGATTTGGGCGGCGCGGCGGCGGTCTGCGCCGGGATTGGCGGCGAATGCTTCATGATTCCATGGGAGGTCTTTTCCAACATGAAGGACATCTTTGGGAGGCTCTATGTGACCGCTGCCGAGGTGAGCCGTTACCGCGTGAAGTTCGATGGCGTGGTCTGGTTTCTCGACTATGCTGATGGGCGGGCAGCTTTCCCCTGTCCTAATTCTTCTAACGATTAACTATTTTACTAAATACAATAAAATAATACTTGCATAGAATAAAGTAACATAGTAAGATGGACGAAATCGAACCACGGAAAAACCATAAGGAGGTCAATCATTATGCGAGTATTGAACATCTGCAACCTAAAGGGCGGCGTGGGGAAGACCATCACGGCAATCAACCTCGCCTATGTGCTTTCGGAGCTTCACGGGCGGCGGGTGCTGCTGGTGGACAACGACAAGCAGGGAAACACAGCGAAGTTCTTCGGTGTCCACGGCTACGACCAGCCAAGCATCGCCGACATCATGACCAGGGAGAAAAGCGCGGATGAGGTCATCAGGCATACCGCCTATGAGCGCATCGACATCATCCCGGCAAACATGGCACTTCTCGCCGCCAACAAGGCGGTGCTGCTGGACATCATGACCGCCCAGCAGACGAGAATCAAAAACGGGCTTGCGCCTGTGTCTGACCGCTACGACATCGCCATCATCGACAATGCGCCGGATGAGAACATGAGCGTCATCAACGCCCTCACGGCGGGGGACGATGTAATCATCCCAGTCAAGGTGGACAAGTTCACATTCGATGGCGTGGACGAGATGATCCAGTGCATCCAGCAGGTGCAGGAAAACTTCAATCCGAAACTCACCTTTCGCGGGTGTGTCATCACCAGCTTCAAGAATAACGAGGTCAACCAGCAGGGGGCGGCGTACATGGGCGGTCTTTCCAAGTATCGGCTCATGAAGACGCAGATTCATTGGTCGGCGAAAGTGGACGAATCCACCTTTGCCGCCCTCCCCATCATGAAGCACAGCTCCCGCTCCTGGGCGGCGCGGGACTACAAGCGGCTGGCGGCGGAGTATCTTGCGATGGTGGACGGCGTGTCCGAATCGGACAACGGCGAAGGGAGGGCATAAAAATGGCAGGAGGGTTCAACATGATGGCTCTTATGAACAGTGCCACGAAAAGCACGGCAGAGAAGCCGAAGTATGAAACGGCAGAACTGCCCATCGAGAAAATCATCCCGAATCCGGGCAACCTTTACAGTATGGAGGGAATTGACGAGCTTGCCGATTCCATCCTGCTGGCAGGGCGGGTGCTTCAAAACATCGTAGTCAAGGCCCCGGACGAAAACGGGCAGTACATGATCATCAGCGGACATCGCCGCATTGCCGCCTGTAAGAAATTGGTGGAGGGCGGTCACACAGAGTTTGGTACGATTCCCGCCCTTATCGAGAACGAAGCCGATGAGAACTTGCGGGAGCTGATGCTGATATACACCAACAGCACCAGCCGCATCCTGACCGACGCGGAGAAGATGCACCAAGCCCAGCGGGCAACGGAAATCCTGAAGAACCTCAAAGCCGAGGGAAAATTCGAGGGGCGCATCCGGGATGCCGTGGCCCGTATGCTGGACACCACGGGGGCGCAGCTTGCCCGCTATGCCGCCATCGCCAACAATCTCACCAATCCCGAACTGAGAGAAGCATTCGAGGGAGGGCGGCTGGGTGTCAGTGCGGCCTATGAGGCATCGGGGCTTTCCAAGGAGGGACAGGAAGCTATTGCGGATAGACTTGCCGAGGGAGGAGCGGTCAGGATCCAAGACGTGAAGGAAGCCAAGGAGCAGGAAAAGCCCGCAGAGGTCAAGACCAATGGCGAAGGAATCCCCATACGGGAAAAGAAGCTCGACCTTTTGAAGAAATTCAAGGCGCAGATTACCATCAGCATCATCGAGAAAGACGGGAAGTTCTACGCCGCATCCGATGTGTGGTACAAATCGGGCGGCTGGGGTGGATTTCCCACGGTAGCCAATGACACGCCGTACAATTCGGAGCAGGAGGCAATCGAAGCCGAAATTAAAAAAATCGCCGCTCACGGCGAAGATTGGCATCGGGTTCTTTGGGAAAGCGGCTATTACATCGTAGGCGATCCTGCCGCGAAGCGTGAAGAAGCCCAGCTACTCACCGAAAGCAAAGTGGATGAAGCGGTGGCGAAATTTGAGAGCCAAGGGATGGAGGCTCTGACCGATTGCGAAAAGTGCAAGCTGACCACGCGATGCGAGGACTGCTGCCGAACCTGCCCGCCCGAAAAGCACTGCAATGTTCGCCAGTGCGAAATCGAAAGCAAAAAGCAGAAAGAACAAATCGACCGAGAACAGGCAGAGCATAGCGCCGAAATCACGGCGAGGGCAAAGAAATCCGAGCCGGAGGACGAGCCGCCAGCCGAGGAAACCGAAAACGAGCCGCCCGTTTCGCCGGAGGTCTACGCCCTCACCACCGTCCTGAACGAACTGAACGCATTGGAGGAAAGCTATCGCGGGGCGGCAGAGCGTCATGTTGCCATGGGCGGCGATGAGCGCGGCAGGGAAAACCTCATCATGACCGCAAAATTCTTCAAGCGGCTAATCGACAAGACCGAGATTGACCTTTTCGATTTCAAGAAAATCGATGAAGAAAACCGAGGGGAGGCATAAGCCATGGCAGAGGAACAAGAAAAACGAGAACCGCCGAAGCGGGTCACGAAAATCAAGGTCAAGAAAGGCGTGTACTATCTTGCATGGGAGGTCTTTCAGGCCAGCACCAAAAACTGGGATCAGCACACGCTTTCCTGCAAAGACCAACCAAGGCCGGAGCTTTTGGAACGGCTTCAGGTAATGGCAAACCACGTCACCGAAATATGCGAGTTTGGCGAATGGGAGACAAAGAAGCTCATCGTCAGCGGCGTTTCCATGAGCTACGGCGATGAAGGGAACTGCTACCTTGTCATCACGGCACAGAAAGCCCTGGAATACAGCAAGGCACCGCTCATCATCAACACGCCCGCAAGACCTGCAATGCCGGAGAGCGAAAACGATGATCATGCCTTTTGCTGGAGCGATGAACTTGCCGCCGATGTTGACGCATTGGAGCAGGAGGCATGGAAGTATATCAACGGGGAGCGGGCGCAAATGATGCTTGACTTCGAGGGCGGCGAAAAGGAAGTGCAGACCGTGAGCAGCGGACAAGCGGGCGGCTATACCGAAGAGGTCACGGTTCAGCAGGAAAATATCGGGGCATGACAGCAGGGGGCGGGTAAAACCGCCCTTGCTATGATACACGGCAGTACATGAAAGTACATAACCGTACATGATGGTACATGGAAAGGGGGCGATGCCAATGCCGAAACGAATCACCATGGGGAGCTTGTTCGACGGCATAGGTTAGGCGGCTGGCAGCTTGCGGCGAAGCGGGCGGGAATCCTGCCGCTATGGTCAAGCGAAATAGAGCCGTTTCCGGCGGCGGTCACGAGGATGCGCTTTCCGGCTACGGTGCAGTTAGGGGATATCACGAAGATGGACGGGGCGAAACTCCCGCCCGTGGACATCATATGCGCGGGCAGCCCGTGCCAAGGACTTTCCGTGGCGGGATTGCAGAAAGGATTGCAGGATGAGAGAAGCGGATTATTCCACAGAGCCACAGACATTGTTCACGCCATGCGAAAAGCCACGAGGGGGGGCTATCCGCGCTGGTTCATCTGGGAGAACGTGCCGGGGTGCTTCAGCTCCAATCGAGGGATGGATTTTAAAGCCGTACTCGAAGCCATCAGCCAGACCGAACTTCCAATGCCTTACCATCGAACCTGGGCAAAGGCCGGAATGGTCGGAGGCCGAGGAAGTATTTGTGATATTGCGTGGAGAACGCTGGATGCTCAATTTTTCGATGTTGCCCAACGACGCGAAAGAGTGTTTCTTGTGGCAGATTTTAGAGCCGATGGAAGATGTGCCGACAAGGTACTATTTGAGCGGAAAAGCCTGTCGGGGGATATTGACGAGAGCGGAGAAGCGGGAAAAGGAACTGCCGCCGAAACTGCGGGCGGCGCTCGAAGCACAGGCGGGGGCGGGACTGCCGTCCATCCCCTCAACCTCCAAATAGCGACACGGCATATCGCCCTGGGGCGGGGGACGGGATTCGGCATCGGCAATGATGGCGATCCTGCCTATACCCTCGAAGCGGAGCATAGTCATGGCGTAGCCATCTACGACATGACACACGCCGATGAGGTCTTGCGGCCTGTGGAGGGTGGCAAAAGCAATACCCTGAATGCGAGGATGGGGACGGGCGGCAATCAAGTGCCTGTGGTATTCTCCATCGAGGGCAACGGGGCCAGACCGAGCCACAATGGGGACGGATGGAGCAAGGACGGGAAATCCTTCACACTGAACACCATCGAAAGACACGCTGTCTATTGCGTGGGCAACGGACAGCTCCACCAGACCACGCCCAGCGAAAAGGCCGGGGCTTTGAACTGTATGCACGACCAGCAATGCGTCATGTATTCCAACGATGGATTCGCCAAGTGGAACGAGAGCGAAAAAGCAACGCCATTAAAGGCAAGCGGCGGCGATATCGGGGGCGGCTCTGAAAATCTCGCAATACAGAACGGCATCCGAAGGTACATGCCAAGGGAGTGTGAGCGGCTTCAGGGCTTGCCCGATGATTTTACGCTGATCTCGGACAAGTCATGCTCCGACACGGCAAGGTATAAAGCCCTGGGCAACGGTATGGCGCAGCCTTGCGCCGATTTCATCATCCGAAGGATAGCGGAGATTATGAGAATGGAGGCGGCGGGCGGCTATGAAAGAGAAATACCGAAACAGCAATAAAAGCAAGCATCGCTATAAGGTATTGGAGCGGGTCTACCAGCTCTATGCGGGCGGCGATGCAGAAATGGCGAGAAAAATCACAGACACATTCCGTATGTGGCTACGGATGGACAGAAGGTGAAACTATGGGTGCTATCAAAGGCGAAACCTCCAAGGGGTTGAAGCCTTGCCCGTTTTGTGGAAGCGCGAGAGTGTACAGGCATCGCGTATTGTCGGAAAACCGCAGCCTGATTTATTGCATGGATTGCGGCGTTACGACACCATCCTTCCATGATGTCAAAGAAGCGGAGAAAATTTGGAACAGGAGGGCGAAGGATGATTAAAAAGTTTGGATTGTCCAGTGTGACCTTTGCGGGAAAATGGAGAACGCAAGAATACTTACCAATGCCGCACAGCTATTGCAAAAGCATTGGCGCGGGCGGCTGGATGGAGCGTGTGAGGCATTCACTGAGGAGGAAACGGCAATGAGTGAAGCTGTTGAGTTCTTGCGGAAAAAAGGTTATGTGGAGATAGAAGCTCACACGAGCATAGGGAAATCAAGCCAGCCAATGAAAATCAAGGCAATCACATTGCCGGAGGGAGGAACGGAAAATGAAACGCTATTACATATCACATCCATTCACAGGGAATGAGGAAAGGAACAAGGCCGATGCCGACCGCATCCGGGCGGCTCTCAAAGAAGCCCATCCAGACATCTGCTTCATGAATCCTTTGGGAATGTTCGGGAACAAGGACACCGACTACTGCACGGCTCTTGCCGATGCGCTGGAACTGCTTTCCTCCTGCGAGGCTGTGATTTTCTGCCCCGGATGGGAAGATTCCACGGGATGCCGAGCCGAGAAAGCCTTTGCCATGCAGCAGGGCATCAGGATCATGTACCTGGAGGATTTTCGCGCCGACTTGCGCCACATGGACGATGAGGCGGCAAAGCAGGACTTGGCGAATGCCTTAAAAGAGGAGCTTACCAGGCGGGAAGAAGATATAAAGACAGCTTACGCAACCTTTATACGCAAGACAGGAGGTTATATTGCTTGTCTGCTAATTCCCGCTCATTTGTAGCAGATGTCAGATTGGAAGTTGGACTTGGAAACCAGCAATGGGGAGCGAAGGAAGGAGAACGATATCTTGTGCTGACAATTGTAAAAATCATGAATGAGGGGGCGGGCGGATGTGATGAGAAATAAAAGCCTGGTGTCCGAATCGGACACCGAAAGCCAAGGAAGCACAGCGAGGAGGTTAGAGGGCAATGGCTTTGAGCGAAAAGGACATTCAGAAAATCGGGGCAATTTTTGAGGAGAAAATCAAGAGACTAAAGGACGGCGGGCGGAGCAAAGGGAAAGAACTGATAAAACTCACCAAGAAGCGGCTTTATGCCTATCCTCTCCTGAAGGAGAACATCGAGCGGTACAAGGCCGACATCGAGGACATACGGAGGGAGGATTTCGGAAAATCCAAGAGCATCGTCATGTACAGCCAAGCGGGGGGCGGCGAGAAACCAACGCTGGAAGAACTGCGCGAGGCGAAGATTCTGATTGTGGAGCGCAAGATTGCGCGGGATGAAGCGGAAATCAAGGAAATGGATACCGCCCTGGCTACTATCCGGCACGATGAATACTATCCTGTCATCGAGCTGGCCTATTTCGAGAAGATGAGAAACGAGGACATCGCCGCACGGGAACATTGGTCTGTAGCAAGCGTGAAAAGGCACAAGGGACGCTTGATAGACATACTCGGTGCGAGTTTGTACGGGGCCGATGTGACTGAGCTTTTGACGTGAGAAAAAAATGAGCTTTTTTTGTGAGCTTTTTGTGGTATACTATGTGCGTGGGCAAAGTATGCCCAAAAGTATGAAAATTCAACAGCACATAGATCGAGGAAAGGGCATCGCCATCGGCGGTGTCTTTTCTTTTTGGCTGGAAGGGGGGCGGGCATCATGCCAACGATACGCTGCAACTGCCGTAAGTGCGAATTCAATCACAACATGGAATGCACAGCAGCAACGGTGTATTGCGTCAATACGAACTGCAAGACCTACAGCCGCATTCGCACACGGTCGGTCATGCAACCAGAGCATCGCCCGCTCTGTCGCAGATCCGGCGGCAAGTACAAATCTGACCACGGGCGGCTTTTGAAATAAAAAACTTCTTGACTTATAGTATCATATGTAGTACTATAATAACAGGAGGCGAGGAATTGAGCAAGTGGGAAAAACTTTTAGAGAAAATCAGGGACAATCCCAAGACGGTCACCTTCGAGGAAGTAGACAAGGTGATGAAGCGGTTAGGCTACGATGGCAAGTTTCCCCGCAGCGGTTCAAGCCATTGCACCTACCGAAAGCCAGGTCACACGCCGCTCACAGTTCCCAGGCATGAGCCATATGTCAAAGAGGAATATGTGAAACAGGTTATTGAGATTATGGACGAGGATTAAGCAGAGGGTGGCGGGAAACCGCCACCAAACGCATAAAATAAAGGAGGCGCACTTATGGCAGAAAAAAAGACGGTAGAGTATTACATGGCTCTGCCCTATCAGGAGGTCATTGTGGCAGCCAAGGAGGGCGGCTATGTGGGGTATATCCCCGAATTGAAGGGATGCATCACACAATCGGAAACCAAGGCGGGCATATTGGATATGCTGGAAGATGCAAAGGCTTGCTGGTTAGAGGCGGCTTTGGAGGATGGCATTGAAATCCCGGAACCGCAGGACGAAAGCGAGTACAGCGGCAAGTTCAATCTTCGCATTCCCGAAAGCCTGCACAGGACGTTGGCATTGACAGCGAAGCGGGAGGGCGTGAGCCTGAATCAGATGGCGATGTGTGCTATTGCCAGCGGCTTGAATGTGCCAATCAAAGCAGCAACGAACGGATAATCAAACAGACAGACGAGAGGGCATTGCCGAAACAGGCAGTGCCTTTTCTTGTGTTTGTTTGTGATTCACATCAAGCCACAGACAGCATTTTGAGGAGGGAGAGCATGGAAGAAATCAAGATACACTGTCAATACACGGAGCTTTGCGATGCGGCATCCCTCGTACCGAATCCGAGAAATCCGAACCGCCATCCCAAGCGGCAAATTGAACTTTTGGCGAAAATTATCGAATCGCAGGGATGGCGGCAGCCTGTCACCGTTTCTAATCGTTCGGGATTTATCGTCAGAGGGCATGGGCGGCTCGAAGCCGCTTTGATGTTAGGGTGCAAAGTACCCGTAGAGCGCCAGGATTATGAGAGCGAAGCGGAAGAATGGGCAGATTTGGTCGCAGACAATCGCATCGCCGAACTTGCGTCCATCGACAATGACGAATTGGCAAAACTCCTATCCGACCTTGACGGACTGGATATCGACATGGAGCTTACGGGCTATTCGGGCAAGGCTTTAGATAATCTTTTAGCCGACATCCGAACACACGAAGTCACCGATGACGGATTTGACGCAGCAGAAGCCGCCAAGAAAATCAAAGAACCGACATCAAAGTGCGGGGATATATGGATTTTAGGGCGGCATCGCCTTATGTGCGGAGACACCACCATCGCATCCGATATGGCAAAGCTCATGGATGGGCGGCGGGCGGGTATGGTTTTCACCGATCCACCGTATAATGTGGATTATCAGGGCGGGTCAGCCAAGCGGCTCAAAATCAAGAATGACAATATGACCGCCGAAGCGTTTAAGAAATTTTTGACGGACGCTCTTAAAAATCTGCATGATAGCGCAGA
>JAZLHW010000169.1:0-7695 GCA_045617105.1 Selenomonadaceae bacterium | reverse complement strand
TGGAGGCTCGTGGCTATTCCATGGAGATTCCGTGGAAGGAGCTGGACAGGAAAACCCAGCAGGACTTGCTTTATGGGACAGGGGATGAGAAGTTTACTTTTCACTATACGAACATGTTTGGTGAATACAAGGAATACCATGTTGCTTTTGAGGGCGTTATGAACATGCTTTCCCGCAGGTACAAGGAAACAGATTCCGATGAAATGCGGGAGGGATATGAGAACTACATGACAAACAGCCCGTGCGATACCTGCCACGGGGCTAGATTGAAGCCAGAACCGCTTTCTGTTACGGTTGGGGAAAAGAATATTTATGAGGTCACGAAGATGACCATTCGGGAATGTGCAGATTTTTTTGAGAAACTGGAACTGCCGCCCAAGGAAGCCAAGATTGCGGCACAGGTGCTGAAGGAGATTCATGCAAGGCTTCATTTTTTGCTGAATGTTGGTCTGGACTATCTTACCCTGTCACGTTCCGCAGGCACCTTGTCAGGAGGAGAGGCACAGCGTATACGATTGGCAACGCAGATCGGCTCGGGATTGATGGGAGTGCTTTATATTTTGGACGAGCCGAGCATTGGGCTTCACCAGAGGGACAATGAACGTCTGCTTTCGGCACTGAAGCGATTGCGGGATCTGGGCAATACCTTGATCGTGGTCGAGCATGATGAGGATACGATGTATGCAGCAGACCATATCATAGATATTGGTCCAGGTGCTGGGGCAAATGGCGGCTATGTGGTGGCGCAGGGAACAGCACAGGAGATCATGCAGTCAGAGAATTCCGTCACGGGGCAATATCTGAGTCACAAGAAATTTATCTCTGTTCCATCAAGACGCAGAAAAGGGAATGGAAAGTTCATTGAGATTGCAGAAGCAAAGGAAAACAACCTCAAGGGCATTCATGTGAAATTCCCGTTGGGAACGCTGACGGTCGTTACCGGAGTGTCAGGCTCCGGTAAGAGTACGCTTGTCAATGAGATCCTTTATAAAGCAATCGCCTCCAAGCTGTACCATGCGAAGGGAAAGCCAGGGAAGCATAAGAAGATCAAGGGACTGGAACACATCGACAAGATTATTGATATTGACCAAAAACCAATAGGAAGAACACCTCGTTCCAATCCTGCAACCTATACGGGAGTTTTTGACAATATCCGAGAGATCTTCAGCCAAACGATGGAGGCAAGGACACGCGGATATCAGGCAGGTCGCTTTAGCTTCAATGTCAAGGGAGGACGCTGTGAAGCGTGCAAGGGGGACGGCATCTTGAAAATAGAGATGCATTTCCTTCCGGATGTTTATGTACCCTGCGAGGTCTGCAAGGGCGCTCGGTACAATCGGGAAACCTTGGAGGTGAAATACAAGGGAAAGACCATTGCCGATGTGCTGGATATGACGATTGATGAGGCAGTAGAGTTTTTTAAGAACGTGCCAAAGATTGAGAGAAAGCTCAAGGTCATTCAGGATGTTGGGCTTGGTTATATCAAACTGGGACAGCCTGCAACTACCTTGTCAGGCGGTGAGGCACAGCGTGTTAAGCTGTCTACGGAGCTGGCAAGGCGTTCCACGGGAAAGACGCTTTACATTTTAGACGAGCCAACAACGGGACTTCATACGGCAGACATTCACAAGCTGCTGGGCATCCTGCAAAGATTGGTGGAGGGCGGTGATACGGTAATCGTGATCGAACACAATCTTGATGTCATCAAGACGGCAGACCATATCATCGATCTTGGACCGGAGGGCGGTGACAAAGGCGGCAGAATCGTAGCGGAAGGCAGACCAGAGGATATTTCCAAAGTCCCGGAATCCTATACGGGGAAATTCCTAAAAGGCCTGCTGGAGGAAAACTATGCAGATGGTAAGTAACATACCAGTGCTTTAGCTTCATATAATCTGTGTTATTCTTTTAGAGGAAAATCGTTAGAGTAAGATATTGCATAAAATTTTACCCTACAAGCAGGTTTAAGTCAGATTGGAAATTATATCAGAAAGGAAGAGAGACAACATGACAATGGACGAACTAATGGCAACCGAGCAAATTTGAAACATTAGCTCCGGCTTTTTATGCTGGGGCTGTTTTAAGTTTATGGTTCATAAATTTATGATAGGAATGCAAGTTCACTTCTTGCAAAACGGTGCATAATGTGATAAATTAAGGGCAACGCAAACCGCGACTTGTCAGGAGCCGCGGTTTTTTCTGTAGTATGCTTATATGGGGAAAGCCAGGTTTGGCAAGGTGGAGGAGAAGCTGAAGCTATATGGGTTTAACAATCTTACGAAGTCGTTGAGCTTTAACATTTATGATGTCTGCTATGCGAAGTCGCAGCGTGAGCAGCAGGATTATATCAAATACATTGATGAGCAGTACAATTCGGAACGACTTACGAAAATTTTGTCACGCGTGACGGAAATGATAGGAGCGCGCATACTGAATATAGCCAAGCAGGACTATGATCCGCAGGGTGCCAGCGTGACGATTTTGATTGCTGAGGAGGCCGCTGTAGCAGAGGGACGCAAGAAGCCAGTCGTGGGGAAACCACACTCGGAGACGATTCTTGCCCATTTGGACAAGAGCCATGTGACCGTGCATACTTATCCAGAGTATCATCCAGAGAAAAGCATAGCGACCTTTCGTGTGGATATTGATGTTGCAACCTGCGGAGAGATCACCCCGCTTAGGACACTCGATTATTTGATTGGACAGTTTGATTCGGATATCATTACAATGGATTATCGGGTGCGCGGCTTTACGAGAGATGTTTCTGGCAAAAAGCTGTTTATGGATCAGAAGATGCATTCCATTCAAGAGTATATTTCGGAGGATACCTTGAAGGCTTACGATGCTGTGGACATCAATTTGTATCAGGCAAATCTTTTTCATACGCGTATGCTGATCAAGGAGCCTGAACTGCAAAATTATCTTTTTAATACGGATGTGTACGAGATTCCTCCCAAGACAAGGCTCTCCATCAGCAACAGCCTGCGCTGGGAGATGATAGAAATTTTTAGTGGTCGGAACATTGATTAGCGCCAAAGCAGGGAAGGGTGAAAGATGAAGTATCTATCGCAGGAGAGTGCGCCGATATTAGAGGCATTGGAGAAAATGAAGTCAGCCCGATTGGTGCCTTTTGACGTTCCCGGGCATAAGCGTGGTCGGGGAAATCCTGAGCTTACGGAATTTTTGGGGAAGCAGTGCCTTGATGTTGACGTGAATTCCATGAAAATGCTCGATAACCTGTGCCATCCGGTTTCTGTCATCAAGGAGGCGGAAGCCTTGGCAGCGGAAGCCTTTGGTGCGTCACATGCCTTTTTTATGGTAGGAGGAACGACCTCATCGGTACAGGCAATGGTGCTTTCTGCCGTTGGCAGGGGTGATAAGATCATCATGCCCCGCAATGTGCATAGGAGTGCGATCAATGCCTTGATTCTTTGCGGAGCAATTCCTGTTTATGTGAATCCGCAGATGGATTGCAGCTTGGGGATATCCCTTGGTATGCGTATGGAGGAAGTGGAGGAAGCAATCAGGCAAAATCCAGAAGCAAAGGCGGTTCTGGTGAATAATCCAACCTATTATGGGATCTGTTCCAATTTGAAAGGTATTACAGAGCTGGCACACGCACATGGAATGTTGGTGCTGGCAGATGAAGCACATGGGACGCATTTTTATTTCAGCGACCGTCTGCCTGTTTCTGCTATGGCGGCAGGGGCAGATATGGCGGCAATCAGTATGCACAAGTCGGGAGGTTCGTTGACGCAAAGCTCTATGCTGCTTTGCGGTCCTCGGGTGAATATCGGTCATGTGCACCAGATGATCAATATTACGCAGACGACCAGCGGCTCTTACCTTCTGATGTCCAGCTTGGATATTTCCAGACGAAATCTTGCACTTCATGGACATGAAATTTTTGACAAAGTAATCGACCTTGTAGAATATGCCAGAGATGAGATCAATAGTCTGGGTGACTACTATGCATACGGGAGGGAACTGGTCAACGGGGATTCCATTTACGATTTTGATGTGACGAAGCTTTCTGTTTTTACAAGACCTGTGGGGCTGGCTGGAGTAGAGGTATATGATATCCTTCGGGATGAATATGATATTCAGACGGAATTTGGGGATATGGCAAATCTTCTTGCCTATGTATCTGTGGGAGACCGGCCGAAGGACATCGAACGCTTAGTTGCTGCATTGGCTGAGATTCGGAGAAATTACCGAAAGGACTCTTCCAAAATGCTCAAGGCGGCGTATATGGAGCCTGTGGTGAAATGCAGCCCGCAGGAGGCTTTTTATGCAGAAAAGGAAGCTCTGGCTATGGAGAAAGCGGCAGGCCGAGTAGTGGGCGAATTTGTTATGTGCTACCCGCCGGGGATTCCTGTGCTTGCACCTGGGGAATTGGTCACGGAGAAAATTTTGACATATATTCGTTATGCCAAGAAGAAGGGCTGCCAGATGACAGGAACGGAAGATATGACACTGCGGACAATAAAAGTGATGAAGGAGTGAGCGGAATGGAACTTTGGTATTCAGAAAATCATACGCCCAAGGTGCGTTTTTCTGTAAAAGTGGATCGCCAGCTTTATACAGGACATAGTGAGTTTCAGCAGATAGATATTTTTGAATCAAAGGAATTTGGCAGGTTTCTGACGCTGGACGGTTACATGATGCTGACGGAGAAGGATGAGTTCATTTATCATGAGATGATGGTTCATGTACCGATGTGCGTAAAGCCCGAAACGAAGAAGGTTTTGGTCATTGGAGGCGGAGATGGAGGAACTGTGCGGGAACTTCTTCGTTATCCAACGGTGGAGCATATAGATCTAGTGGAGATTGATGAACTCGTGGTAGAGGTTTGCAGGAAATATTTGCCGCAGACAGCAAGCTGCCTGTCAGATGCAAGGCTTTCTATTTTTTATGAGGACGGTTTGAAGTTTGTTCGGCATTGCGAGGCGGCGTATGACTTGATCCTTGTGGATTCGACGGATCCCTTCGGCCCGGGCGAGGGGCTTTTTACAAAGGAGTTTTACGGGAACTGTTACAAGGCGCTTTGTGAGGACGGTATCATGGTCAATCAGCATGAAAGCCCGTTTTACCAAGAGGACGCTCATGCTATGCAGCGTGCGCACAAGAGAATCGTGGAATCCTTTCCTATCAGCAAGGTCTATCAGGCCCATATTCCGACCTATCCATCAGGACATTGGCTCTTTGGTTTTGCATCGAAGAAGCGTCATCCTATCCATGATGTGAAATGGTCGGCATGGAACGTGCTTGGGCTCAAGACGAGATACTACAATACGCGGCTTCATGCAGGAGCCTTTGCATTGCCGAATTATGTAGAGGAAATGCTGCGGGAGGTAGAGCCGTAGCAGGAAAAAATGCAGGCGAGGCTTTGGGAATGGAAAGAAAGGAAGCGGCTTATGGAACGGAATACGGAAACATTTTTGTGTTGTGATGCGAGCTATGAGGAGGCTGGAGTCGTTCTTTATGGCGCACCGTTTGATTCTACAACTTCTTATCGTCCCGGCACGAGGTTTGCAAGCCGAACGATGCGGGCAGAGTCCTACGGGTTGGAGTCCTATAGCCCATATCAGGATTTGGATATGGAAGATGCGTTGGTTTTTGATGGCGGGGATCTGGAGCTTTGTTTTGGCGATACGGAAAAAGCACTCTCTGCGATTCATGACTTTGCGGCAAGGATCTTGTCAGACGGGAAGCTGCCATTCTTGATCGGCGGTGAGCATTTGGTCTCTCTGCCTGCCATAGAAGCAGTTTTTGAGAAATATCCGGAACTGTGCTTGATTCATTTTGATGCGCATACAGATCTGCGGGACGATTACCTTGGAGCAAGGCTGTCTCATGCAACGGTCATTCGCCGTGCATGGGATCTGCTGGGTGATGGCAGGATCCATCAGTTTGGGATTCGGAGTGGTGAAAAAGCCGAGTTTTCTTGGGCAAAGGAGCATACAGATCTGCACAAGTTCTGTTTCGAGGGATTGGAAGCTGTGATTCGGGAACTGGAAGGAAAGCCTGTTTACTTGACGATTGATCTCGATGTTATGGATCCGTCTGTGTTTCCGGGAACTGGAACGCCGGAATATGGGGGCGTGAGTTTCATGGAACTTCTCCAAGCAGCATGGAAGGTCATTCGAGGCTGTCAAATCGTAGGGTGCGATATGGTGGAGCTTTCTCCGCCGCTTGATGCAACGGGAGCTTCGACAGCGGCGGCATTGAAGCTTTTGAGGGAAATGCTGCTGTGCCTCTCCTGCAAGTCGTGATGCAGGAGTTGTGATGGGTGTAAAAGAAACATGCGTTTTTTGGGGAGGGTTATTTTTGAGTTGGATGCTGTTGGTGATATTTTTTCCTATCATGTTTCTTTTGGCAATGCTGTATTTGATCTATTTTTTCTTGCTCAAGAAAAATAGGGAGACGATTAAGACAGGAGATCTCAGTAGATCCATGCTGCCTGAGGAAAAGCTGGATCGTTTGATTGAGGATATTGAGGCATGGAAGGGGATAGAGGAATCGAAGCTTGTGAATGACTGGAAACGAATCTATGTTCTTAACTTTGGCGTAGGGCTTGTGCGTGGACTGGGCTTTGCGATGGGTACATCGGTTTTCTTCTATATGGTTGTTATGGCAGTGAAGAATCTGATCGACATGAACCTCCCTTTCCTGAGTAAATGGCTGGCTGTGTTTATCCAAATGGTTGAGGAAAGCAAGTAGGAGAGGCTGGTTATGGGGATACTAGCGTGTTCGTTTTTATTGCTGTTGCTTTTGATGATCTTGACTGTACTTGTGCCGATAGGAATTGCAGGAATTCTTCGATGGAGAATTGAGGTTTTCAAGAAGGAAAACAGCAAGTTTCAAAGCATTGTCCAGCATCTGTATGACATGCAGTATGCAGATGCATCGGATCTGTTTGATACAAGGCTTGTTTGTTTGTGCAAGAACTTGTCTATTGGGGTATTGAGCGGGGGTATCCATGCACTTGGGCTGATGGGAATCCTGTATTGCCTTGCCGATTATGTACAAGGATCTTTTGGGGTGAACTTGCATGATTCTGTGGAATTGGCAAGAAAGGTTTATGATATTTTATGGATTCATAAAAATTAACGGGACATGCCGTTGCATGTCCCGTTAATTTTTTTCCGTTGTTTTTTGATTTGCGGAAGCCGTATTACAAAAGTGGATAATGATACTCCTGCCCATTGGTCACGCGGTAGCAGGCAAAGAAGGAGGAGCAGAGCCAGAGCAAGGCGATGATGATGATAAACGGGCAAAAAATAAGACCAAGGACAAAAAAGCTCAATATGGAAGCAATGAGAGACATGATTCCAATGATGGCTTGTGCCTTGAATGCTTGCTTTGCATGATTTGCAACAAAGGGATTTTTCTCGTCATAGACAAGGTAAATAATGAGAGGAATGAGTATGTAACCCACGCCAAGGAGAAGATAACCGCAATGTGAGGTGATAGCGAGAAGCTTGCTTTTTCCATCAATCATATAGTAAACCATCCTTTCTTTCTTGTATTCTACTTCATGATGGGATATCTTTCAATGTTTTTATAACGACATTGTTCAAGAAAATGCCATAAGCATTTTCCCTCCAATTTGCGTTTCAACGAAGCGGGAGATATGCTCACCGCTTGTTAAAATTTGATTTCCCCCACTTACAGCAAGCTGTTGAAGAAGGG
>JAZLHW010000168.1:0-8207 GCA_045617105.1 Selenomonadaceae bacterium | reverse complement strand
CATACAGCAGGCGATCCATGCGGAGAACTATTTCGCAGGAAGTGCAGATTACCGAATGAGATATGAACAGCGGGAAAAAGCGATCAAAGACTACCGTTCCTTCCTGTCAGCAGCCATCGACGAAGGACGTGAAGCAGGAATGGAAGAAGGCCATAAAGCAGGCTTGGCAGAGGGATTGCTCAAAGGAATAAAAAAGGGAAGAGCGGAAGGGAGAGCGGAAGGAAGAGCCGAGGGAAAGACAGAAGGCATGCTGGAAATGGCTTTGATGCTGTTGAAGGACGGAATGCCTTTGGAAAAGGTAAAGAGCTATACGAAGCTTTCGGAAAAGCAGCTGGAAGAGATCCGCAGGAAGCTGTAAGAAAAAATCAATTGCTAAGGGAGTCCCGAACTTGCACGGAGCATTAGTTTGGGGCTTTTTGCTGCGAAAATAAACGTAGCTGAGGATCTTGGCGTTTTTGCAGAATGTGTTTAACAATAGGAATTATTGGTGCAGATAGGTCTCCCGTTTTTTGTGAATTGTATAGCACCAAATTCATAAAACTGTACAGCATCTGTCTGAAGCAATGGATTTTTGCATAGTGTGGTATTTCCTTCTTTGAAATTGATAAAGAGGAAGGATTTCGGAGAGGAAGAGCGAAACTAAAAGAAAATGTATTGCTTGCGTTTTTGCAAGGCGGAAGGAAACCTTTCGTGAGGAGGACATGAGATGGTCGACTGGGCAGAGGTTGGGAATGATGCATTGAATTCTGCTATGCAGGATATCGTGAAAGTGTTGTTTCAGGAATATGATTGCGTGGATTACGTTACGCTGACAGGCAGTGAGGAAACTGATGGAGCGGAATGTTATCATTCCAGTTTGGCATGGGAGGAGATGTTTCCAGAATGGGGAAAGGAGCCTCTTTTTGGCAGGAAGCTGGAGTTTTTGGCAAAGCATTTTGTATATGCATTGGATCGTGAGAGATTTTGCAGGGAAAGCTGCAGGGAAGTTGTTTTTGAAGTATTGAAAAAACAATCTTCTTATGTGGTTCAGTTTCGCGGTCAGTACGGGGGAGAAATACAGTATTACCAAATGAAATTCTATTCCCTGCAGGCAGACAGCCGTCCGACTGGCTGGGTGATGGGACTGCGCAATGTGGATGCGGAGGTTCGTGCCGGATTGGAGCAGGAGGCGGAGCTGAATCGTCAGATCCGCAATTTTGGGCTGCTGCATGGAATCATGGGTTCCGGTATGTGGTTCATTGATTATACGGAACGGGGAAAGGTCCAAAAGGTTACTTGGTCGGAAACCTTTCGGCACATGCTTGGCTACACGAATGAGAGGGATTTTCCCAATACATTTGCTTCTTTGGAAGCGATCCTTCATCCTTCTGACCATGCAGCCTGCTATGAGGAGTTTGCGCATGTGTCAGCCAATCGGGGCGGAAAGAGCATTTATGATATTGAGTGCCGTTTGCGGACGAAGGATCGTGGCTGGCGGTGGTTTCGGCTTGCAGGGGATATTTCCCGCCGTGAAGATGGTACTCCTATGCAGCTGCTGGGTGTCTTTCTCGATATAACGGACAAGAAGGCACGGGAGGAGCTGGCGGCGGAGAATGCGATGGCATTGGAGCTTCAGGTAGAGTTCAAGAAAAAGCTGGAATCTGAGCGCAATGACTTAGCTACCTTCCAGAAGATGATGGGAACCGTTGGCTGGGAGATCGAACTTAACCATGATGGAAGAATGGTGTCCGTCTGCTGGAGCGATGAGCTTCGCCAGCTGTACGGCTATCAGAGCGTTGAGGATTTTCCAAATGAGTTTTCGGCATTTACGGAACGTCTCCATCCGGAGGATTCGGAGCGGGTACAGGACATTTTTTATGCCGCCATTGCGAATCCAGAGGATCAAAAGATCTTTGAGCTGGATTATCGCTTGCAGAAGAAGGATGGGGAGTATCACTGGTATCATGATATTTTCATTATCCATCGAAAAAATGAGTGGTCCTTGCCTCGTATTTTTGGCGCAACGAGGGACACGTCAGAGGCACATGAACAGGAAGCTATGATCCGTGAAAAACAGCGGCATGATGACATTATGAATGCGCTGGCATCGGATTTTGACTATGTGTGCTATTTTGACGTGCATACGAGAGAGGTCATTCGGTATCGTGCGAGCGAGGAGTTCCAAGACCTTTTGGAAAGCATCGAGGGGGACATTCCTTCCATTGAGAAGCTGGAGCGGCTTTTCAAGGATATTGTCGTTTGGGAGGATTATCAGGATTTTTGGACAGCGATCCAATGGGAAACGATCTTTGCAAGGCTGCAAACGAATGCCTCGTATCTTTATGACGTGCGTTTTATCGTTCGGGGCAGGATAAAGTTCTATCAGATCAAGTTTGTCCGAGATACGCACAGTCCGGACGGCTTGATCATGGGCTTCAAGGATATTGATGAAGTGAGGAAGCAGGAGGAACAGCAGCAGAGGGTGATTGCTGGGCTTTCCGAGAATTTTGAGTGCGTTTTTGCTGTAGATATTGATACGATGGAGCAGAGGGATTTCCGTGTCAGCTCGGTCTTTGCGCATCAGATTCCCGACTGGACGGATTCCATCAGCTTCGAGGACAAGATGCGGCGGTTTGCGGAGGGATTTGTCTGTGAGGCAGACCGTCAGAGATTTATTGAGTCGGTGGATCTGCATAGAGTTTTGCAGGAGCTTCAGCGCAAGACATCTTATTATGTGACTTTTCGGATCCATATCGGTTCCGACCTCTTGTATTACCAAACGAAGTTCATTCATGGCGGATTGGATGCGGATTACCTGATCGTTGGTTTCAGCAGTGTGGATGAGCAGACGCGCCGAGAGATGAATGAGAAGGCAAAGCTGCAGCAGAATCTTGAGATGATCGACACGTTGGCTTCGGAATACACTTCTGTGTATTATGTCAATTTGCGGGAGGATACGATTACTGCCTATACGATGGACGAGATGACCAAGGTAGAGTTTGGCGGATTGTTGGAACGGATCACCTATACAGAGGCAATGCAGCTTTATACGAACAGGTTCGTTTATGAAGTGGACAAGGACAAGGTCCTTTCCAGCTGCTCGATCCCCCATCTCAAGGAATGCCTGAGGCATCAAAAGACATTCCAAATGATCTATCGTTCCGGCAGTGACATTGGTACGGGTTTCTGTGAGCTGAAATTCGTCAAGGTGGATTCCGTGGAGGAGGACCCGACGGCTGCGGTTCTTGTCTTTGCCTACAAGAACGAGGAAATCATGAGGAACTATGTCGACCTTAAGATCTACGACAATTTCCTTGCGCTCTATTTGGTCAACTTGGGGACGAACAGCCTTCAGGTGGTCAAGGAGGAATGTTTGTTTGGTGAGGAAGAGAGTTCGAGCTTCGATGAGTTTTCTTCTAAGGTCCGCAGGCTGGCACTCCGTATGGATGATGCATATCGAGGGGACTGCATGGAAATCTCCCGTCCTGAGGTCATGCAGCGGTACATGGCAGGATTGGAGCATCGGGAGTTTATCTATTGCTTGAAGGAGGATCCCTCGTCGTGGGAGCGTGCCGTCTTTTACGCTTTGGAACGCAATGAGGCGGGCAGGGTAGAGACGGGCGTGCTTTCTTTGGAAAAGATTGACAGATCCCGCTCGGAGGAGCTGGCACTGGATGCGAAAATCGCCGAGCAAAATGCAAGGCTTGAAGAGCAGCAGCTCTTGCTTACGGAGGCATTTGAGCAGGCACGGAAGGCAAGCGAGGCGAAAACGACCTTCCTCAACAATATGAGCCATGATATCCGTACACCGATGAATGCTATCGTAGGCTTCAACAAAATGGCGCAGCACAATATTGACTGCAAGGAAAAACTGATGGACTGCCTGAAAAAAGTGGACGGTGCAAGTGAGCATTTGCTGATGCTCATCAATGATGTGCTGGATATGGCACGCATTGAGAGCGGCAAGGTCATGATCGATGAATCCGTGACAGATGTCAGCAAGCACATGGGAAATGTCGAAACGATGCTGTCCTCCTTGGCAGAACAAAAGAAGGTTACGTTTGCTTGCCATTACGGAGAGATCCGCCACCCGATGCTTCTGCTCGATGTCGTGCGTGTGGATCAGATTCTGATAAATATTATCTCGAATGCTATCAAGTATACACCGAAGGGCGGAACGGTCAATTATCGACTGGAGGAGCTGCCGGAGAAGTCACCGGGCTTTGCAAGCTTCCGCTATACGGTCACGGACAATGGCATCGGCATGAGCGAGGAATTCTTGTCAACCATCTATGAAACCTTTTCGCGTGAGAGAAATTCCACGGCAAGCGGCGTGCAGGGAACAGGGCTTGGCATGGCGATCGTCAAAAAGCTCGTGGATTTCATGGGCGGAACGATCCAGATAGAAAGTGAGCTGGGCAAGGGAACTACGGTGGTCATTGAGATGGAATTCCGCATTGCTGATGAAAAAATGCTTCAGCGTGAAAATGAAGTCATGGAGGCTTCGCAGGAATGTGAGGACGACTTCATGGGGATGCATGTGCTGCTGGTCGAGGACAATGAGCTTAACCGTGAGATCGCGCGTGAGATCATGCAGGAGATCGGGGTCGATGTCGATGAGGCTGTGGACGGCATTGATGCGGTCAAGAAGATGGAGGAAGCAGAGGACGGGCAATACGATCTGGTGCTGATGGATATTCAAATGCCTGTGATGGACGGTTATGTGGCAACTAAGAAGATTCGGCAGCTATGCGGCGAATATGCGGCGAAGGTTCCCATCGTGGCAATGACAGCAAACGTCTTTGCAGAGGACAAGATCAAGGCAAAGGAAGTCGGCATGAACGGCCATTTGGGAAAACCTATTGACATACCGGAGCTTATGCAGACATTGAGAACCTACCGACCGAAGAAGTCATGATATCTTGAAGGCTGATTTTGACAATAGTGTTTTGAAGTACATAGGAGCAAGCAGCGCTGTTTGTTCGCTGTATCAGAAAAAGCAGGATGCTGTGCTTTGGCGCAGCATCCTGCTTTTTGATTGAGGGCGTTATAACGAAGCTAAAGATGTTCCCTTCTTCAACAGCTTGCTGTAAGTGGGGGAAATCAAATTTTAACAAGCGGTGAGCATATCTTCCGCTTCGTTGAAACGCAAATTGGAGGGAAAATGCTTATGGCATTTTCTTGAACAATGGCGTTATAAAAATCTTCCTTTGTTATTTCACGTTTGCAAGGGCTTGGTCGATATCTGCCTTGATGTCCTCGACGTTTTCCAGTCCTACGGAGAAGCGGATCATGCCAGGGTTGATGCCGGCGGCAATGAGCTGTTCGTCCGTCAGCTGCCGATGAGTCTCGCTGGCTGGGTGCAGGACACAGGTGCGGATATCGGCTACGTTTACTTCATTGCAGGCGAGCTTGAGGGAATCCATGAATTGGATAGCGGCAGGCTTTCCACCCTTGATGACAAAGGTGACTACGCCGCAGCATTTTCCTCCAAGGTATTTTTGGCACATGCCGTGCTGTGAGTCATCGGGAAGCCCCGGATAGCTGACGGATGCGATCTTGTCGGATGCAAGGAAGTGTTTGGAAATGGCAAGCCCATTTTCGTAATAGCGTTCCATGCGGACAGGAAGTGTCTCCAGTCCAAGATTTAGGAGAAAGGCGGAATGAGCGGCAGGATAGGCACCGAAATCACGCATGAGCTGCATACGGGCTTTTACGATATACGCCATGCTGCCGAATTCTTTCGTGTAAACAATGCCGTGATAGGATTCGTCCGGTTCTGTGAATTCAGGGAAGTTCCCGTTCGTCCAGTCGAATTTTCCGCTGTCTACGATCACGCCGCCGCCCTGCAATGCATGGCCGTCCATGTATTTTGTGGTGGAATGGATCACGATGTCTGCACCAAAGTCGAACGGCTTGCAGAAGATGGGCGTAGCAAATGTATTGTCGATGAGGAAGGGAACGCCGTGCTTGTGGGCGGTTCGTGCAAATTTCTCAATGTCGCAGACGATGAGGGCAGGGTTTGCTATTGTTTCGCCAAAGACGCATTTTGTATTTGGCTGGAAGGCTGCATCGATCTCTGCCTCCGTGGCATTGGGATCAACAAAAATACATTCAATGCCAAAACGCTTCAAGGTGACGGCGAAAAGGTTGATCGTTCCTCCGTAGATTGCGGCAGAACTGATGATACTGTCGCCTGCCTTGCAGAGATTCAGGACAGCAAAGAGATTAGCAGCCTGCCCTGATGTCGTGCAGAGTGCGCCTACGCCGCCTTCCAGAGCGGCAATTTTCTTTTCTACAGCATCAACCGTCGGGTTGGCGAAGCGGGAATACATGCACTCGGTCGGCTTGTTGAAAAGATCTCCGATATGTTCTGTCGAATCGAAGCGGTAGGTCGTACTTTGCACGATCGGCATAACGCCGGGATCACCGTTCTTTGGTGTATAACCTGCATGCAGGCAAATAGTTTCATCTTTCATGAGTTCAGCCTCCTAAAGTAAAATTATGGATCAGGGAATCTTAGCGCTCGGGAGGAGGTATGATATGGATCCTGCCCTGTGGTTTTTCATATTCTTTCCCAATCGTTCCATGAAGTTCTTCTGCAATATAATTCAATACAGCATTGCTGTCTGTGCAGCCAATGCCGGTTCTGGAAAGGACGGCATTGGCTGCAGCCAGCCCACCATAAGAATCCCCGCCTTGCAATATAAAATTAGTGGTGACAATGGTATAGGTGCTGTCCATGGAGAAGGGCTTTCCTCCCACAGAATGAATGGTGACGCGGCTGCCGGGCTGCAAAGGGGCAAAGTAGGAAGATCTGTCATATTGCTGTCCCTTTGCAAACGGAACCCCTGTGTCAATGCTATATTCTATTCCCGAAACCTGAGCGAATCCACCACTGGCTTCCGGCACGAGGCAGGAAGTAGCTTCCAGTACCTCCAGCAGCTTTTCGCCTTGGATTTGAATGAGGTACAGCTGGTTTTCAAATGGCATGATGTTCTTGATGAGAGCCTTTGTGATAGTTCCTTTTGGAATTCCCGTGCGGATAGCACCGCCGTTTATGATGGCAGCATCTATAGTCACATTTTGGTCACTGAAGTGCCTTCCTTGCCAAAGAAGGGCATCTGCGATGAGGTCGCCGGTATTGGTTTCTTGGCTGCGGAGCAGCAGCTTGTCTTCTGTGAGTGTGACTTCACTTGTTCCGATGCTGCTGTTTTGTGCGGCGATTTCTGCTGCGTATCTGTCGATGACGCTCTTGGTGTCGGGATCTTCCTTTGTGTACTCTCCAAAGTCAAGCATGGTATTGAACCATTTGTCTTTTTCAAAGAGCAAACGGCCGATATGTTCTGTATGGCAGCCAGCTTCTGCCCAGATCGTGCCGTTTACTTCCTTGTTTTTTACTAAATGGTCGTGTCCGTCCAGCAAAATGTCGATGCCGTGGACATGTGCAAGGACGTCATCTGCACAGTCGCCGTTCTCTGAAAATCTTTCAAAGCTGCCGAGATGTGAAAGGACGATGATGAGGTCGCAGTCTTGGCTCTTGAGCTCATCTACATACCTTTGCGTGCAGTCCCAAAGCGCTTTGCCTTTGAGAAAGGTCAGCCCGTAGGTGTTGACAGGCAGGGAAGTGGTTATTGCGCTTGGCGTGGTGAGTCCCAGAATGCCAATTTTGTGTTTGCCTTTTTGAAGAATGGCATAAGGCTTGACGAGTGTAGAACCAGTGGCATCCACAATAACGTTGGCAGAGACAATGGGAAAGTTTGCTTCTTTAACTCTCTGCAGGAGTACGTCCTGCCCGTAGTCAAACTCATGGTTGCCGAGTGTACCGGCATCATAGCGCGCCGAGTTCATGAAGGCAATGGCAGAGGCGCCTTGACTGAAATTCACGAGAGGATGGTCCTGAATGGCATCGCCGGAATCCAAAAGGAGTACGTCAAAGCCCTGTGCCTCATAGTCCTTTTTCAGTGCGGAAATAACAGCCATGCCGTTGGAGCCGTTGCCGTACTGGTCGAACCCGTGCGTATCATTGGTATGGAGAATGACGAGGTCGCTGAAATCTGCTGCAAATGCCATAGGGGAAAGGAGCATGAGCAGTGAAAATAATAGAATGGTGAATTTTTTCAAGAAAAAAACCTCCTTTGACTTTTTGCCTTTTATAACGCCATTGTTCAAGAAAATGCCATAAGCATTTTCCCTCCAATTTGCGTTTCAACGAAGCGGGAGATATG